>NZ_PDYX01000001.1:0-389609 GCF_002743265.1 Sporosarcina sp. P29 | reverse complement strand
TGCAAGAACCACAACTCAGTGCCGCTTATTACGTACTTTAAACAGAAACGTAATCCGACAGCACTTTAACGAGTAAAAACAACTACTCGAACTGCCCTACACCCAATCCAACGAAGGCGCCTGCTGTGGTAGGCTCATCGCGAAAGCCATCCACCAGCGCCGAAGTGGGGACAATGGACTTACCGCTTACATAGGCAGCTAAACCACAAACTACTGATCAAACAGGAAAAGAAAATGAACGTGCAAGAACCACAACCACAACCACAACCCCATGCCGCTTATTACGCACTCTTAACAGCATAATCCGACAACACTTCGACGATTAAAACAACTAGCCAAACTGCCATACACCCAATGCCATAAGAAAATTAAAACCAAAAAAGAGGCTGATCAGGAATTCCTGGTCAGCCTCTTTCATATAACATTATTTAATGACAGGAGGTCCGCCTTTGATTGCGATGTCTTCTGAAACATGTGAGAATTTCTTGAAGTTCTCACGGAAAGCATCAGCTAAGCGATTTGCTTCTTTATCGTATTCGTTCGGATCTTCCCAAGCATAACGAGGGTGTAGAACATTACTCGGTACACCTTCGATTTCAAGCGGCATGTTCAATCCGAAGATTTCGTTTTTCTTTGTTTCTACATTATCCAATTTACCAGCGATTGCAGCGCGTACCATTGAACGTGTGTAGCCCAAGTTCATACGTGAACCTACACCGTAAATTCCGCCAGTCCAACCTGTATTCACAAGGAACACTTTTGAACCGTGCTCATCGATTTTCTTTCCAAGCATCTCTGCATATGTTGCTGCAGGAAGTGGTAAGAACGGTGAACCGAAGCAAGTAGAGAATGTTGGTTCAGGAGCAGTAATTCCACGTTCAGTTCCAGCAAGTTTGGAAGTGAAACCGCTCAAGAAGTGGTACATTGCCTGTTCTTTTGTAAGAATCGAGATCGGAGGCAATACGCCGGAAGCATCAGCCGTAAGGAAGATGATATTCTTCGGGTGACCCGCAACAGACGGTGTCACAATATTATCGATATTTTCGATTGGATAAGCAGCACGTGTATTTTCTGTTAGTGATTTATCATCATAATCTGGAATGCGCGTTACTTCATCCAATACAACGTTTTCTAAAACAGCGCCGAAACGGATTGCTCCGAAAATTTCAGGTTCTTTTTCGGCAGAAAGGTTGATACATTTTGCGTAACATCCACCTTCAATGTTAAATACGCCATTATCAGACCATCCATGCTCATCGTCTCCAATAAGTTTACGGTTAGCATCTGCTGAAAGTGTAGTTTTACCTGTTCCAGAAAGTCCGAAGAATAGAGCGACATCGCCTTCTTCTCCAACGTTTGCTGAACAGTGCATAGATAGAATATCTTGCTCAGGAAGCAAGAAGTTCATAACGGAGAAAATAGATTTTTTCATTTCTCCAGCATACTCTGTTCCACCGATCAAGACAATTCGTTTTTCAAGCGAAACAATGATGAACGTTTCAGAGTTTGTGCCATCCACTTTTGGATCCGCTTTGAATGAAGGGGCAGCCAAAATAGTGAATTGCGATTCATGTGCTTTTAATTCTTCTTCGGTAGGACGGATGAATAGTTGGTGAACAAACAGATTTTGCCAAGCTAATTCATTAATTACTTGGATAGACAATTGAGAGTCTTTATCTGCTCCTGCAAACCCTTTAAATACAAAGAGTTCATCTTTTACCTTCAAATGATCGATGACTTTCGTGTATAATGAATCAAAGATCTCTTCTGAAATCGGACTGTTCGTACTACCCCAATCTACTTTATCCTTAGA
Source organism: Sporosarcina sp. P29 (assembly GCF_002743265.1). NCBI lineage: Bacteria > Bacillati > Bacillota > Bacilli > Caryophanales > Caryophanaceae > Sporosarcina > Sporosarcina sp. P29. The sequence goes on along the minus strand of NZ_PDYX01000001.1, from coordinate 387,796 downwards.
CACTGCATCTTCAACGATGAATTTGTCCTTAGGTGAGCGTCCTGTATATTTACCTGTACGTGCAGTGATTGCACCATCAGCAGAAAGTTTAGCTTCGTTTCTTGCTACTGCTTTTTCTGTTAATTCCGCCACAGACGCTTGGATCGTCACGTTGCTTCCACTAAGAAGACTTTTTAAACTATCATCAATTTTTGCAGATATCATGTTTACATACCGTCCTTTGCGTAGTCGATTTATTTTGATCTTGATGAGAATATCCTAATTCGTAAATAGTATAACACATTAAGAATATTAATCTATACTAATGGAAAACTCAAGTGATTTAGGATAAAAAATTTGACAAAATCTAAACTTTTTAATACGATGTGTCATGAACGGATACTCTTATCCCGAGTTGGTGGAGGGTACAGGCCCTGTGAAACCCGGCAACCTGCAATAGACATAAGTCTAACGCGAAGGTGCCAAACCTGAAGCAAGGTTTAATTCCTTGGACGATAAGAGTGAAAGGTGCTGCGCGTGAAATTTTGCCTTTTACTCATGGATTGAATATGAGTAGAGGGCTTTTTATATTGTCTAGCCCTGAATCCTTATGGTATATGCTTGACGTCTAGGCGTGGAACTTTACCAGGGACTTATGAGAGTACCGTATCATGATGCTTAATATAGGGGGAAACAAAATGACAAACCGTCGACTGTTTACATCAGAATCAGTTACAGAAGGCCATCCTGACAAGATGTGCGACCAGATTTCAGACGCAATTTTAGATGCGATCCTAACGGAAGATCCAAATGCGCGTGTGGCATGTGAAACGAGTATCACGACTGGACTCGTATTAGTAATGGGAGAAATCACTACGACAACGTATGTGGATATTCCAAAAGTTGTTCGCGATACGGTTAAGGAAATTGGCTATGTTCGTGCAAAATACGGCTTTGATTACGAAACGTCCGCCGTACTTACTTCCATTGATGAGCAATCACCTGAAATCGCTGCAAGTGTTAACGTGGCACTTGAAGCACGCGAAGGCTCTATGTCAGATGAAGAATTAGATGCAATCGGTGCAGGAGACCAAGGTCTAATGTTTGGATACGCGTGTAATGAAACACCGGAATTAATGCCTTTACCTATCAGCCTATCTCATAAATTGGCACAACGCCTCGCACAAGCTCGTAAAGAAGAACTAATTTCTTATTTACGTCCTGATGGCAAAACACAAGTAACGGTAGAATACGATCAAGACAATAATCCAGTGCGAATTGACACAATCGTTATTTCCACACAACATCATCCTGAAGCAACACTCGAGCAAATTGAGAAGGATATAAAGAAAGTTGTCATTGATGCAGTAGTTCCCAAAAACTTGTTGGACGAGGAGACTAAATACTTCATTAATCCTACTGGCAGCTTTGTTGTGGGTGGACCTCAAGGAGACTCCGGTCTGACTGGACGTAAAATTATCGTCGATACGTACGGTGGATATGCCCGTCATGGCGGTGGTGCATTCTCAGGGAAAGACGCAACAAAAGTAGACCGTTCCGCTTCTTATGCAGCACGTTATGTTGCAAAGAACATTGTCGCAGCAGGATTAGCTGAGCACTGTGAAGTTCAGTTGGCCTATGCTATTGGAGTAGCGAGCCCGGTTTCTATCTCAATCAACACATTTGACACGGGTAAACTATCGGAAACGCAATTAGTGGAGTTCGTACGTGAATTGTTTGACCTTCGTCCGGCAGGAATCATTAAAATGCTTGACCTACGTCGTCCAATCTACAAACAAACAGCAGCATACGGTCACTTTGGCCGCACTGATATCGAATTGCCATGGGAGCAGACAGATAAAGTGGAAGCGTTGAAAGAACTTGCTAGTAAAGTACGCGTGAAACAATAAAGTCATGAAGTGCAGAAAGGGGAGTTATTACCTCTTTCTGCACTTTTTATTTGGGTGCAGGTGAAATGTGAAAAGAAATTACTTCATAGTCCGCCTCTTCATAAGCTACTTGCAATCCTTTATCCTTAATATCTTGTTTCAGCACGTTCTTTTGCTTCACTTCCACATCAAACGAACAGCAAAATGGGTAATCCTCTACCTTAATAGTGTGTTGATCTGCAAAGTATATCCCAATTCGTTCTATCGGTAATGAATGGAAAATACTCGAGGAAGGAATGCCGTTACGAAAAAATGCATGCTCATCCGCTTTGTCGACCCCAGAATCATTCACACAACAATATAAAGAAAAATTATCCCCAAGCTGCAGCAAAGCGTAATGTTTTTCGAATAATTCTTTAGTAAAACCTTCGACTTCTCTAGACAACCGTTCTCGACGATTTTGTTCGCCCTCGATAAAAAGGTGTGCTGCTTTCTCGTTACTGCTTTGTATAAACTGTTCATAATGAAAACTGCAAAGCATAGCTGCGTAAAGATCTATCTTTTCCACCTCATCGATACCTTGACGATAAAGGACGGTTTTAGGGAGAAGAGGGAAGTCGGTGAATTGAAAAGGTGCAGACGTCGCATCATTCCAAAAAGGTTGTTCGTCAAAAGGAGACCAGCCGATGTCGTGGTTCCTAATGGCGGTTAGTACAGAAGGGCGCCATTGATCATCAGGAAACATATCCTTTTTCCAATGTTTCATTAATTCTTCAGCTAGGTGTCCATGATGATGTTGTTGTACGAAGATAAATGACTTCTCATGTTCACGTACAATCATCTCAGTTCATCCTTTCTTGTCGGGTGGAACGCCGTCATTTTGTATAATTTCTTCTTTTATCTCTTCTTCTATTTTCTCAATTTTCTCGACTTCTTCCTGATACATTTCATCTGCTTCTGTAGTCCCCGGAATAATGGGTTCTTCATTGAAATCGACACGTTTGCCATATCGTAGCAGTTCATAAATGATCATACCGTTATTCGGTTTGCCATTTACGGTTTTCATCGGAATAGAGTCGTATAGTACAAAATAGAATGCGTAGAAAATAAAGCGATTCCAGAATGTCTTGGAGTCTTCAAAGAATCCATTTGCGATCAAAGCATTCATCGTGACAGCTACTACTACGTTAATTAAGATAGGTCCGGCATAAATACATATATAAGCAAAATTACTTTTTCTTTTGACTGAATCGAAGGAAAACCAGCTGTTGACATGATAATACTTACGTATATCTAAAACGCCCAATTGAAATAACCTGGGCCCCGAACCAATAGTAAGTCTGGCGTTTTTTACACCGAATAATCCACTGATAACAAAATATCCTGCCTCTCGCAGAAAAGTCACGACAGGTAAAATGATGAAACTAGAAATAACCAAGCCAATGAGATCCGATAACCCAAACATAATCACGTCTACTCCCTTTATAAAATCTATTTCATATAATGACTCTAAGGCTGTAATAGTAAAATACCCACTTCTTACAAAATGAATCGTCTAGTTATTACCAAATATAAATGCATTCCGTAAGAAGCCATGTTTAACTTAACTGACAGTGGGGAAATTATAGAGTATTAGCGAAATCAAGTAAGGACTAAGGAGGAATAGAGTATGGCGAAAATTGCAGTAGAAATACCATTTGAAGATGTGAAACAAGCATTAGAGGAAAAGGGTCATGAAGTGAAGATGTTCGCAAGTGATGAAAATTTAAGTGGCTATGACATGGGCGTTGTACGTGCATTGAGCGATGTCAATATCGACCAATTCGACTTTCCTGTGGTGAGTATTGAAGGCAACTCTGTACAAGATATTGTAGAAGATGTTGAAAAAAGATTACACCGTTGATAGTTAATACATTTTATATAAGACTGAAGGACTAACCCAATTGGTGTTTGTTCTTCAGTTTTTATTTTGCAAAATTCGCTATTGAATAAAGCTTGGTTAAAATCCAACACATTTCTCCAAGTTACTCTTGCGCTACTTTTTTTGGGAGTTGACAAAAACCCAACAGGACAGTAAACTGGTCAACATTGACTCGTGAGTCAATCAATAAAAAGAAGTGAGTTGAAAACCCTTTATGTCACCCCGAAAGAATGAAAAGATTCAAGAGATTCGCGATACTCGGCAACATGATTTAAAAGAAGCCGCTATCGTATTATTTGGTACTAAAGGATATGCAGCAACAAAAATTAGTGACATTACAAACAAAGCTGAACAAAGTCATGGCTTGTTTTATCACTACTTCAAATCAAAAGAGGACCTATACGTCACGGTGATTCTTGAGTTACTAACTGTACTCATTGATACAGTGGATCAAGCGGAGGAAAAACATAACAGTCCTTTAAAGCAATTGGAATGGCTTACTGAAGCAACTCATTCTGGTTCATTACGTGATGGAGTACACCGCCATATCCTGATCATGCAAGCTTTGTATTCTGATTATTTAACACAAGAAGTGAAAGAAGAAATTGTGGAAAAATATCGATTCATGGTCGAAAGAATTGAACATATTATTATTAAAGGACAAATTGCTGAGGAGTTTATTGAAGGAGATGCAGAAGAATTAGCCGTGTATCATTTATCATTAGTGCATGGCTTATTATTAACAAATGCTCGCAAGATTTCACCTATTAAAGTATCAGCTGAAAAAGTATTACGCCAACTAAAACGTCATCCAGAACAGGGGGATGACCAATGAACCGCATGTTGAAACCAACGATCATATCCATCTCGATGGCCACGGTTATGGCAGGAGCCGCTATATCTCCAGCCCTTGGATTGATTGCCGCAAACTTCCCAGAGGCCAGTCCCGTATTTATCAAATTGATATTAACGGCACCTTCATTATTGATCATTCCATTTACATTCATCTCTAGTTGGTTAACGTCAAGGATACCGAAACGGACTGTTGCTCTAATCGGCTTATTCATATATGTCTTGGCAGGGGTAGGCGCACAGTTTACCAATACGATTGAAATGTTACTAGCCTTTCGATTCGTGCTAGGAGCTGGTGTCGGCTTAGTCATGCCGCTTGGGATTACGTTAATTAGTGATCATTTTAGAGGCCGTGAACAAGTGAAGATGATGGGGTATAATTCTGCATTCAGTAACTTTGGTGGAATCATCACTATGATGCTAGCAGGTTACTTAGCAGCTATCAGTTGGAGAGCTCCGTTTAATGTGTATTTAATGGGTGTCGTGATTTTCATTCTGGTCTTTATATTCTTACCGAAAGATACACCGGTTAAACAAGATAAGAGTGTAGAGAAACGGAAAATGCCATTGACTGTATTTGGATATGCAGCAGCTTCTGCAGGTATTATGTTAGTTTACTATTCGGTTGCCACGAACATGGCACTCTACTTGGAGCAAAGCAATATAGGTGGCTCAGCATTGGCAGGAACAGTGATTTCTTTTACAACTGTAGGTGGTATGATTACTAGCCTGACATTGATTCAGCTACAAGATATCTTGAAATCCTATATCATGCCGATCAGTATATTCTTAATGGGGGTTGCATTCACTGGTTTGGCTTTAAGTCATTCTGTCCCACTAATTTTAGCTTGTACATGCGTAATTGGTTTTGGCCAAGGGATTTTGTTCCCATTGATCAACGTTAAAGCGCTCAGCCTAGTTAATCCTCTTCATAGTGACCGAGTGATTGCAATCGTATCGAGTTCGATTTTCATTGGACAATTTAGTTCACCTTTAATATTGGATGGAATTGCAGCAATAGCAGGCTCTCCGACAATTCGTTTCCAGTATTCCGTGATAGGAATTGCGCTAGGCATCACGGTTTTACTCATCATTTTGTTTAAGATTTTAAGAAAGTCTAAAGTTTCAGCTATAGAAGCGTAAATAAAAATGAGACGTGCCCAATTGGGTACGTCTCATTTTTCATTACATTTGAATATCGGTTTGACCGAATGCTTCGTATTCTTTCATTAATAATTGAAGCGGTAATTCGTACAGTTGTTTCCCATCAATTTTAAATACCCCTTTTGAAACGAGTTCTTCAATCATTTTGTCTCGTTTTGACTCACATACCCTTTTGTTTGTTTTCATCGTACATTTCCTCCTTGATTCCCCCTCTAAATATAGCCGATATTTTTCCGAATTAAACCGTATAATCCATAGTTGAAACTTTCGAACCGTTCAACTAATTATTTAATTTTGTTTTGGTAGTGTAATAGGGACTTGTGATTTATAGTAGATTCACACTAGTGAAAGAATAATGTGTGGATGTTATCATATACGACATTGAATGACAGAAATAGTAGTTCGGAAGCTTATTTTGTCTGATGACGAAATAAATCGAAGACGCATCAAACCTGACGTAAATTCATCAATTGATTCATTATTTATTCCGGTAGACGTGATATTTGTGAATGGTAGTGACAGTAGAACAGGTGGCGGATCGGTGGCATAGTAAGAATGGTAAGGAGGATAATTGCATTTTTAGTGGCTATTTTTATGTTAAATGACGCTTAGGGGTACCATTATGAGGGAAGAATAGATATAATCTAGTTCGTGCATTAAATTGTTATTTACCATAGGAGGTCGCTATGTTTTTCATTGAAGCAAAACGGGTGACGGTTGTAATTTTAGGATCGCTACTTATGGCTCTATCATTAAATTTCTTTCTTATCAATGCAAATGTCTATGCGAGTGGGTTTGCGGGTGCAGCCCAGTTAGTATCAAGTGTTCTAAAGGACCACTTGGATATGACCATTAGTACAGGTATTTTATTATTACTTTTCAACATACCAGTCTTTATTCTTGGTTGGTTTAAAGTAGGGAAAGGTTTCACAATTTATAGTATTTTATCCGTTGCGTTCACTACACTATTTCTTGAATTATTGCCATTGCGTTCTATGTCAGACGACATTATGCTGAATGCGGTATTCGGTGGAGTGCTAGCAGGGGTTGGTGTAGGGATATCTTTGAAGCTAGGTGCATCTACCGGCGGAATGGATATTGTCGCAATGATTCTATCACGTATGCAAGATAAACCAATCGGTATATACTTTCTCCTGCTAAACGGTATACTTATCGTATTCGCAGGCATTCTATATGAACCGGAAAACGCACTGTACACAATGGTTGCGTTATATGTAACGACGTCAGTAATAGACATGATTCATACGCGACATGAAAAAGTAACCGCGATGATTATTACACGGCACGCAGACGATCTTCAACAAGCAATCCATCGTCAAATGGTACGTGGAATCACAATACTACCTGCTAAAGGTGCTTACTCGAAAGAAGATAAGAATATGCTGTATGTTGTCATCACAAGATATGAACTATACGATTTGGAGCGGATTATTAATGAAACAGATCCGCAAGCCTTTACTAATATCGTACAAACAGTAGGGATCTTTGGTTTCTTTAGAAAAGAAAATGAGAAACTAGCTTAGGTTAGACAATCAATTATAAATTTCCACTATATTATTTTGCATGAAGACAAACTCCGTAAAAAGAGTTTGTCTTCATTTTTAAATACAAGGATCTTCCGGTGAAAATAGTAGCGGTGTAATCCCTCTATATATTTCATTTTATTGATTAGAACATAAACAGTAGAGATTTGTTGAATTCTTGTGAAAACATTGGAAAGCACAGAGATATTGTATATACTTGAGAGTGACTTTCATTATGTAAGTCATAATTAAAGTACATCATAACCGCCATAGTGCGTAGTAAAGTTGGTTTATGTATATGAAAACATCTGTATGGCTAAGAGAGATTCGTCGTCGTGCAAATAGCTGGTTCATCATTACAATGCTTGGCGCACTTATCATTATTATGCCCGTCGCCTATGTGGTATTAAGTTTCTTCCAGCCGACAGGCGAAAACTGGGAACATATTAAAGAATTTTTGCTTGCTGATTATATAAAAGGGTCAGTTATTTTAGTTGGTTCTGTCGGATTCCTTTCGACGACCATCGGATTGATACTGGCTTGGATCATTGCAGCCTATGAATTTCCATTTCGTAAACAGTTTAAATGGCTATTGATTATACCGTTAGCTATACCACCTTATATAGCGGCCTACACATACAGTACGATGACAAGCTATACTGGCGTCATCCAATCGTTTTTTCGCAATCATTTTGATTATCAATTCACACCTGGCACAATCGAGATCATGTCATTGCGTGGAGCGATTTTTGTCCTCACGTTATTTCTCTACCCGTATGTCTATATGATTGCGCTCAATTATTTTGAAAAACAAAGCGCATCGTATATTGAGAGTGCTAAAACTCTTGGATTGAATGGCTTCCAAATGTTCTTCCGTTTGGGACTGCCTATTGCACGACCTGCTATCATTGCAGGATCGATGCTAGTCATCTTTGAAGTGTTAAGTGATTATGGAGTAGCCAGTTTCTTTGGTGTACGAACGATATCCACTGCAATTTTTCAAACGTGGTTCGGAATGTATGATATCAATGCAGCTATGCGTTTGGCTGCTTGGTTGCTCGTCATTATATTAGGGATTTTCATGCTCGAGCGTTTTTTACGCAAAGGTCGGAAGTATGATACGAACGTGACACAAAGCAGACCACTCGCACGCAAAAAGTTACGTGGATGGACTGCTTGGCTAGCATTCCTTTCTTGTTTTACTATTTTCTTGAGTGCCTTTTTAATTCCTTTTGTTCAACTGATCTATTGGTCACTAAAAACATATGAAAAAGTATGGCGCTCGGACTTCATCAGCTTAATAACCAATAGTTTACTTGCCGCTTTCATCGGTGCATTAATTATTAGCTTCTTTGCAATCTTGGCTGCTCGTACGATTAACTTGTATCCATCGGCTTCGTCTAATTTACTTGCGCGTATTATGACGTCCGGTTATGCGGTACCGGGAGCAGTCGTCGCAATAGGTGTGCTGGCGTTATTTATTACGTTAGATGAGAAACTGGCATTTATTTATCCAAAGTTGTTTGGTGTAGAATCGGGCACACTTGTATTAAGTATGTCGATTGCCATGCTGATTACGGGATACGTGATTCGGTTTATGGCACAAGGATTCAACTCAATAGAGTCTGGTTATACAAAAGTGCCACCATCTTATCGTGAAGCTTCATTCCTACTAGGACGTAGTTTGACATACACCTTTTGGAGAGTAGAGTTTCCATTATTACGCGGTTCAATCTTAATTGGCTTTGCGCTAGCATTCCTTGAAATTATGAAGGAATTGCCTCTGACTTTATTATTGCGTCCATTTAACTTTGATACGCTGGCGACACGGACGTATCAATATGCGATTGATGAACGAATTTATGAAGCAGCACCATCCTCCTTGTTATTAATTTGTTTAAGCATCTTGTCGGTGATTATTATTTTAAAATTTGAGGAGAAGTGAAAACTATGTTCGTAGACATTCAAAATTTATCATTTCGGTATTCAAAAAAACAGCCGCCTGTCATTGATCGCTTTTCATTTTCAATTGAAAAAGGGGGAATCGTAGGAATTGTAGGTGCGAGCGGTAGCGGAAAAAGTACCTTGCTACGTTTACTTGCGGGCTTAGAAGATCCTACGGCGGGTAGTATCGAATTGGACGGCAGACTGATTGTAGGAGATAAGACATATATTGAGGCAGAAAAACGCGGTGTGGGAATGGTGTTTCAGAACTATGCACTGTTTCCACATCTGACAGTAAGTGAAAACATTTGCTTTGGCCTGCATAAAATGAAGCGTTCAGAGAAAAAGAAGCGTTTAGATGAGATGTTGGAACTCGTTCAATTGCAAGATTTCGCCAAACGCTATCCTCATGAACTTAGTGGGGGACAACAGCAACGTGTAGCATTGGCAAGAGCTTTGGCGCCTTCACCTTCTATCCTGTTGATGGATGAGCCATTCAGTAATCTGGATACAAATTTAAAGTCGTTGATTCGAATGGAAGTTCGAGATATCTTGCGAAAAGCAAATATTACATGTTTGTTTGTATCACATGATCAAGCAGATGTGGACGCAATTTGTGATCGAACAATCTATATTGATTGTGCAACATATGTTGGTTCAGACAAAGAATCAATAACTGTATAATGCGGTAATAGAGAGTGTCGGAAGGGATTCCGATACTCTTATTTTATCTACAGTAATAAAAGAAAACGAATACTAGACTTATACTCGGAATTGTATTACAATTTCTTTAACACTGAAAACGATTCTCATTAAAGCGTAGAGATAGGCAATGTAGATGAGAAAACAAGGAGAGAAATCAATTTGAAGAAGTTTTTATGGGCAGTCGCACTATTGATGCTTGCCGCAGTTTTAGGCGCTTGTAGCTCTAGTTCCGATCAAGGGAAACAGAAGGACGAACCAGCAAAAGAAGATACTCCTGTTGAAGATACAACAGATGCAACAGAAGATGAGAAAACGGGTGGAGAAGTGAACGTCTATACGGCTAGACATTATGACGTAGACGCAGTTCTTTACGAAGATTTCACAGAGAAGACAGGCATTAAAGTAAATGTGATCGAAGCAAAAGCGCCAGAATTGATAGAGCGTCTAAAGCGTGAAGGACAAAATACATCTGCTGATTTATTCATCACAGTAGATGGGGGAATCTTGAACACAGCAAAAGAGGAAGGTCTTTTGCAACCCGTTGAATCTGAAGAAATCGATAAAACAGTACCAGCAGAGCTTCGCGACACAGACAATCAGTGGATTGGATTATCTACTCGTGCACGTGTGATTGTCTATTCAAAAGATCGTGTGAAGCCTGAAGAATTATCAACTTATGAAGATCTTGCAACAGACAAGTGGAAAGACAAATTACTTGTTCGTTCATCCGACAGCTTGTATAACCAATCGTTGATGGCATCCTTGATCGCAATTGATGGCGAAGAAAAAGCTAAAGAATGGGCGCAAGGAATTGCAGATAACTTAGCACGTGAACCTGAAGGCGGAGACCGCGACCAAGCGCGTGCCATCGTTGCAGGTGTTGGTGACGTAGCGATTATGAATAGTTACTACGTAGGACATATGTCTGCTTCAGACGAACCGGAAGATGTTAAAGTGTTCGACCAGATCGGCGTATTCTTCCCGAACCAAGAAACGACAGGAACACATATTAATATCAGTGGTGCTGGCTTAATTAAGCATAGTAAAAACAAAGAAAATGCAGTGAAGTTAATCGAGTACTTAACGACTGCGGAAGCACAAGAACAAGTCTCTGAAGAAAACTTTGAGTACCCAGTGAACGAAGAAGCAAAATTACCAGAAGTAATGGCTGAATGGGGTACATTCACACCACAAAAAGTGGACTTCACAGATTACGGAAAGTATAATCCGAAAGCTGTAGAATTGATGAATGAAGTAGGCTGGAAATAAGTTCAACAAAAAAGCAGCTCTGGGGCTGCTTTTTTGTTTCTGAAAAAATTTAAACTACTGATTTTTTACGTAGTAGAAACATTTCGAGTCGAACTTAAGTCATATATACAGTGAAAACCTGTAACTGATTAGATTAGGTCAAGTAAAGTTCTTATCATTCTAAAAGGCGGGCCATGCGAACCGTCTGTTAATCTATGATATGTTAATGGAGTGTGTATCGGACACAGGGATGGAGCTAACAAGGCACCCGCTAGTCACGGGCGCCTCGATTAACCTTGCAACGCTTTATATAATTGACCCTTACGTGCATAGTCATTGACGATTCTTGTCATATCTGCCCGATCTTCATCAGTCAAATCACGAACGACACGAGCAGGAGAGCCGAGTGCTAATGTATTAGGTGGGATCTTCTTGCCTGGGGTTACCAAGCTGCCAGCGCCGATGAATGCACCTTCACCAACCTCAGCCCCATCGAGCACGGTGGCGCCCATGCCAACGAGTGCACCGGTTTTAATTGTGCAGCTATGAAGCATTACTTTGTGGCCGATCGTCACGTTATCTTCGAGAATTAATGGAAACTTGGGGCTTTGATGTAGACAACAGAAATCTTGGATATTTACTTTGCGTCCAATAATAGTAGGCGATACATCCCCGCGTATAACGGTGTTGAACCATATAGATGATTCGGGTCCTATCGTTACATCTCCTGAAATCGTTACGTAGTCTGCAACATAGACGGATGGGTCAATCTCTGGTAATTTACCTTCGTATGGATAGATCAATCAAATCTCCTCTTTTCTAAATAATCATGTATAATTTATCGTAACAAACATTTAGTTTTTGTGAAACATAAGAATGAAATAGATAGAATAAGATAGCTAAATAAGGAGTGATAACTTTGTGGAAATGGGAAGCAGAAGGTAAGGCAAAAGGTGTGATTGTTCTCGTACATAATGCCTATGAACATCATAGAAGATATGAATGGCTTATACAGAAATTTCAACGTGATGGTTTTCACGTTGTAGCGGGAGATTTACCTGGTCACGGTAAAGAAAGTGTCGAGGTACATGCAGAAGCATTTAAGGATTACCGCAGATTTATCAAGAAAATGATCCGAAGCGGCTTAGATGATAATTTACCCGTATTTTTATTTGGTCATGGTTTAGGAGCTACATTCTTACTTCGGTTATTACAGATGGAACGTATCGAATGTGCGGGAGTGATCTGTACATCACCTTGGCTACACTTGGAACATCATCCACCAATACGGGCGAAAATGTTTACAAAATGGTCTCAATCGATGACTTTGGATCATGAAATTACGCCTGAACTTTTATCGCGTAATCCCGAATTCTTAGAGCAATACGCTGAAGATCCAATGTATGTTCCGATAGTGACAGGCGGCTGGTACCGTGAATTACAGACCCTTATGAAATCGGTCTTGCAACCAGATTTAATTATTCAAGATGTGCCGTTATTACTTCATACGGGAGAAGCCGATCAAATTACGAATACCGATTACACACGGAAGTGGGCATTTGCTCAAAATTTATCTGAACTACAATGGAAGCGATGGAGAGATGTTGAGCATGATGTGATCCAAGCACCAGAGCGTGAAGGGGTTTATTTATATACACAATCATTCATCAATAATGTACTTCATTCACTCGGATATATTATCGAATGAAATAAGGTCGTGAACATATGAGAAAGCGTCTGTACATAGGTGTGGCCGGGGCTTTTGGAGCGAGCACAAGGCTGCTGATCGGTCAGTTGTTGATCGTCAGTGGTTCTTTTCCTGTCGCAACTTTCTTAGTAAACATGGTCGGTACGTTTGTACTTTGCTATATAGTGGAACGTGCTCGTCTTGGAGGAAGTCTCACCGCATTAGCAGTGACGGTAATAACTACAGGATTCCTCGGTGCATTCACGACATTTTCCGCAGTCAGTGTAGAAACGGTTGAATTGCTACGTGACGGATTTTTTGTACTTGCGGGTGTCTACGTAGGTAGTAGTCTAGTAGGTGGATTAGCTATGGCGGCGCTTGGTTTTTCATTTGCTAGGAGGCGATCGTCATGATCTGGCATCTCATAGCAGTGGGGTGTGGCGGATTTATAGGAGCACTTTTGCGTTTCGAAGTATCTGCCAAGCTCAATCGTGACCGTTTCCCCTATGGAACACTAGTCGTTAATTCTATAGGCAGTTTCTTCATCGGTTGGATTATAGGTTCAAACCTTTCAATCGGTTGGACATTATTTTTAGCAACTGGCGTAGCAGGTGCTTTAACGACCTACTCTACATTAATGAAAGAGATTTGGACGTACTGGACTAAAGGTCAAAAACTCCAAGCCGTTGGTTATACACTTGTCACGTTCATAGTAGGAATAGGCTTAGCCTTTTTAGGTTTAAGCTTATAGAAAAGAGGTCTTAATGAATAACAAAACAACGCAAAAAACAACACATAATAAACGTAAGAAAATGATCAATTCATTCTTAATAGCAGTAGGGATTGCGGTTTTCGCCATATATTTCCCTGAACTGTTTGAAGACGAGGAACAAGAGCCGAGTCGTCAAGGTTTGATTCCTGTTGAATTAGTGAAAACAATTGACGGCGATACGATTAAGATTATGTATGAAGGTAAGGAAGAAAATGTACGATATTTATTAATTGATACACCAGAAACGAATCATCCACGTCTTGGCAAGCAGCCGTATGGACAACAAGCAAAGGTTCGTAATCAGGAACTGCTGCAAAAAGGTCAGCTCGAAATTGAGTTTGATGTTGGCGGGAAATATGATAAATACGGCAGATTATTGGCGTATATTTACATAGACGGAAAGAGTGTGCAAGAACAGTTATTGAAAGAAGGATTAGCGAGAGTCGCTTATGTGTATCCACCTAATACACGGCATCTAGATGCATTTAAAAAAGCGGAGCAACAAGCGAAGAAGTCGGGTATCGGAATTTGGACGTTGGAAGACTATACAACTGACCGAGGTTTTGACAGTGAGAAATATCCTGCAGATTCTGTGAAGATTCCTGTATATGGCGAAACCCAAGACTTCAAGAACTGTACAGAGCTTCGTAAAGTATACCCGCAAGGCGTTAAAAAAGGCCATCCGGCATATAAAGAACAGATGGACGGCAATAAAGACGGACGAGCTTGTGAATAAAATAAAAACTAAATAACTAGCATGGCACCTTGATGCTATGTGACACTTACGATCAACTACCTAAGTGTGCTTATAGGCAAACGTGAATGAAAAAAATAATAAGAATGAAGACAAGTCCTCGTTATCCAGGATTTGTCTTCATTCTTTTTTCATCAAAACACTTCATTATAATTTGTCAGTTCTCGTAGTGCACGTTCTTCAGTAGGAATCCGGACAGACAACATCCAGATATTCAGCAATAGAAACAGTCCCGCCGTGAAGTACGCACTGAATAGTAAAGGCAATACAATTAGTTCGGTTGTTACAATGACATAATTGGGGTGACGAATCCAACGGTAAGGTCCTTTTTTCTGTACGTTCGCTCCAGGTAGTATGAGAATTTTAGTGTTCCAGAACTTTCCTAACGACGATAGACACCAGACACGCAGTACTTGCATCAATAGGAAAATTGCAAGTAAGATCCCCCAGACGGGCGATAGTGGGCGATCGAATACAAGGACTTCGACTAGCAAGGAAATGAAAAATGCGGTATGCATCAAAACCATCCATTTATAATGAGACGCGCCGATTTCTATTGCGCCTCGATTGCGGATCCACTTCTCGTTACGATTAGCGACGACCAATTCGACTAAGCGTTGAACGACGACGATGATAAAAACGAACAGGAAAAGCCTGCCCATCTTACTGCCACTCCAACAACAATAATTCACCGCAGAAACCTGGACCAAGTGCTGCCATTAAACCGAATTCTCCTTCGGCAGGCTGTTGCTCGATAAAATCCTTGAGTACATAGAGCACAGTAGGAGACGACATGTTTCCATGATATTGCAGTATCTTTTTCGACGTAGCGGTTTGCTCTTGATCCATATCCAGTGCTTTTTGATAGGCATCTAATACTTTTTTACCGCCTGGATGGGCAACAAAATGCTGTACATCCTCCATTGAAAGATCATGTTCTTCCACGAATTGATGGACAAATGGTCCTAACCAACTTTTAATGACGTTTGGAATACTCTTTGAAAATACGACATGCAAACCATCATTTTTAATGTCCCAGCCCATCACATCCTCTGAATCAGGCATGAAACGTGAAGAAGTAGCACGGATATGGGGCATCGGACGTAGGCTTTTAACGGTAGACTGTTCTCCAGAAACAAGTGCGCAAGCTACACCATCAGAGAATAACGATACACCGACCAAGTTGCTTTTTGATACATCGTCTCGTTGAAACGTTAAGCTGCAAAGCTCTATAGCGAGAACGAGAACATTCGATTCAGGATAGGCTTTACAGTAATCAAAAGCACGACTCATACCTGAAGCACCACCTGCGCAACCCAGACCCCAAATAGGAATACGTTTAATATCATGTCGAAATGGTAATTGATTAATAAGACGGGCATCGATACTTGGTGTGGCAATTCCGCTACTTGAAACAAAGAATATCGCATCTATTTCAGCTGCATTCACTGAGCGCTCAAGTGTTGTCGTATTGTTGAGGCATTGCTCGACTGCCTGTTTACCAAGTGCAACAGCATGCTGAATATATAAGTTGTTTTTCGTTTCAAAATCATGTGGCTCCGCGTACCATTCTAACGGCATACATACTTGTCGTGAATCAATTTCGCCGTTTTGGAACACTTTCAATAAGCGGTCGATATCTTTAAATGAATCCGAAAATAAAGAGCGTGCAAATGTCATAGCTTCTTCCTGTGGCAAATCAACAGGTGGGCTAACTGTACTAACTGATTGGATGATTGGCATAGGGTAACCTCCATTTAAATTGATGGCGAGCGCGAGCAGTGAATTATGCCGTGGCTTCTTGTAGACTATATGCTAAAGAAGAGGAGGACTTGTCTTGAAGATACAATTAAGTATATTAGATCAATCTCCCATTACATCCGGCAGTGATGCTCATGAAGCTTTTCAGCAAACTACCTGCTTGGCGAAGAAAGCCGAAGAATTAGGCTATAGCCGCTTTTGGGTCTCTGAACATCACGATGCTCCAACTCTAGCAGGTTCATCCCCTGAAATTCTGATGGCGCATTTGGCTACAGTCACTTCGACTATCCGAATTGGCTCAGGCGGTGTCATGCTACCTCACTATTCCCCTTATAAGGTGGCGGAAAACTTCAAAGTGTTAGAAGCTCTGTTTCCTGGGAGAATTGATGCGGGTATAGGGCGTGCACCAGCGGGAATGCCTCGAGCAACTTATGCTCTTAACAACGGTGAATATCTAAATCGTGATCAATATCCTCAACAAATTGATGACCTACACATGTATCTTCACGATACATTGCCTAAAGATCATCGATATGAAGGATTGAAAGCAACCCCACTCACAAATAATGCACCACCCGTCTGGATGTTAGGCACAAGCAAAGAGTCAGCGAGTTTAGCGGCTCAAAAAGGTTTACCTTATATGTTTGCACAATTCATCAATAGTGAAGGGGGCAGGGAAGCAGCGAAGTTTTATCGAGAGCATTTTCAAGCTTCTGCGTTTACGTCTTCACCAAAGCAAGCAGTAGCGGTATTTTTGTTTTGTGCAGAGACGGAAGAAAAGGCAGATTGGATTGCGTCTTCATTGGATCTGTTAATGATTATGCAACAGCAAGGAATGAAAGTAGAGGGTACACCTTCACCAGAACAAGCAGCAGCATATCCATATAGTCAACTGGAACGGGAGTTGGTTCAATTAAACCGTGAGCGGATGATTGTAGGGACACCAGAATCGGCCCGTAGGCAGTTGGAACAAATAGCGCAAGATTTTGGAGCACAAGAAATCATGCTCGTTTCTATTACATATAACTTTCATGATAAACTGAAGTCGTATGAACTGATTATGCAAGAAATTCTGAAAGGGGAGAAGACTAATGAAATTGATTGATACAAAAAATCAACTGTCTGAAAAGAAAAAGCATGTGGAGAAAGTAGCGAATGTCGACAATGCAACTTTTATGAATATTCAATTGCGTACAGGAGAGGAAGTAGCTGAGCATGATGCGAATAAAGAAGTATTCATCATCGTGCGTAAAGGAAAGGTACGGTTCATAGTGGAAGGCGAGCCGGTGGATGTAACACCAGATAATGTCTTGCATATGGTACCGTTAGAAAGACATAGTTTACAAGCAGTAGAAGACTCTGATGTTTTAGTTATTCTCGTAAAGCCGTAAAGATTATACAACAAGAGATCGCAAGTAATCTTTGCGATCTCTTGTTGTATAATATGGACTAATTTAAGGTTGAATGGTTTTACATAATTCACGCAAACTAATAATGAATCCTTCATTTTGTTCAGTAGTTCGTTTTTTGGGACCTCGCAAACGACCTCCTGCTCGGCGGATTTTCTGAGCTTTATGACGTGCCGCAAGTAATTGATCGATATTGTCATTTGTGTACCATCTGCCATTCTGATCAAGTGGCAAACCTTGTTTTGCCAACGCCATAGCGGCCAATCCATAGTCTTGAGTTACGACGATATCGCCTTTTTTTATGCGGTTCACCAATACAAAATCGACTGCGTCGGCACCTTTGGAAACAGTAATCGTTTCTGCGCCTTCTCGGTGCATTTCATGTGCAGTGTCACATATTAACACGCAAGGTAGACCGTACTCTTTAGCAATCGCAATCGTTTCATTGATTACCGGACAGCCATCTGCGTCCACTAAAATCGTTGTCACGTAGCACCTCTCCTTCCGTTTCACTTAATAGGTTTAGTATAGCAAATAACGGGAAAAATAAGTGAAAATGTACGATTGAGGTGATGAAATGGCTGATTTATCAAAAGAACAACGGACTACTGTAGAACAACGTGAGCAATATGGGCGCCAAATGGATGCGAAGAATGCTGCTATGGAGAACATAGAAGTTCCACTTGAAAACAAAGAGTTGGCAGACCATGAAATTCCTCCGCCGTTAACAGAAGAGGAAGTGCGCGCTAAAGTCGGTAATCAGAACTTCCAAAATGCGACTGATGATAACGCTCCTACATCAATAGGTAGTTAAAAAGTCATGTGTAAAAAAGGACATCAAAGGTGTCCTTTTTTTACGTTAAAAGCTATTAATGAAACTAACTTGTTAGGTAAATCGTATACATACTATACAACTAGATAACGGAGTGATGAAAAATGAGTGAAGGATATTTCGTAGGATGGGGTACGTTAGCTCTAATCAATGCAGTATTAGCGCAAGGAAAAAACAGAAGTGGATTGAACTGGTTTATACTATCCTTGTTTTTAGGACCACTGGCAACTCTCTTCTTAGCGCTATCAGGTAAAAAGTGATAAGCTATTTAGGAAACCGAAATAGTGAAGGGAGCTATTATAATTATGAAAATTAATGTAGAAATTTTATTCGCAACAGATGGACAAATAACGAAGAATCTTTTGGTGAAGCAATTTGTCGACAATCAAGCTGGAGGATTTTCCACATTTATACATGATGGAAAACAACTAGTTGTTATAAAGAATAAAGAATGGAAAACAGTAGATACAATTCGCAGTATTGCAGGAGAAATCTCTCGTAATCTTGCGGCACAAAAAGTAGATTCTGCTTCGATTCAAGCAGATCAGCTAGGACAAAAGTGGCCATCTCAAGACGAGGCAGTGACGGCTTTCGTCGAAGGATGGCACCTCGGTGCTTATAACTTTGATCGTTACCAATCTAAAAAAGCGGACCCCGTCACTATATTAGATGTTAAAGGTGCAGACAATGCAGCGGTCAAATTAGGAGAAGTGCGTGCAGCAGCTATGGCTTTTTCTCGTGACTTGATGAATGAACTTTCTGATGTGCTAAACCCAGAGACATATCCTGAAGTATTAAAAGATCATTTTAAAGGAACGAAAGTGAAAATCGATGTACTTGGCAAAAAAGAAATTGAAGAACGCGAAATGAATGGTGTATTAACGGTATGCCGCGGTAGTAAATACGAGCCTTCTTTCGTAGAGATGACATTGCAGACAGATGCATCGAAACCACTCGTAGCTCTTGTCGGAAAAGGCGTAACATATGATTCAGGCGGTATTAGCTTGAAAGGCGGCCGCGATGACAGTGACATGCGTATGGATATGGGCGGTTCAGCAGCTGTGAGTGGTGCATTGTCACTTCTAGCTCATTCAGATGCCAAAGTGAATGTAGTTGTGTTAATTCCGATGGTTGAAAATACACCTGGACCTGACGCTGTTATGCCGGGCGAAGTGATTCAATACAAGAATGGTATTAGCGTACAAGTCGGTAATACCGATGCAGAAGGCCGTTTGATTTTAGCTGATGGATTAATTCGTGCAGGTGAATTAAATGCAGATTACACAGTCGATATCGCCACATTGACTGGCGCGGTTGTTGCGGCACTCGGTACGGAAGTCGGCGGAGTTTTCGGTGATGAAGAGTTGTCTAATAAAATGAAGAAAATTGGTGATCAAAACGGTGACTTCGTTTGGCCACTTCCTTTAATTGATGAGTATGAAGAAACACTTGATAGCGCCTATGCAGATTGCAACAACATGAGTTCTTTAACTGTTGCAGGTTCGATCACGGCTGGTCTCTTCTTGCGTAAGTTCGCACCGAAGAACAACTGGTTGCATGTGGACATGGCGGGCGTTATGGATAAGCAGAAGTCAAAAGGGTATTATACGAAGTCAGCAACGGGCTACGGAGCACGTTTGCTTGCGGATTATACAGTGTCCTTGACTAAATAAGTACTATTTAAAAGGATGTCCTTAACTGGGCATCCTTTTTTGTGTTGGTTGGGAGTGTTAGAAGAAGAGAAATTATTTAAATTCAAAAGCAAGTGCTTCGGAATAGTTATTTACTTAGTGAATGCGAGAGGATGGAGGCTACAGTTGGCGGACGCTTTCCCATGGGCCTGCGGAAGAGCCGTAACGAAGAACGGCTTTTGCGAGTAAAAGCGAAGCATTAGGAGCACATCTTTGCACTCGCCGCCAATCTCCACCCCAACACTAATGCCATCCTTTTGACGCACAGTTTCCATATCAAATAATTAAGAACAAAAAAGTGATCGAAGTCATAAAAAGCCGACTTCGATCACTTCTTTTCAAAAACTCATAAAAACAAAGCAGGGGAGGCGATCCCTGAGAGAATAATGAGTAAGGCCACCGACGCAATGATGGCTGGCTTCATAAATGCAGGCTCTTCCTGCACGAGTTCCTTGATCGCATAAATTATAGAAATAACAAAAACGAACGGCCAGATGAACCATGTCCATAGATAAAGAACACTCAAAAGCTTCATAATACTAATAAACATAGACTTCACTCCTTGGAAAGTAATAAGAGCTCACTGTAAAATAGAATGACGTGATAGATAAATGCTCTGATACTTTTGTTTCCCCTATATTATAAAATTCACACTCTTCAAATATTTTTTATAAGTAGGATATCCAAGTCAGTAGAAACTGCTATACTTTCTTTACTGTTTTTGTAAACTCAAACAAATCGCATTATTTCTCTAAATTTCTTGGTGTTTTATTACTGAAAGGTAACAACAGAAATGTATGAAAATAAATATTTGCTGCCATAAGACCAATACCGGCATATAAGACAATCAGCGACGCTAAATTCAGTCCAGGCAATAGAACAAGAGGGAATAGCGCACCAATTAGAAGACCAGCCACTGAATAGAAAACTAGCTTCTTTATGTACTGTGATTTTTTATTTTCTATTGACTTATCAATCATAATTGATAGGGGAATTCCAATTAGTAAAAAGACAGGTCCCCCGTATAGCATGACAAATACTATAGTTTCAGTGAATCCGAAATAATAGGTATTCGGTTCCCGTTGTGATTCAGGTGCATAGGAAATGGCGGAGTATACAATTGCAAATAAGATAGTAGCTATAATTGCTGACAAAAAACGTTTCATTAACACCCCCCCCAATCTTCCTTTATCATATTTTAAAAAGTCTTTAGATACAATAAAAAAACGAGTGAGAGAAAAATCCTCACTCGTCTTTTTTTATTTACATAGGACTACTTCACGTGAAAACGTTCCTTTGCGTGCAAGGCAACGATCCGCTATCTCAAATCCAGCAATTTCAAGCATTTCATCCATATTTTCAATCGTAATAATTAAACAGCTTTTAGCAAAACGGCGAGCTTCTTTCAGAATCTCGAGTTGGCCTTCTGCTGTAATATGCGTAAATAAATTATAGGGCATATCGATAATGGCCACATCATATTCTTCGTCGACTTCAGCAATGGGACCTATAGTGACATTGCCTTTCAAATCAAAGTAGTCGATGTTTTTCCTTGAGCCATAGACGACAAGCGGATTTATATCACGACCTTCAATAGGGATACCCATAGATAATGCCTCAACAAGGACAGTTCCGATTCCACAGCAAGGATCGATGACGCGTTTGCCTTCAGGATGCGGTACTGCAATATTGACGGCAGCTCTGGCTAAACGTGTACTAAGCGCAGTGGAGTACATGTGCGGCTTCTGTTGGTGTAAGTACCAATCAGAAGAACTGTAAAGTACATTTCCTGCATACCAACGACCGTCCAATTGCATGATGCCGATGAACACTTCAGGATGGTCAAGTTCAGGCTCGCCTTTGATTTGTAATCCAATTGTACGCTCAATTTCACGACGAGTATCATGACCAATCTTAGCCGTTGTTGAAAGTGTCATATCGTTCAAGCAGACGGTCTTAAATAATTGATCAATCTCTAGCTTAGAAGCTTTTTCTGTCAGCAATTCTAAACTGTCTGCATCTAATAAGACTTCGAGTCGAGTTTGTATGAACGGACTTCGTGACGGATTAACGCCAATATCACTTACAATCACGTTGTCCTCTACGTCGTAACCGAAAAAAGACCGCATTTCCATTCGACATAATTCCTGTTCATCTCGATGCCGAATATACGTATATATAAATTGTGAAGCCATTAGTTATTTGCTCTCATTTTATGCAAATCGCCAAGTATTTCATACAGAAGTTGTAATGCATCTTGGATAGACATCTTCTCGTCAAAACCTTTAAGAGAATCAAACGGAATATTCAATTCCCAGAAACCTTCGTTATCGGAAAATGAAATACTAAAACCATGTAGATTATGCTGAAGTTTTTCCTCAATAAATGTGCGAATAGTTTCGCCTTCTTTTTTCTTACCTTGTAAACCAAATAAAGCCATATACGTTTTAAACATGTCATCTACTTCAAGTGCCAGCGAATCCACTTTGATTTCATCAAAGTCAGGGGACTCGACAAAAAGAAATTCAGCTATATTAGATTTCAAATAAGAGATGGGTTCCTGTAAAAAGCGCTCATCCGCAAAGCGTACTGTTTCCTCTGTTTCCTTTACACATACTTCTATTGTTTTGATTGTTACTGTACTCATTTTATTCACTCCTCGTTAGTAAGTATAACGGATTGTTTTTCGGGATACCACGGATTTAGGTGAATTAATACTTCATCGACGTCTTCATTTTTTGCCATGATCAAATTACGTAATCTACTCGAGATAATATGGCCTTCTTGTATCGTCAAATCACCACTAATACCAATTCGAATATCGACCAATACGTAATGTCCATGTTCTCTTGCGCGCAGGCGATCAATTCGCTTAACTTCTGGAATGGAGTGAATCAATTCTTCAAATGCGACTAGTCGCTCATCACAAACACTTTTCTCCATTAATATATCAATACTTTCCTTACCGATATCGATAGCGATTTTAAAGACAAGAATAGAGACGATAATACCTGCGATGGGATCACCATATGTGAGTAGTGGCCATTCGTAAGCATCTCCAATTAAGGCTAGTCCAATACCTACTACTGCAGCAAACGAGGCATAGACATCAGCTAAGTGATCATACGCTGTCGCGATCAGACCTTTACTATTTTCTGCTTTACCGATACGTATTGTGTAAATATAGAGTACATATTTCCAAATTAGCGATACGATGGCTGTTAGTAAGGCGATCCTACTGGCTGTAGCAGGATCTTCAAATAATGCCATGATCGCTTCGAAAGCAATATAGATCGCGGCTAGCCCTAAAATAATAGCGACGATACTTGAACCAATTACTTCCGCTTTACCGTGTCCATATGGGTGATCTTCATCTGCCGGACGTTTTGAAATTTGCATGGAAGTCAGTGCGGCAGCAGAAGCTACCACATCACCCGCGTTGTGGAAACCATCTGCAAGTAAAACGGGACTTCTAAAAACAAAGCCGACTACCAGTTTTAATATAGTCAAGATCACATTACTCAATAAACTGATCCAGATAGCCATAATCGCAGAAGTGGAATGCTCGCGTACTTGAATAGTCATAAATGTTTCCCTCCTCTAACAGTGTTTCCTCTAAGCAACAAAAAAACCTCGCTTAGTTTGGGCGAGGTCATACATAATTTTAATTGTTGGATTGGGACAAGGTTTCTCATTGTCATCACTCATTCATTTGTAGTGAAATCATTATCCCATAGCTATACGGTTTATGCAAGAAAGTACTACATCACTCAAAGTAGAAAATTGTCGTCTACTGTGTCAAAATAAAAGAATAGAAAAGATACGAGATACTAATGAACATAATTTCTATACAATTATACGTATAAAAATACGAATTGAGAGGTTTGATGAATAATGAAACTTTGGGGCGGACGTTTTAGTAGTAAAGCAGATGAGATCATGGAGAAGTTTAATAGCTCCTTACCGGTTGATTATCGATTATATAGAGAGGATATCGCGGGTAGTATCGCGCACGTAACGATGCAAGTTCATTCAGATTTATTGTCACCTGAGGAAGGTGAGTTGCTAGTGAACGGCTTGCAGTCGATTTTGGCGGATATCGAATCGGGCGAATTACTAATTGAAGGTAATTATGAAGATATTCATTCGTTTATTGAAATGAATCTGACGGAGCGAGTTGGGGAGACGGGTAAGAAATTGCATACAGCCCGTAGTCGAAACGATCAAGTAGCTGTTGATATGAGACAGTATGCTAGAAATCAAACTTCTGTTGTCATGGATGCGCTGCAGGTCTTAATTGATTCACTTGAAGCGAAAGGAAAAGCAAACAACGTTATTATGCCGGGCTATACACATTTGCAACGCGCGCAGGTCGTCACTTTCGGACATCATCTAGGTGCTTATGCACAAATGTTCAAGCGCGATAAAAAACGTGTACAAAATGCTGCTGAGATTCTGAATGAAAATCCACTTGGCTGTGGTGCGCTTGCTGGTACGACGCATGATATTGATCGCCAGGTGACGACCGCATTACTAGGGTTCGATAAGCCGGTAGATAACTTTCTTGACGGGGTCAGCGATCGTGACTATTTAATAGAATTGATGTCCGACTTCTCGTTAATCATGATGCACATGAGTAGATTGAGTGAAGAGCTTATTCTTTGGAGTAGCCAAGAGTTCCGCTTTATCACGATTTCAGATGCTTACTCAACAGGAAGTAGTATAATGCCTCAAAAGAAAAATCCGGATGCGGCAGAACTGATCCGTGGTAAAACAGGACGAGTATATGGTTCTTTATTCGCTTTACTGACGACGTTGAAGGGTTTGCCATTAACATATAATAAAGACATGCAGGAAGACAAAGAACAATTCTTCGATGCATTAGATACTGTTCTTGACTGCTTGGAAATCATGTCTAAAATGATCGACACTCTACAAGTAAATGCAGAGCATATGAAAGCTGCAATTAAAGGTGGATTCTTGAATGCGACAGAAGTGGCCGACTACTTAGTCGCAAAAGGTACGCCATTCCGAGATGCTCATGAAATCGTTGGAAAAATCATCATTTATTGTGAACAAGAAAACAAAGCAATTGAAGATCTTACAGTGGGAGAACTCAAAAAGTTCAGCGGCCATATCGAGGATGACATCTATGAATATATCGATTACGAATCCATTATTACAAAAGGGAATAAGGGATTGATGAAAGAAATGTAATAAGTATATAAAAAGCCTGCGGAATGTCCGCAGGCTTTTTACTATTCAACGCGAGGCTTACCTTGAACGGAAGCGACAATAAAACCTATTGCGCCAAACGCTATAGCAGGCAAAATCCAACCGACGCCTTGCTCATATAAAGGTAAGAATTCCAATATATATGTAACCGGTACCAGATCGATATTGAATGCTCGTAACACATCAAAGAATCCAATAAGACCTGCTGCTAGTAAACCGTAATTATATACTTCATGATAGCCTTTAAATAACGGGTGTAACAATCTAAAGGTAATTAAGACAATGGCTAGAGGATATACTCCACCTAGTACTGGAATCATCACTGCAAGCAACTGCGTGAGGCCGACATTCGCGACTATCGTAGAAAACAAACAAATAATAAAGACGAACGCTTTATAAGAAATCTTAGGAGCGATTTTAGAAAGATAGGTAGCACTTGCAGTCGTCAATCCAACCGAAGTCGTTAAGCAAGCTAGTGTTACTGCAAGCCCAAGTAAGTATAAACCGTTATTACCCATCAAGGCATACGCAAGTTTTGCTAAAATATCTCCGCCGTTCGTTGCGCCTTCCGCTACAGAGCGGCTTGTCATCCCTAAATAGGCTAATCCAGCATAGACGAAACTCAGCCCGATAACTGCGATAGATCCTGCTTTCATCGTAATGGAAGTAATCGCTTTTCTATCTGTAATACCTTTCGCCTTCACGGCATTAATGACGATAATAGCGAAGACTAGCGCTGCCATTGCGTCCATTGTTCCGTATCCTTCAATAAATCCTTTGTAAAAATAATCTTCTGCATAAGATCCTTGTGGCACGCCCGCTTTGCCTACGGGATTAATAATACCCGTCACGACAATGAACGTTACGATAGCTAGCAATATCGGAGTTAAAATACTTCCGAAGCGATCGACTATTTTATTCGGCTTAAATGAGAGCCAAATCGTCACCGCAAAAAATATAATGGAGAAGAGCATCAATGCTAACCTAGAATACGAATCCGGTACAAATGGTGAAACGGCTATTTCGAATGAAACAGTCGCTGTACGCGGAACACCGAAGAACGGTCCAAGTGCTAAATATATAACTAATGGAAATATCATGGCGAATACAGGTGATGCTTTTCCAGCTAAATCATTTAATTGATTGCCACTCATAGTGACTGCAATTATGCCAAGATAGGGAAGGCCGACTCCTGTAATTAAAAAACCAGCCAGCGTGATCCATGTTTGTGTTCCTGCTAGTTGACCTAGCAGCGGTGGGAAAATCATATTTCCAGCACCAAAAAAGAGAGCAAACATCGTCAGCCCCAATTTGAACGTATCGAATTTGGTAAATCTATTCATTTGAAATTCCTCCTGAAGTACTTTGAAAAGTGTATGTATTTCGATAATTAATTGTATTTTTGTGGAAAGAGCTCATAAAAAAGGATTCTCCTAAGAGAATCCTTAATAAGATTACCCCATAATGTGGTAGCCAGCATCCACATAGATAACTTCACCTGTCACACCACTCGATAAACTACTTAGCATCGCCACAGTCATATCTGAAACTTCTTCAGGTTTGACATTACGTTTTAGTGGCGCGCGTTCCTCAATTTGACTAAGGATGGTATTAAAGGAAGGAACACCTTTTGCGGACAATGTACGAACCGCTCCGGCAGAGATTGCATTGACACGGATATTTTGTTCACCTAGCTCAGATGCTAAGTAGCGTACAGAAGCTTCAAGAGCTGCTTTTGCAACACCCATTACGTTATAGCCTTCAAGAACTCGTTCCGCTCCTAAATAACTCATCGTAATGATCGCTCCACCTTCTGTCATATAATGACGGGCTTCACGTGCTGCCGCTACCAATGAATATGCACTAGAATCTTGTGCGAATGCATATCCTTCACGAGTCGTTTCCACGAATGGATTATGCAAGTCTTGTTGATGTGCAAATGCGATGGAGTGAACTACGCCATGAATAACACCAACGTGTTCGCCAATCGATTTGAAAGCTTGCTCTATGCTCTCATCACTATTCACATCACACTGTACAATTTGTGTGGCTGTAAATTCACTTTTAGCTAAAGCTTTTTCTAATTTATCACGAGAGCGATCTTTACGGTATGTAAAAATGACATTCGCACCAACGGAGAATAATGCTTTTGCGACTCCCCAACCAATACTACGTTCATTTGCCACACCCATAATCACAATGTTTTTACCGGATAATTTTAATAAATCTACCATAATAGCCTCCTGAAAGTTTCTTATTCATTTGATCATATTATACTCTCCATAATAATAACATATAGTGAAGAGGAAGTTATAGATTTTCTATATAAGAACGAAAAGAGAATTTATAAATAGACTGTTAATAAATAAAAATACAGTTGACTTTATAATTATACATCCGTATACTTGTCTTTAATGAATAAAGAGGTGAGGGCGTTGAAGGTTGGAATCGTAGGAGCGTCTGGATATGGTGGCCTAGAGTTGATACGGTTGCTGCAAAACCATCCGGAAATTGAACAGATAGATTTATTCACTTCCTCAGAAGTGGGAACGGTCTTTTCTCAAAAATATCCACATCTTGTGAATATTCACGATCAGCCGATGAAGGCTATAGAACCTGAACATATTAGCAAGTTGGACACAGTTTTTTTCAGTACACCAGCTGGCGTTACAACTACGTTACTTCCTCCATTGGTGGGAGCAGGTGCTAAATTGATCGACTTATCGGGAGACTTTAGACTGAAAGATCAAGCGGCTTTTGAGCAGTGGTATCAAAAGGATGCACCACCACTTGAACACTTGGAGAAAAGTGTATACGGACTTCCAGAATGGAATAAACCGAACATTGCGGATGCAGAGATAATTGCGAACCCAGGATGTTACCCGACAGCGGTTCTTCTATCTTTACTGCCGTTATTGAAAAATAATTTAATTGACGGTAGCCGATTAATTATTGATGCAAAAAGTGGTATATCTGGTGCAGGCAACAAGCCAAGCCAAGCGACCCATTTCAGTGAGACGAATGAAAATTTCTCTATATATAAGATTCATCAACATCAGCATATACCGGAAATTGAACAGGCAATGAATATATTTGCAGATCAACCTGAACCTATTACGTTCACAACGCATCTTGTTCCTATGACAAGAGGTATCATGACGACGAGCTATGCGGAAGTGAATGGACAAGTTACGGAAGAACAGCTTAGAAGTTGCTTGCAAGAAACATATAAAGATAGTCCGTTCGTTCGTATTTTGACAGACGTACAAAAGGTCAGTACGAAACAGGTGTATGGCTCCAACTATTGCGATATCCATGTCAAGGTGGATCCACGAACGAATCAAGCAACGATTATAGCAGTCATTGATAATGTGGTGAAAGGCGCCGCTGGACAAGCTATACAAAATATGAATATTCAATATGGTCTACCTGAAAAAACAGGGATCGATATTATTCCATTATGGATTTGAACTATTAATTTGAACACAAGAATTGAGGGGAGCACTACTATGGAAACCATCGAAAGCATGAAGCGCATCTCGCGTAAAAATATTATCTCACCAAAAGGATTCAAGGCAGTCGGCATCCACTGTGGGCTAAAACATAAGAAAAATGATTTGGCTCTACTAGTCAGCGAAGTTCCAGCGAGTGTTGCGGGTGTCTTCACAACGAATGTAATCCAAGCGGCTCCACTTCAAGTCACAAAAAAAGTCGTCTATGAAACGCAAAAGATGCAGGCGATTGTCATAAACTCCGGTAACGCGAATGCATGTACAGGTAAGCAAGGTATGCAAGATGCAATGACTATGCAACAAAAAACCGCTGAGCACTTAGGAATCGATTCCAATCTTGTAGGCATTGCTTCTACAGGTGTGATCGGTGAACAAATGAATATGGTCCCTTTACTATCCGGTATTGAAAAGCTTCAACCGATGGACACATTAGAAGGTTCCATTCAATTTTCACAAGCGATTTTAACTACAGATACCGTAACGAAAAATACTGCCTATGCAACGGTGATCGATGATCGTGAAGTCGTGGTAGCGGGTGTTGCAAAAGGTTCAGGAATGATTGAACCGAATATGGCGACAATGCTTGGCTTCATCACAACCGATGCCAATATCGAATCTGAACATTTACAAACAGCGTTAAAAGAAATTACAGATGTGACATTCAACTCTATTACGGTAGATGGTGATACATCAACGAATGATATGGTACTTGTTATGGCAAACGGACTAGCGGGTAACCACTCATTAACTCCAGATCATCCCGAATGGCAATCTTTCGTCGATGCATTGCATGCTGTATCACGTGATTTAGCGAAAATGATTGCTAAAGATGGGGAAGGTGCTACTAAATTGATCGAAGCGAAAGTGACAGGTGCAGTTTCGGATGAACAAGCACGTCAAATCGCAAAATCTGTAGTAGGCTCACCGCTTGTCAAGACGGCGGTATTTGGTTGTGACGCCAACTGGGGAAGAATTATTGCAGCCATCGGATATAGCGGTGCCACATTAGATCCTGAAGATATCAAAATCTATATCGGCGATACAGTAGTAGTAGAAGGTGGGGAACCTATTCCATTTTCAGAAGAGAAATTGTTGATTTATCTTAAACAGCATGAAGTGAAATTTGCAATAGAACTAAACCAGGGAGCTGGTCAAGGAATGGCATGGGGGTGCGATCTTACTTATGACTACGTCCAAATCAACGCAACATATCGTACGTAAAAGACAGGTTATTAAACTAGGTGGCAGTATGCTAGACGAATTGAGTGATAATTTTTTCCAGGGTGTGAAAAAATTACAGCAAGATGGTGTTCAAGTAATTATTGTTCATGGTGGGGGACCAAACATTAATCAAGAGCTTGAAAATCGTGGAGTCACTTCGACTGTTGTTAAAGGGTTCCGTGTTACGTCTGCTGAAGCAATCGACATCGTCCAGTCGATCATAATTGGCCAAGTGAATCCAGCGCTCGTTCATCGCTTCAATAGCGAAGGGGTCAAAGCGGTTGGATTAAGTGGATTCGATGCGAACTTATTTACGTGTGATGTACTTGATTTTGAAACGTATGGTTATGTGGGAGAGATTAAAACCGTTAAAACAGAAGTTGTAGATACGCTTTTGGATGCAGGAATAATTCCAGTTATTTCGTGTATCGGTGCAACCGTATCTGGAGATCCATTGAACGTTAACGCGGATACAGTCGCAAGTCGAATAGCATTAGCTGTCGAAGCCGAAAGTTTATTATTGGTGACAGATACATCTGGAATCCGGATTCAAGATCAGCCTCAGACAGAAGTGCAACCGCAAGCTATTTATGGCTGGATTAAAACAGAAGATATCTACGGAGGAATGATTCCGAAAGTCATGGCGGCAATTGATTGTCTAGAAGCGGGTATTCCATCTGTACAAATCGTCTGTCAGGAATTAAAAGGCACGGTCATTACCAATGAGGAGGCAATTGTGTGACGTATTTATTCAATAACTACGCAAGACGTGCGGTTCATCTCGTAAAAGGACAGGGGACCGTAGTGACAGACGATAAAGGGAAGGATTATTTAGACTTTACTAGCGGCATCGCGGTCGTCAGTTTAGGACATGCTCATCCTGCAATCGTTAAGGCATTGCAAGAACAAAGCGAAAAGCTATGGCATACTTCCAATCTATTTGAAAGTCCAGAACAGGAAAAACTAGCTGAATCATTAACAAAAGGTACGGATCTATCCTATGCATTGTTTTGTAACAGTGGTGCCGAAGCGAATGAAGCGGCGATTAAATTAGCGCGTAAACATACAGGCAAGCACCATATTTTATCGTTTAAACAGTCATTCCATGGGCGGACTTTTGGCGCGATGGCTGCCACGGGGCAGGATAAAATTCAACAAGGATTTGGTCCGATGCTTGAAAGTTTTGAAGCGTTGCCATTTAATGATGTCGAAGCTTTGAAACAAGCGACTAACGATAACGTGGCTGCTATCATGCTGGAAGTCATCCAAGCGGAAGGTGGAGTTAACACTATCGAACCGGCTTTCGCTGAAGCGGTTATGGCTGCATGTAATGAACATAATATCCTTCTCATTATCGATGAAGTACAGACAGGGATTGGACGGACAGGAACACGTTATGCCTACGAGCAAACTGCACTAAAACCTAATATCGTCTCATTGGCTAAAGGCCTTGGTGGCGGCTTCCCTATTGGTGCATTGCTAGCTGGTGAAGAGCTGTTCCATACATTCGGACCTGGTACACATGGTACAACTTTTGGTGGAAATCCTTTAGCCGTTTCAGTTGCTCAAACAGTAGTCGATCATATATTTGATCCTGCATTCTTAAAGGATGTTCAAGAAAAATCTACGTATCTGAAGCAACAACTTCAGTCAGAACTTCCAAAAGATAAGTATTCGATTCGCGGAAAAGGTTTATTAGTTGGGGTTCATTCAACTAAAGAAATCGCTCCATTTATCCAAGAGGCCGAAAAACAAGGATTACTACTTGTACCTGCGGGAACGAATGTCATCCGTCTATTACCACCACTGACAGTTTCAAAAGAAGAAATTGACCAAGCGATAGCGATATTAAAGAATATATTAACGTAATAGCAAATTGAATTAAAGTAGTCTGCGAACTGCTATTCAGTAAACAAAAGATCTCCATGAAGTCTCAACACTTCATGGAGATCTCTTTTTTTGCGTGGGTATAAGTTAAGCTCAGTTACACTTATTTGAATTCTTTCTATACAAAGAATTATCGCTCAGGTATAGTTAAGGCAAAACTACCTAAAAGAATGGAAGTGTCCTAGACTTGAAACAGATATATGCAATAGCACTAACTATAATGCTGGTCCTATATGCAATCCCCACCACCTCACTTGCCAACGTCTTCCAAGATGTGCGACCTCAGCACTCGGCAGCTGATGAAATACACTATCTAGTTGAAAAAGAAATCATCATAGAAAAACCAAACACTAAATACCGTGTAAACGAACCGATCACACGCCTCGAAGCTTCAGGTATGATCCGACGTGCGCTGAAAATCCCTGTAGATAATAGACCAGATGCAAAACTGTCGGATGTAAAGTTGTCTCATCCACACTACGCACTCATTGCCACAATGGTTGATGAAGGTATTTTCATGGGCAATGAGAAAAAAGAATTTCAACCGTATGGTAATTTGAAACGTGGACAAATGGCGGCGGTATTCGTTCGCGCATTCAATCTGACAGGCAAATCGACGTATCGATTTCGTGATGTACCTACAACGTATTGGGGGTTATCCGACATACAAAAACTATCTGTAAATGCCATTACGACAGGTTATTTGGATAACACGTTTAAGCCAAATCAAACGTTAACTCGTGGACACTTTGCAGTATTTCTGGCACGAATTCTTGAGCCGGACTTCAGAGAGCAACCTGCCTGTTACAAGCCGAATAACACTCCCGTTCAAACAGTCAATGTACCTGTTACGACACTTTGGAAAGAGCCAGGAAAGTCGCGAACAGTAGATGCTTATGCTACAAACAAAACACCTGATATCACGAAATGGATTGCTACAATGAGTTTACGTGAAAAACAATGGCTAGTAGGTAAATTAGAAACCCAAGCACTATATGGTCAAACAGTTAAAGTCCTGCAAACAAAAGGGGACTGGGTTCAAGTGGTTGTAACAGATCAAAGCTCCCCCAAAAATGCAGCAGGCTACCCAGGATGGATGCCGAAGAATCATCTAACGGCAGTATATCCTAACTATGCAACATGCGACACAGCCATGGTGACGACGAAATCAGCTACACTTACGATGGATAAAAACGGTAAACAACCTCATCGTTCAATTAGCTTCAACACGACATTGCCGATCATGGATGTTATGGATAATAAACTTGCTGTCCAGACACCTGCTGACGGAGTGAAGTACGTGGATAAAAGTGCAGTGAAAATAGTAGGAGCGGATGGTGTCATGCCAAAGCCTACAACCCAGCAAATCATGGATACAGCCAAGCTCTTCGATGGATTACCGTATTTATGGGCAGGTACTTCAGGATTTGGCCTAGATTGTTCCGGATTCACATACTCGGTCTATCGTCAGCATGGAATTGATATACCGCGTGATGCATCTGTGCAAGCATTGAACGGAACGTTAATACAGAAAAATGATCTACAACCCGGTGACTTAATGTTCTTTGCTTA
This sequence comes from Sporosarcina sp. P29, assembly GCF_002743265.1. Taxonomy (NCBI): domain Bacteria; kingdom Bacillati; phylum Bacillota; class Bacilli; order Caryophanales; family Caryophanaceae; genus Sporosarcina; species Sporosarcina sp. P29. Next base: position 354,217 of record NZ_PDYX01000001.1, on the reverse strand, counting down.
TAATAAAGGTAAAGGAATCATTCATCATGTAGGGATGTACGCAGGGAACGGTCAAATGATCCATGCGCCAAACCCTAAGCGTACTGTGGAAATCATCCCAATGACAGTGGAACCGTATAAGTCAGAGTATGTTTCAGCTAGAAGATATTTAAAATGAAAAAGCGCACAGACAACTGATGTCTGTGCGTTTTTCATCTATATTACAAGTTTCCTTCATACAATATATTATCGTCATTCAAATCAATAACTTTTAAATAATTATCTTCTTTTATGAAGATACTCTTATATACCTTTTGTCCGCTTTCATTTTCATACAGGATGATACGTTTGTTCTGATTATCCACTTCCACTTGTGCTATTAACTCATTCATCGGAATATGCTCTGCTAACACTTCAGCTTCTTCATGTCCTAACAAGTTAGAATTAGAAGGTTCGTATGATGCTTTTGGTTCTTCACCAGGCACATCTTCTACAGGTGCTTCTTCCTGAGGAGCTTTAGTGTCGGCAGGTTTAGTACCTTCAAGTTCTGCTGATTCTTCCTCAGGCTCTATCTCATCAACTGAGATGTCTTTATCTTCTACAGGTTTTGCTTTCTGATCGTTACTGCACGCAACCAAAAATACAGCGAGTGCAGGTAAAAGCCACCATTTTTTCATATACATTCACTCCTGTTTATCTTATTTCATGTGTTGACAGTGTAAAAGCTTATGTTAGATAAATCAATTAACTCAACTTAAATGATCATATTAAAGAGGAAATACAACTGTAAAAATAGAATGAGTAAAGTAGGATATAAATATAAAAAGTTCCAGTATTTCATGAATAACATAAGGGGAACTATTATGGAAATTATTGTGCCTTTAGATAGAACGAATATGGGATTTAAAGTTTCGCATCAAATAAACAAAGACACATTCCAAACTTTTGGAATGTGTCTTTGTTTTTATGTTTCAATTAATATAGTAGATTTCTAACGTAGAATTATACACTAGGTTGCATACTATGTTTTTTATATTGACGGGCTTCATCTTTGCGTTTTTGCTGAATACGAAGGAATATGTTATTTCCTAATAGCGCCGCGATAATAAATACCGTACCAATATAATCAAAAATAGTTAACTGATATCCTTGTATATAGGAAATCACCAGTGTGGTCACCGGCACGAAATTAATAAACAACAGACCATTCAATGGAGACAAGATACGTACGCCAACATTCCAACCTACTAACGCGATAATACCTGGGAATACAATCATAAACAACATGTGCGGTGTTACCACTTGTAATGTTTCTACAGTTGGGACAGAAATGTAACCTGTCAACGTTACGAAGAATACCACTATACATGCAGTTAATGTACCAAGTAAACAGCTCAAAGTAGAATAACGCAATGCGGACCATTCACTAAATCGATTTCCACCCATTGTATAAATGACCCAGCCGATTACCGCTATGAAGATCAGTAATGAAGGGACGATGTCATCTGTTGCTGTGAAGAAGGTGCGTAAGTCACCTTTTGTGATCACGAGCATTACACCGACAAATGCAGTAAATACACAAGTCAGCGTGAAGCCATGCGGTTTGTGTCTACTAATCATCCATACAATAACAATAGAAATCATCGGCATCATAGCCTCTGAAATGGACGCAACCATTGTTCCAGGTTGTCCCATTAAGTCTTGCCCCCAGAAAATAAAGAGGTTATAGACAACGAATGCCATCGTTCCGAAGAACCAAAGCGATAAGCCTCTCTTTTCAAATCGAAAAGCTTCCTTTCCTTCTTTAAACCATAGTATGCCGACAAGTAGTAGTGTTACCGAAACGTAACGAATTAATGTGAAATAAAATGGGTCGATATTTTTGAACGCGCTATTGGCAACTGGGAACATTGCACCCCATGACACACTGGCTATAAAGCATAGAAACGCTCCCCAGATAATTTTATTTTTCAACAGACGCAACCTCCTTGAAGTACTATCTCTAGTAAACACCATATTGGACATCACGTAAAACGAATAATAATGATGACTACTATCAATTTTATTGATATCATATAAATAACAGTACTTTACTAGGAGGCTAACTATGGAATTTAAAGACTTAGAGATATTCCAGATGGTCGCAGAGAAGGGAACAATCACGGCGGCAGCGAAAGAATTAAGCTATGTACAGTCAAATATCACATCCCGTATACAGAAGCTCGAAGCTGAACTAAAGACGCCATTGTTTAATAGACATAACCGGGGGATGATCTTGACGCCAGAGGGGAAACGTCTTCTCATCTATAGTGAGAAAATTTTATCGCTAACTAATGAAATGAGAAAAGTTGTGCAGAATGACAAAGAGCCTTCAGGAAAGCTCGAGCTAGGCTCTGTAGAAACTGTCATCAAATTGCCGATTATTTTATCGAGATATAATAAGAAATATAAACAAGTCGATATTTCATTATTGACAGGTGTAACAGAAGGGTTGCAGTTTAAGGTTCTTCACCATCAACTTGACGGGGCTTTCATATCGGAAGGTACGATGCATCCTGACCTAGCTGTACATGATGTGCTCGAAGAAGAGCTCGTGCTACTTTCGAGTAAACCGTTCCAATCCATTGACGATATTAAAGATGAGCCAATCCTTTGTTTTAGAAAGGGTTGTGGTTATCGGGCACGCCTAGAGTCATGGCTTGAAGATGAGCAATTTAAGCCAACGAAAATGATGGAGTTCGGAACATTGGAGACGATCCTTGGAAGTGTAGCAGCAGGATTAGGTGTGACATTCGTTCCAAGATCAACAGTTTCCCACCTGTTAGATCAGGGGTTAGTTTATTGCTATCATCTGCCGCCAAAATACAGCCAAATTAAAACGGTTTTTGTACGACGTGCAGATTCCTATTTGACACCTACTATTGCCAAGTTTATAAAAGTTATTGATGAATTCAGAGAAGAAGCAGATGAGCAATTTCAAAAATCGACACAAATTTGACCTGCATAGCGTGTTACGTATGATACGATATAAGGTAGTTATGAATATAGAATTAGGAGTGCTACTAGATGAACTATACGAATCAAACAACACCGCCTGCAAATTTCAAAAAACGGAATTACCGTCCGGCGATTATCATTATTTCGGTCATTCTCATCGGTGCAATTGGCATCTTAGCAGGGATGCCGGGTGTAGAGAATTTCACAGCATTCGATATTACAATCTTACCTCTATTGAATGCCATATTTAACAGTTTCACTTTCATATTTCTCGTCTGTGCATTAGTGGCGATTTTGAAAAAGAATATCAAACTGCATGAACGCTTTATCTACGCAGCGTTTAGCACAACCGCTCTATTTTTAGTGACGTATGTCGCATATCACTTTTTATCGGAGTCTACACCATTTGGCGGTAGTGGTTTCTTAGCTGGATTCTATTACTTCATCCTGTTCTCACACATTGTGCTAGCAGCTGCAATCGTTCCATTAGCATTAACAAGTGTCGCAAGAGCATGGAATATGGAGATCCCGCGTCACCGCAAAATTGCACGCTGGACGATGCCTATTTGGTTATATGTTAGTTTCACCGGAGTACTTGTGTATATCTTGATTTCACCGTACTATTAAGTAATTAGATAAATAGCGTAGGGCATCAGTCAAAAGAGAGTGAATGACTGATGCTCTTTTTCACAATAAGGTAGTCAGAATAATCAAATTTAACAGAGGGAAGTGCTACAATGAAAACACCGAATTTCATGTCAGATGAATCATTTGATGAAGTGTTTAAACAAGAATCTGATCTAATCAATGAGCAATTAAAAAAGGAAATCCTTATTGCATTGGTAGGGGACGTCAATGCGGGGAAGTCGTCCACACTAAACCGTCTGATGCAAAAAGATGTAGCGGAAGTGGGAGCGCAACCTGGGGAAACGAAGGAAGTTAAAAAATTTTATTACACAGATAATATACTGTTTGTTGATACACCAGGACTTGATGATATTTATCAAGAACATTCAAATGAGACGCTGAAATTTTATAATCAAGCAGATGTGATTCTTTTCTTCTTGAATGCTGCGGGTACGGTATTGTCAGATACGGAACTAAAATCATTGAATAAAATAGCCACGCTTAACAAGAAAATCATTCTCGTGCTAAATAAAATAGATGCAGCTGATGATATTCCGAGTTTATTGAACTATGTTTTGGAGCATACTGGGTTTGCCTATCCAGTTATTCCTATCTCGTCAAAGACAGGGGAGCAAATGGAATTTCTGCAAAAAGAAATTCTTCAGCAATTAAAAGATACCAATAAAGATCTTTTACTCGCAGCAAACATGGCTGATAAATCGTCCATTGCCAAACGATGGATTCTCGCAGCCGGTGCATCAGCTGCTGCAATTGGAGCAGTTCCCATTCCGGGTGCTGACTTTATCCCGTTGACAACATTGCAAGTGGGCCTCATGTTGAAGTTGTCTACATTATATGGAAAACCGATTACGAAAGACCATGCCAAAGAGCTTATTATAGCAACCATAGTAGGGAATGTTGGAAAAACGGCTTTCCGTCAAATTGTTAAAGTGATTCCAGGTGCGGGAATGGTCGTTGCCGCAAGTGTGGCCGGATCTATGACGGTGGCGCTAGGTTTTGCAGTGAAATACATGTATGAAAATAATATGGAACTCACACCTGACACATTGAAAAAAGTATATGAAATATATTTGAAAAAACAAAAGTAAAAAGGGGCGGAATGTATGGAGTGGTTTAACTACGCAACATTTGTGGTCGCTTTACTAGCAGGTTTGTATTCAATGGAAAGTATGAAACGAAATAAGGAATTAGAAGATCGTGTAGAAGAGTTAGAGAAGAAAAATACGGCCGAGTTGGACAAGCATCGGTTGTAGAAAGGGGAATATATGAAAAGCGAATGTCCGATTTGCAGGGGGAATAACTTGTGTGGTACTACAATCGCGAGTGATGAGCGTTGCTGGTGTACTAAGAAGCACTTTCCGGAAGAAGTGTTTCGACAAATACCAAAAGAAGAACTACACAAACAGTGTATATGTGAAACGTGTTTGAACCATATCACGGAAATAGAACAGGCAAGCAAGAGGTCTATGGACCGCTAACTTGCCTGTTTTTTTATTCGGCTTCGAATGAACGTGTAGAAATTTCTTTCTCGTATATGAACAGTGCGTTTTTATCTTCACGGATACGCTTTAAATACTCGATATGTCTATCGAATGTCGCTTCCTCTTCTACTTGCTCGTCAAGGAACCAATTCAAGAAAGAAATCGTTGCGTGCTCTTTTTCTTCCCATGCCATATCCATGATTTGATAAAATGATTTTGTTACTTCTTTTTCTTGTAATAATGCCACTTCAAACGTGTGTACTAAGTTATCAAAAGAAGTAGCTGGTGCAGGTGTTTCTGTAATAATCGCACGAATCCCACGATCATTCAAATAAGTATAAATTTTCATTGCGTGATGACGCTCCTCTTCTACTTGTTGTAGAAAGAAGTGCGCAAATCCGTTGTAATTGCGATATTCACAGTAAGATGCCATGGATAAGTAGGTTTGTGCTGCGGCGAATTCATTGTTCATTTGTTCATTCAACGCTTGTGCTAATTTTTCACTAATCATGTGGATCGCCCCTTTTCTGATAGTAATGTAACTAGCGTAATGTGTGCCATATCCGCTAACTACAGTATACCTTTAAACGACATTCTTTGCATACTAGATATTTAATTGGATACACATTATAGTCTACTGATATACTTAAAAGAGAACTAGAAGAATACTTATACATATTTAAGAAAGAAGGTCATCACTTGAAACAGTATACGATCCCTGCATTAAACACATCAGCTGGAGTGGAAGCGAAGGCATATGTAGATACACTGACGAAACCTGTTGGAAGTTTAGGGAAACTTGAAGAAATTGTGATTACATTGGCTGAGATACAAGGTCGAAAAATACCTAGCATTAATCAATTAGGTGTAGTAGTATTCGCAGCAGATCACGGAATTGTAGAAGAAGGGATTTCCGCATTTCCGCAACTTGTTACACGTCAAATGGTAGAGAATATGGCGGTAGGTGGCGCGGCAATCAATGTATTCAGCAGACAGCAACAAGCAGAGTTTTCATTGGTTGACGTGGGTGTAATAGGGGACTCATTTCCAGAACCGGTGAAAGACCGGAAGATTCGACAAGGGTCAGAGAACTTCTTACGCACCGAGGCGATGACCCAGGAAGAAGTGGAAAAGGCACTGACGATTGGCTATGAAGAAGCGATAGCATTGTTTGAAAAAGGTGTGGATTGCCTAGTAGTAGGGGAAGTTGGAATCGGTAATACAACGACAAGCAGTGCTGTAGTGGCGGCTATAACAGGACTAGATCCAGCAGAACTAGTTGGTTACGGAACAGGAATATCGTCTGATCAACATCTTCATAAAATTAAAGTAGTTCGGGAGGCACTAGCTCTTCATCAACCTAATCCTTTAGACGGCTATGATGTGCTACGTAAGGTCGGCGGTCTAGAGTTGGTAGCCATGGTAGGGGCGATGCTTGCGGCAGCTTCTAAACGCGTTCCCATTATCTTAGATGGCTTTATCTCCACTGCGGCAGCTTGTGCAGCGGAGACCATAAGCAAAGGCGCAGCTGGATATATGTTGCTTGGTCATCAATCGATGGAACCTGGGCACCAAAAAGCATTTCAATACTTAGAAAAAGAACCTATATTGTCCTTGTCTATGCGTCTAGGAGAAGGCACTGGGGCGGCAGTTGCGTTCAGTATCATTCAATCAGCTGTATTAATGGTCAATGAAATGGCAACCTTTGAAAGTGCTGGAGTTTCCGGAAAGAATTAATAAAAAAGGGAAGAGTGGGCAGTTGCCCATTCTTCCCTTTTGGTTATTTAGTTACATTAACTGTTTCAATAGGAGTAATCAGTATATCCTCGTCTTCCTCTTCTTCAGCGGAGTTGCTAATAATGCTTGAGAGTACATGAACCCGTAAAATAATACCTTCAATACGGTTCGTTTCATCTATAACAACAAGTGGATATTTAGAATCCAGTACACGTGGAATAATATCTTGAACATATTCCTCCGGAGTAGCGGTCAATACATCGGTTGTCATCACTTCTTCTAATGTTTTTTTGTTTTTGACACCTTCGATCGCACCGTCAATTGTTACCAATCCAAGCAACTGTCGTTCGCGATTTGTAATGAAGACACTGGAAATGCCGTGCTCTTCCATATTCTTAATCGCTACATGCAAACCATCTTTGCCGTTCATGACACTTAATGGTTTTGACATAATATTCATTGCTTGTAACACTTTCGAACGGTCAATTTCACGAGTAAAGTCAATAATATAATCGTTTGCGGGTGTTTCTAACAACTCTTCCGGTGTACCGATTTGCTCTACGTGACCATCCTTCATAACCGCCACGCGGTCACCGATACGGAATGCTTCGTTGACATCATGCGTGATGAAGATGATAGTTTTTTGGAGGCGTGTCTGGATATCTAAAAGCTCCATTTGCATCTCTCTGCGAATGAGCGGATCAAGCGCACTGAATGGCTCGTCCATTAAAAGAATATCAGGATCATTCGTCAAAGCACGGGCAATACCTACACGTTGACGCATACCGCCTGATAATTCATCAGGATACTGATTTTCATATCCTTTCAGGCCAACCGTATCGATATGCTTTTGTGCTATATCGCGGCGTTCACTTTTTGATAAACCGCGGATTTCCAGACCGTATTCAATGTTTTCTATAACCGTTCTATGGCTGAATAATCCAAAGTGCTGGAAAACCATTGCGATTTTCTTCTGACGGAAGAATTTCAGTTGTTCTTTATTATATTTGACAATATTCTCACCATCTACATAGATTGCGCCTGACGTAGGCTTGTTTAATAAGTTGAAGCAACGGATCAGTGTTGATTTACCACTTCCGGATAGGCCCATAATTACGAAAGTTTCACCTTCCATGATTTCCATGTTGGCGTTATAGACACCTACAGTATGTCCAGTCTTTTCAAGGATTTCCCGCTTAGAAGCCCCTTTTTCAATCATTGGAATGATTTTCTTAGGGCGAGGACCAAAGATCTTAGTGACATTTTCTACTTTAAGTTTTACGGTCATGCTGATCTCCTCCCTGTACTTTGTAGGCGGTTTGCCACTCCATTTGTTAAACGGTCAATAATAATCGCTAAGAACACGATACTGATACCCGCTTCGAATCCTAGTGAAATATTGATTTGGTTAATCGAGAATAGTACACGTTCACCCAAACCGTGAGCACCAACCATAGAACCAACAACGGCCATGGATAAAGCCATCATCGTGGTTTGGTTAATTCCTGCCATCATAGTAGGCAGTGCCTGTGGTAATTGTACTTTCATCAACATTTGATTTCGAGAAGAACCGAATGATTCTGCTGACTCAATCACTTCAGAATCAACATTTCGAATACCGAGTTCTGTTAGACGGATAACTGGTGGTAAGGCGTAAATGATGGTCGCAATAATTGCAGGAACGTTCCCAAGAGGGAAGAAGAATATTACAGGTATCAAGTAGACAAAAGTAGGCATCGTCTGCATAGCATCCAATAGAGGACGCATGATGACAGAGAAAGTTTTACTAAATGCCATCAAGATACCGACTGGAATACCGATTGCTAGGGATAGAACAACAGAAATGACGATAATAGCAACTGTTGTCATCGTATCTTCCCATAAATTAAAGGAACCAATCAAAAAGATAAAGGCGGCAAACATGATACCATTTAAAATGGAATTTAAATACCAACCAAGTAGGAAAACAATAATCATAATGGCCCACCAAGGTGTTGCGAGTAAAGCGGTTTCAATCGTTCGGATAGTAGTGGAAGCAATAGTGAAGATAAAATCAAATAACCAACCAAAGTTCATTGCAAGAAAATCAATAAACTTCTCCACATAATCTCCTATAGGTATTCTGACGTTAGGGAATTCATTCATAGGCAGTAAGCTAGGACGTACTAGCTTGTCCCTCTCTTTCTCTACTTTTAGTATTAGTGCAAATTAAAAAGGGTGGAGCGGAAAGCGTCCACCCCGTAAATCTATGAAGTATTACAGTGCTGCTTTTACTTTCTCAGCAACATCTTCAGGTACCCATGAAGTCCAAAGTTCTTCATTTTCCTTCATGAACCATTTTGCAGTATCTTCTGGACTCGCTTCATTATCGCCCATATACTCTAATGCTTCTTCAGTTAATGCACTGCTAGTTTCGTAATTGCTTAAGAACTCTACTACTTCAGGAGCCTGTGTTTTCAAGTCTTTGTGAACGCTGACGAAAACATCATTCGGAGGGAATGCGCCAGACTTGTCTTTATCCCAAGCCTCTTGATCAAATGGATCGTCTTCAAGAAGAGTTAAATCGTATGTTGCAGTCACCCAAGTAGGGGACCAGTAATATCCAACCCAAGGCTCACCTTTTTTATATGCACTAGCTAAGTCCGCTACGATAGATGAGTCTGAACCTGGAGCCAAATACGTAAACTTTTCATTTAATCCATAAGTAGTTAGCTTTTCATCTAAGTGTTTACTAATTATCCAGCTAGATGGTGCACCGATGATCCGTCCTTTATCCTTGTTTTCAGGATCTTTGAATAGTTCGGGATACTTTTCTAAGTCTTTAATAGTTTTTAAATCTGGAGCTACTGCTTCAATATTGCGCTCTGGATCGCCTTTAATAACGTATGTAGGAACATACAGGCCTTGTGAGTTATCGTCGAAGTTTGTCGATACGGATTCAATGTCTCCGCTGTCAATTGCGTTTGTATACGCATCACCCAAGTTATCAGACCAAACTTCCGTATACACTTGTAGATCACCTTGCTGCAACGCTTGCAATGTTGCAGAAGAAGTACCGTTTACTATCTCCGTGTCATAGCCATAGCCTTCTTCTAATATAATTTGTGCAATGCCGTTGTGGATACGAATACTATCCCATCCTGCATCTGCCAGTTTAATTGTACTAATTGAATCTTTGCTGTCACTATTACCGCACGCTGTTAATAGTAGTAATGTAAAGACAGATAAAAACAACATAATCCTTCTCAAAAAATCAAACCCTTTCTTTTTTATATTTTTTCATCACGAAATGCTGTTTTTTGCTCGAATCTCTTAAAATCAGACATGAGATATAATGTGTAGATAGTTCAAGAGATCAAGGAAAAACCATCATTTTTCTCGTGGTACTATTAAACGAGTTTACAGGATAATTAAATTAATATCAATTTAATTATTTAGAAAACTATTGATTTTATGCGCTTTTAAAGAGATGTTTAGCTGTGTTTTGTAATGAAAAAAGTAAACGGTGTTCGATGGATCATGGTGGGTGAACGGAGGTGCTAGCCTATAAGGGGTATAGGGTCAGGCTTTGTCGAATAATGGAGACAAATGATAATTTATAGTATGCTGACTGTGTATAAAAAAGGAAAATTTATCATACAATATGTTTATTTATGCACTTCGGACAAATCTTTGTAACAGTTTATAAGGAATTGTCCTGATTTTTTGATTTTGCTTTTAAGAAAATGATATAGTTATATGTACGAATGGAAAAAATATTTAAATGTAACGTAAAAGGAGAACGGACCCATATGACGAAAGAAGCCCATATTGTTTCGAGTACTACTCAAAGCCGCTCGGCGTCTACCTTCTTCTCGGATATTAAATCATTAGTTAAAGGACCTGTACTCATCGCGAATATATTTCCGGTTTTTACGGGGTTTTGGTTGGCACTATATTTTTCAGGTATGACACTCACCGGTAACTGGGGTGTGTTTCTGCTAACCATGATAGGTAGCACCTTTCTTGTTGCAGGTGCGCTTGTAATGAATAACTGGTTTGATTCTGATATTGATACGGTGATGGAAAGAACAAAAAACCGTCCGACTGTGACAGGTAATTTTGCTTTAAAAACCGTATTAAATATTGGTTTGATATTATCGGGAATTGGAATGTTATTATTATTATTCACTACATTAGAAGCGGCAATTTATGCATTTATCGGATGGTTTACGTATGTAATACCCTATACCATGTGGTCTAAACGCAAATATACTTTAAATACGGTCATTGGTAGTGTGTCAGGCGCAGTTACCCCTCTCATTGGGTGGGCAGCTATAATGCCGGCGGATCATGTTGTACCGATTGTTTTGGTTGCTATACTATTTATTTGGCAAATGCCTCATACATTTGCGATCGCTATGAAGAAGTACAAAGATTATAGTGCGGCTAATGTGGCGATGTTGCCTGTCGTTTATGGCTTTAATTTTACTAAACGCCAAATGCTCGTGTATGTACTATGTTTATTGCCGTTACCGTTTTTATTAACGATGTTCGGCACTACATTCATTTTCATCGCGACATTGATGAACCTTGGATATATTGCGGCTAGTATCTACGGGTTCTATGCAAAAGATGATTATAAGTGGGCTAACTTCATGTTCTTATACTCAGTCAATTACATGACGTTATTATTTGGCATGATGATCCTTTGGACTTTTTAAACCATGCGAAAAAGACTTCCTTTCACACAACGTGAAAGAGAAGTCTTTTTTATGTTAGAATTATTGAGAAGTTTGAAAAGTCAGGATTAAATAATTCAATATATAACAATGAATAGTAGATTTTGGGAGGCGCTTTAATGAATGAGCAAGTACAGTTACTGAAGCCGAAATTGGATGAAGTGTTTGCGCATTTGCATAGTCATCCGGAAGTGAGTTGGAAAGAAACAAAAACAACGGCATATTTGAAGGGATATCTTGAGCGTGAAGGATTTAATGTACATGTCTTCGACGGAATAACGGGATTATATGTGACGATCGGTGAAGGCAAGCCAATAGTTGGATTACGTGTAGATATAGATGCATTGTGGCAAGAAGTGGACGGTGTCTATCGAGCGAATCACTCATGCGGACATGATGGACATATGACAATGGGAGTTGGCGCGTTGCTTATGGCTAAAGAACGTGGAATTCCTCAAAAAGGAACATTAAAAGTATTCTTCCAACCTGCAGAAGAGAAAGGGAAAGGTGCGCTAGCTGTTCTTGAGCAAGGGTTGATCGATGATATAGATTACTTATTTGGCGTTCATGTACGGGCTGCAGATGAAATGGCTGACGGTTGCTCCGCTGCCTCACTGCGTCACGGTGCAGCGAAAATGATTAGTGGAACAATAAAAGGAACGGAAGCACATGGCGCAAGACCGCATCAAGGAAAGAATGCCATTGAGGTTGGCGCTTCGTTAGTGGGAGGTTTACAGTCTATTCATTGTAATCCAATGGTTTCTCATTCGGCGAAGATGACGATGTTCCAAGCGGGAGGCGAATCTGCAAATATTATACCAGGAAATGCAAAATTCAGTTTGGATTTACGCGCACAGGAAAATAAAGTTATGGATGAATTATACGAAAAGGTAGAGCGTGTAATTCAAGCGATAGAAAAACAATACGATGTAGAAATCAACTATGAAGTAATGGCAGAAATGGTCGCGGCGGAAGTAAATACTGAAGCGGAAGATCTACTGTATCAGGCGATTGCTAAAGTGGTGGGTGAAGAGAAAACTACACGTACCGTTGTCACGCCTGGAGGAGAAGATTTCCATTTTTATTCTGTCAAACGGCCCACTGTTAAAAGTACAATGCTAGGTTTGGGGTGCGGCTTAACACCAGGACTTCACCATCCGGACATGACATTTAATCAAGACGCGCTGGCAACGGGAGTTGAAATTCTGACTACTGCCATCGAATTAACATTCCAATCAAAAAAATAGAAGGTGACAGTATGAAGAAGGATTTACAGCTCAGAAAAGTGACAGCTATCGAAGATATTCATTCCATGCAAATGCTTGAGAAACAAATTTGGGGAATGGAACCAATCCCTGTCCATCAGACTATTACAGCGGTCAAAAATGGTGGATTGATTGTTGGGGCGTTTCTAGAGGAGCGAATGATCGGCTATTCTTATAGTTTTGCAGGTTATTCGAATGGCCAAATATATTTATGCTCTCATATGCTTGCGGTTGATGAAGAATTTCAGATGAAAGGTATTGGCAAGTTGTTAAAAGAAGAGCAACTACGTCTTGCGCGCGAAATGGGCTATCGGTTAATAGTCTGGACATTTGACCCCCTTGAAAGTCGCAACGCCTACTTGAATACTTCAAAATTATACGGTGTGTGTTATGACTATATAGTGGATTGCTATGGGAAAATGGACGATGGGTTAAACAAAGGCTTGCCGACTGATCGTTTTCAAGTTGCCTGGTGGATTGATAGTCCGCGTGTGTTGGAGAAATGGCAACCTAATCTAGTGTATAGTCGTCCCTTTCCAATTCGCTTGAGTGATGAGGCGCACCCGATCATGCAATTGCCGGAAACGAATGAATGGTTACAGGCGGAAGCGATAGAAGTACCAGTTCCTAAACATATTCAATTGATCAAGAAAGAAAATCCGCAATTGTCTTATGAATGGCGAATGAAGACGAGAACTATATTTCAGCAACTGAGTGGCGAAGGATTTGCTTTGATTGATGTATGCAGAACAGAAGAATCTGTACAATACTATCGGTTCTGCAAGAAATCCATTATTCCGTTGCAAAATTAAAGGAGCTTATCCAATGAAAATTAATTCGGTTACACTTCGTAGAATGAACATGACGATGAAACATCCGTTTACTACAAGTTTCGGAACGATTCAGAAGAAAGACTTTCTGTTGGCGACTGTCGCAGACGCGGATGGTCATGAGGGGTGGGGAGAGTCTGTCGCGTTTACGGCACCTTGGTATAGTGAAGAGACGACCGAAACTACGATTCATATGCTGCGCGATTTCTTGATTCCAGCAGTACTTGGCAAAACTATTACACATCCTGATGAAGTAAGTGGCTTATTTGGACATATCCGCAAAAATAATATGGCTAAAGCAACAATTGAAGGGGCGATATGGGATGTATATGCGAAGCATCACCATATGACGCTCGCCGCAGCACTCGGAGGGAAACGTCAACGTATTGAAGTTGGTATCAGCATTGGAATTGAAGAAAATGTTGAAGATTTATTGGCCAATATTACAAGCTTTATAGAAGAAGGATATAAGCGCATTAAAGTGAAAATTAAACCGGGGTATGATGTGGAGGTGATTCGCGCCATTCGACAAGCCTATCCTGATGTACCATTAATGGCGGATGCCAACTCAGCATATACGCTAGAGGATGTAGAGTTGTTGAAAGAATTGGACCAGTTTAATTTGATGATGATTGAGCAACCACTCGCTTCGGATGATATTATTGATCACGCAACACTGCAAAAACAAATTAAGACACCTATCTGTCTAGATGAGAGTATTCATTCGTTGGAAGATACACGTAAAGCTATCGAACTGGGTAGTTGTAAAATTATTAATGTGAAAATTGGTAGAGTGGGTGGCTTATCAGAAGCGAAGAAAATCCATGATTATTGTGCAACAAAAGGTATCGATGTATGGTGTGGCGGCATGCTGGAATCGGGTATTGGCCGAGCGCAAAACATCGCCTTGACGACATTACCTAATTTCACGTTGCCAGGCGACACAGCAGGGTCTTCACGTTATTGGGAACAAGATATTATTACGCCAGAAGTAGTGGCTACTGAAGGTTATATTACGGTTCCGACCGAAGATGGTATAGGGTATATTCCTAACATGAAAGCAGTGGAACAATTTACAGTCGACAAATGGGTATTTTTATCTGAATAATTATTCAGCTGTTGTTATTTAGTCATCACATGTGCTAGACTCATAATTAATCGAATATGTTTCCTTCGGGGCAGGGCGTAATTCCCTACCGACGGTGATGAGCTTACAGGCTCTTAGTCCGTGACCCGGATGCTTTATTTAAAGCAGAAGGTGGATTTGGTGAAACTCCAAAGCCGACAGTTAAAGTCTGGATGAGAGAAGGAACAGTGCGTATATACTACATGTAATGAATTTTTCATTACTGTTTATAACGTTTATTTAGTCATGGTTACAAGCCCCGCATACTCTTTTGCGGGGCTTTTTGTATGTAGAATTGTCACTAGAGGAATACCGTAAGTGGAGTGTTGCTCAATGAATCAAAATTATATGGAAATGGCTTTGCAACTCGCTGAAAATGTGGCAGGTCAAACCTCTCCTAACCCTCCGGTAGGTGCAGTCATCGTAAAAGATGGCCGAATTATTGGAATGGGTGCACATTTACAAGCGGGAGAGCGTCATGCAGAACGAGTCGCACTTGATATGGCGGGAGCAAATGCAACGGGTGCTGATTTGTTTGTAACGCTGGAACCTTGTTCACACACTGGTAAAACTTCACCTTGTGCTGATGCCGTTATTCAAGCGGGTATCAAACGTGTCTATGTTGCGATAACGGATCCAAATCCGCTTGTCGCAGGTAAAGGCATTGCAAAACTTCGTGGAGCAGGAGTGGAGGTAACGGAGGCGGTTTGTGTTGAACGCGCAAAAAAACTATACGAACCATTTGTTCATTTTATCAAAAACAAAACACCTCATGTGACAATGAAAACAGCTATGACGATAGACGGTAAGATTGCGACTTCAAAAGGAGATAGTAAGTGGGTGACGAGTGAGCAAGCACGACTCGATGTCCATCAGCTTCGACATACGCAAGATGCAATTTTAGTAGGTGTGCAAACGCTTCTTCATGATAATCCTCTTCTCACCACCAGACTGCCCCTAGGTGGACAACATCCTATTCGAGTTATTTTAGATACATCTTTACGAACACCGGAATCTAGCCAGATCATTCAAAATGCAGAAGCACCGACGTGGATTTTTTGCGGAAAATATGCGGAATTATCACGTGAAAAGTTACTCAAGAAACCGCATGTCCAGATTATCCGAATGCAGAAACCTCAACTAATTGTAGAAGATATTCTACTAGAGCTAGGAAGACGTAGTGTCATGACGTTGCTCGTAGAAGGTGGGGCGGCTATTAATGCTTCATTCGTAAAAGCGCGAGCTGTGCAGAAAGTCATTTGCTACGTAGCGCCCAAATTACTAGGTGGAATTGGATCTTTGACACCGATTAGTGGACTGGACCCCCTATTGATGAGTGAAGCTCTTCCGTTAACATTTGAAAGTGTGGAAATGATCGGTCCGGACATTAAAATCACAGCTGTACTGAAAGAGAGTGATTGAACAGTGTTTACAGGAATAATTGAAGAGATTGGTTTAGTTCAGCAAATACAACCTGGTGCTCAATCTATGACTCTAACGATCGCTGCATCTCTTGTATTGACAGATGTGAGTGTTGGAGACAGTATCGCGGTCAATGGTGTCTGTTTAACGGTAAAGAGCTTTTCAAAAGACCGGTTTGCGGCGGACGTTATGCCTGAAACCGTATCCTCTACATCCTTAAGAAAATTAGCAACGGGAAGTCCTGTGAACCTAGAGCGAGCACTCGCAGCAAATGGCAGATTGGGTGGACATTTTGTCACGGGACATGTAGATGGAATAGCCACAATCCGTGAAAAGCGAACTGTTGATAATGCGTTATATATACGCTTGTCCTTACCGCAAGGATATAATCCCTATTTATTACATAAGGGCTCAATCGCATTGGATGGTACTTCATTGACGATCTTCGAAGTGAAGGATACGGATATAACGATTTCGTTGATCCCGCACTCACAGGAAATGACCGTCATTGCGAAAAAGCAAGTAGGGGATATAGTCAATTTCGAATGCGATATGCTCGCTAAATATGTTGAGAACATGTTGCGAAAAAGACTAGATACAGATCAAACGATGTCGAAAGACTTTTTACAACAACACGGATTTATGTGAAGGAGTGAATGAAGATGTTTCATACAATCGAAGATGCGTTAGAAGATTTACGTCAAGGTAAAGTTGTTATCGTGGTGGATGATGAAGATCGAGAAAATGAAGGGGATTTTGTGGCGTTGGCCGACAAGGTTACGCCTGAAATTATCAACTTCATGGCAACAAAAGGTCGAGGCTTGATTTGTGTTCCCGTAACAGAACAAAAAGCAAGACAACTAGGTTTGCAAATGATGACCGATAATAATACAGATTCACATGGTACTGCGTTTACGATTAGTGTCGATCACAACTCTACGCATACCGGAATCAGTGCATTTGAACGAGCAGATACAATCGTAAAAATGATGGAAACGAATGCAACAGCAGGCGAATTCAAACGTCCGGGGCATATATTTCCACTTGTAGCGAAGTCAGGTGGTGTACTAGAACGTACAGGACATACTGAAGCTGCAGTAGATTTGGCGCGATTGGCAGGCAGCGCGTCGGCCGGTGTAATTTGTGAAATCATGAGTGAGGACGGAACGATGGCGCGTGTACCGGAGTTACGTCAGATGGCGCAAGAGCTAGATTTGAAACTAATCACCATTCAAGACCTCATTCATTATCGTCTACAGCGAGAGCAATTAGTCATTCGTGAAGCAGAGATTAAGTTGCCGACAGATTATGGCGAGTTCCGTATGGTTGGCTATACCGAAACCTTGACAGGAAAAGAACATGTTGCATTAGTAAAAGGTGATGTTACGACGCTAGAACCGGTCCTAGTTAGAGTTCATTCAGAATGTTTAACAGGTGACGTTTTTGGATCATGCCGTTGTGACTGTGGTCCACAACTGCAAGCTGCTCTTTCCCAAATTGAAGAAGAAGGGCGCGGTGTATTGTTGTATATGCGACAAGAGGGCAGAGGTATAGGTTTGATCAATAAACTAAAAGCCTATGAACTGCAAGAACAAGGCTATGACACGGTAGAAGCGAATGAAAAACTTGGGTTTGCTGCTGATTTACGTGATTACGGTATCGGTGCACAAATTCTACGGGAACTTGGTATTACGCAAATGCGTTTGTTAACGAATAATCCAAAGAAAATCGCTGGTTTAAAAGGATATGAATTGGAAGTAGTGGAACGCGTCGCAATCCAGCTACCTTTTAATGAAGCGAATGAAAAGTATTTACACACAAAGGCGGAAAAACTAGGTCATTTATTAACTTTATGAGGAGAGATGAAAATGGGTAATTTATTCGAAGGGCATTTAGTAGGTACGGGTTTAAAGGTAGGCATCGTCGTAGGGCGGTTTAACGAATTCATCACAGGGAAGTTACTTTCAGGTGCACAGGACGCGTTCAAACGTCATGGTGTAGACGAGGCAGATGTAGACATAGCATGGGTGCCAGGCGCATTCGAAATCTCATTGATTGCAAAGAAAATGGCGGATTCGAAAAAGTATGATGCAGTCATTACGCTCGGTACGGTCATTCGTGGTGCAACTCCTCATTTTGACTTTGTTTGTAATGAAGTGGCAAAAGGTGTTTCACAAGCTGGCATGCAATCGGGTGTCCCGGTAATCTTCGGCGTACTCACAACGGATACGATTGAGCAATCAATCGAACGTGCAGGGACTAAGGCGGGGAACAAAGGCTGGGACGCAGCAGTGTCCGCTATTGAGATGGCAAATCTAACGAAGCAGTTTGACTGATTATTAATAAAGTGAAAAGAGGATGTCCTGGAAGTTACTTTACTTCACGGGGCGTCCTCTTTTATACTGTGTAATTCAAATTCATAGTGTGTTAACGAAAGGATTGAAGCTCGAGGTTCCGTTTCAATCCTACTTACCAAGTGAGGGTACTTACATCACCCACTGACATTGCAAGGGGGTGGCGTCTTCTAACTAGTCCCTGTGTAGCGCAAAACCCATCATGAACTCCTATACATGTTGCTCTATATCCATCTCGCTACGAACAAAAGACAGTCCGAGAAATCGTGTTGATTTCTTGAACTGTCTTAAATTCGTTATTTTACCGCTACTACGCCTAACTTTTCTCGTGCCTGTACAGTCGCAATCACCATATTCTTCAATGCTGCAACAGTCTCCTCGCGCTTTCTCGTCTTCAAACCACAATCCGGATTGATCCAGAACTGGTTAGGCTCGAGAACTTCAAGACCTTTGTTGATAATTTCCGTCATCTCTTCGACTGCAGGGACGCGTGGGCTATGGATGTCGTAGACGCCTAGACCGATTCCTTTGTCATAATGATACTCATTGAAAGCCTCGACCAAGTCGCCGTGACTACGTGAAGTTTCGATAGAGATTACGTCTGCATCCAGTGCGCTAATCGCTTCGATAAAGTCGTTGAAATCACAATAACACATATGCGTATGAACTTGCGTCGTATCCTCCACTGAAGCAGTAGATACGCGGAATGCATTAACAGCCCAATCTAGATAGTGTTTCCATTCAGTTTCCTTCAATGGAAGACCTTCGCGAAGTGCTGGCTCGTCGACTTGAATCATATGAATACCAGCTGCCTCAAGCGCTTCAATTTCCTTACGCAAAGCAAGTGCGATTTGGTTTGTCACTTCTTCTCTGGACAGGTCATCACGAACGAATGACCAATTTAAAATGGTTACAGGGCCCGTAAGCATTCCTTTTACTTCATGATCAGTAAGAGATTTCGCGTAAACAGATTCTTCAACAGTCATTGGCTTCGTGAACGCAACATCTCCAAAGATAATTGGTGGCTTAACACAACGTGAACCGTAGGATTGTACCCATGCTTTTTCAGTAAAGACAAAGCCGTCTAACTTTTCACCGAAATATTCCACCATGTCCGTACGTTCAAATTCACCATGCACCAAGACATCAAGTCCCAAGTCCTCTTGAATATCGATCCATTCTTTAATTTCAGCATGAACGAAGTCTTTGTATTGCTGATTCGTAATTTCGCCTTTTCTCCATTTATTCCGTGTAGCCCGTACTTCTGGTGTTTGTGGGAAACTACCGATTGTAGTAGTGGGAAGGAGCGGCAATTGGAATTTTTCCTGTTGCTTTACTTTACGCTCCGCGAAAGGAAGATTCCGCTTACTATCAGAGAGTAGACTTCCGGAAGTCGCTTCACGCACTTCTTTATTATTGCGTGCGGGAAGGGCGTTAAATGCAGTCAATGCTGCTTCACTGTTTTCAAATACATTAGTGAATTTTTCTTTTCCGTATTGTAGAGCTGTTTGAATAGCTTTTATTTCTTGCAACTTCTCGTCGGCGAATGCTAATGCGTTCAAGATAGTTGGATCTAGTTTCTGTTCCGAGCGAGTCGTCACAGGTGAGTGGAGCAAGCTACATGAAGGTTGAATCCACAATTTATCAAGTGAGACTTGCTGATGGATAGTTTCAGCCAATGTTAGTTTTTCATGTAAATTTGATCGCCATACGTTTCGTCCATCTATAATCCCTGCTGCAAGCACTTTGTCTCCAGGGAAACCATATTGCTTCAGATATTCTAAATTTTTCTCGCGTCCGTGGACGAAATCGAGACCGATCGCTGCAACTGGTAACGCGATTGTTTCTGTATAATGTTCTACTGAATCGAAATATGTCTGTAGAAGAATGTTCAGTCCATTCAGATTCTTCGTCAGCTGTGAATAAATTTCTGTAACGGTCTTCATTTCATCTAAGCTAATCGATGTACATAGAATTGGCTCGTCGATTTGAACCCATTGTACACCTTCATCCTGTAATTCCTTTAGTACTCTTTGATAAAGTGGAATCAGTTGTAGGATGATGGATGGTACATCTTTATCTTCAAACCCTTTAGATAATTTAAGTAATGTATAGGGGCCAAGTAGAACAGGTTTACCTTCAATACCTAGTTCTTTCTTTGCTTCACGATAAGCAGCTAGCGGTTTGTTTTCAGTCAGTTCAAAACGCTGACCTTCGTATTCTGGCACGATATAGTGATAGTTCGTATTGAACCATTTTGTCATTTCGGAAGCGACTGCCTCATCATTACCACGAGCCATCGAAAAGTATGTCGAAGTAGAAACTTGTCCGCCTTTCCAGTTATACCGTGAAGGAATAATTCCGAACATCGCAGACGTATCCAGTACGCGATCGTACAATGTAAAGTCGCCTACAGCAATGACATCAACCCCAGCATCTTGCTGTTTCTTCAAGTTCGCTAAGCGAATCTCTTTCGTTGTTTGAAGAAGCTCATCTTCTGAAATCTTCTTTGACCAAAATGCCTCAAGTGCTCGTTTCCATTCACGATTTTCACCTATTACGGGATAGCCCGCTATGCTGCTTTTTACCATGGATAATTTCCCCCTTGAATTTTTTTGCAATAAAAAAACATTTCTAGGGGAAATGTTAGAAATGCGAGTACATATAAAATAACATGCTATAAATAACATGCGTTTATAGACTGCGTCTGTCTAACACTTCCCTATTCACCGTAGGATTAAGCGTCATGAAAAATAGGCAGGTGTCTGGCTGGACGCATCAGCGTCTTCACAGTGGCGGGACCGCTCCGAGAAAAGGATTCCCTTTTAAGAAATGAAAGTATTTTCATTCCACCTACTTTTCAAACTATTCAATTCAGATGATTGTCTCTAAAGCTATCACATGCAAAATAGTGTGTCAACTTGCTAACAGAATTTAATCAAGGCTACTTTTTTAAAAAATAGTGAACTTAAATAATGAAACGGAATAATAGCTCTACTGTTATATAACTGTTGAAAATAGCACGTATTAAATCCAAATAGCAATGATGTGGAAATTTTCACAATTCGGTTGAAAGTATACTAGACTTTAGGTATGATATGTACTAACACGTCTTCAATCGAAGAAGTCATTGGTCTTTTATGTGTCGATTTTTGATCGACAGGCTATGGGGTGTTGCCGAATACTAGACGATGATAGGTGTTCATCGCTATATGTTATACAACAGAATAGCGCAAAAAATATTAAGGGGTGGCTTTTATCCATGACAAACTATGAAAAAGTAGGTAAATTGCAAGTCGCAACAGAACTATATAACTTCGTTAAAGAAGAAGTTCTTCCGGGCTTAGAAATTCAAAATGAACAATTTTGGACAAACTTTGATTCGCTCATTCATGAACTTGCTCCTGAAAACAAAGCGCTATTAGAAAAACGCGATGAATTGCAAAAGACCATTAGCGAATGGCACCAAAATAATAAAGGCGAGATTGATTTCGCTAAATATAAAGAGTTTTTACAAGAGATTGGCTATTTAGAGCCAGTTCCTGAGGACTTCAAAGTGACAACAGCTAACGTTGACAATGAAGTCGCAAACCAAGCAGGCTCACAATTAGTAGTACCGATTGATAATGCTCGTTATGCATTAAATGCAGCGAATGCTAGATGGGGAAGTCTATACGATGCACTTTACGGATCGGATGTAATTAGTGATGAAGCGGGTGCTGAAGCTGGTGTTCAATACAATCCGATTCGTGGACAGAAGGTTATTGATTTTGCCAAGAACTTATTAGATCAAGCAGCACCTTTAGCTGAGGGTTCTCATGCAGACGTAACAGCTTATAAAATTGTAGAAGGTAAACTTCAAGTGACGCTTGAAAGCGGTAACACAGCTCTATTGCAAGATGAGTCCAAGTTCGTTGGATATAACGGCAGTGAAGACGCGCCGACTGCTGTATTGTTAGTGAATAATGGGTTGCATATCGAAATCGCAATCGACAAGAATAATCCAATCGGTAAAAGTGATAAAGCGGGCGTGAAAGATCTAGTACTTGAAGCGGCACTTTCTACGTTGATGGACTGTGAAGATTCGATTGCCGCAGTGGATGCTGAAGATAAAGTTGGCGTATACCGTAACTGGCTTGGTCTAATGAAGGGTGACTTGGAATCTACATTCAAGCGCGGTAGTAAAACAGTTACAAGAAAACTAAATGCCGATCGTACGTATACTGGTGGTGATGGCAAGCAGTTGACGCTGCGTGGTCGTTCATTAATGTTCGTACGTAACGTAGGACACTTAATGACTAACAATGCGATCCTCGACGAAAATGGCAACGAAGTACCTGAAGGCATCTTGGACGGTGTTCTTACATCTTTGATTGCTACGCATAACTTTAAAGAAAACGCAGAGTTTAAAAACTCGCTTCACAAATCCATTTACATCGTAAAGCCGAAAATGCATAGTCCAGCTGAGGCGGCATTTGCAAACAAACTATTTGATCGTATTGAAGATCTACTAGGTGTTGAGCGCAATACGATTAAAATTGGGGTTATGGATGAAGAGCGCAGAATGTCACTGAATCTGAAATCTGCAATTAACGAAGTGAAAGAGCGTATTGCATTTATCAATACTGGATTCCTTGATCGTACAGGTGACGAAATCCATACATCTATGGAAGCAGGCCCAGTCATTCGCAAAGCGGATATGAAGACATCTGAATGGCTATCTTCTTATGAATCTGCAAACGTGGCAGTAGGAATAGGAGCGGGTCTACCTGGACACGCGCAAATTGGTAAAGGAATGTGGGCTATGCCTGACTTAATGGCTGCGATGCTTGAACAGAAAATCGCTCATCCAAAAGCGGGAGCGAGCACTGCATGGGTTCCATCACCAACAGCTGCCATTTTGCATGCATTGCATTACCATGAAGTAAATGTTAAAGAAGTACAAGCCGGAATCGATAGTTCAATTGATTACCGCGATGGTATCCTTGATATTCCATTGGCACCTAATGCGGACTGGTCTGCTGAAGAAGTACAATCGGAACTAGATAACAACGCACAAGGAATCCTAGGTTATGTAGTTCGCTGGATCGACCAAGGAGTAGGGTGTTCAACAGTTCCTGATATCAATGATGTCGGATTAATGGAAGACCGTGCGACATTACGAATTTCGAGTCAGCACATTGCAAACTGGTTACGTCATGGCGTTTGTACGAAAGAACAAGTAGAGGAAACGTTGGAGCGAATGGCAAAAGTAGTGGATCAGCAAAACGCGGATGATGAATTGTATCAGCCGATGGCACCGAACTATGATGATTCCATCGCGTTCCAAGCTGCATCTGACCTGATCTTTAAAGGAGTAGAACAGCCGAGTGGATATACAGAGCCAATCTTGCATGCTCGACGTATTGAAGCGAAAGCAAAAGCAAAACAAAAAGCGACAGTACAAAACTAATAACCATTCCAAACCGACTCTCTTTCACTAACGAAAGAGAGTCGGTTTTTTACGTATCTAAACAGAGATGGATGTTTTCTAATAAATCTGCAAACATGCTATACTAGCAGGAATGTAGAAAAGGGGGTTGAATAAAACGTGTTGCAAACAAATCAAACGGTTTTCGTACTAGTAGATGTTCAAGGAAAGCTCGCACAAATCGTCAATGAAAGTAAGGAATTGCATGATAACCTGGAAAAACTGATTAAAGGATTACAAGTATTGGATGTGCCGATTCTATGGCTAGAACAATACCCTGATGGTCTAGGTCCGACTACTGAAACGTTATCGAACTTGCTTGAAGGCCAGCAACCGATTGCAAAAATGACATTCAGCGCAATGGGTAATGAAGAATTTGTTAATCAACTGGAGAAGCTGGGAAGAAAGCAAGTATTAATTGCGGGAATTGAAACGCATATTTGCGTTTACATGACAGCGGCTGATCTTGTGAAGCATGGCTATGAAGTAGAAGTAGTAGTAGATGCAGTCACTTCCAGAACAGAAGCTAATAAAATGATTGGCTTGCAAAAGATGAAACATCTTGGTGTCTCAGGTACGTGTGTGGAAACAGCTTTGTATGAGTTGCTTGGCAAGGCAGGGACAGATGAATTTAAGCAAGTTTTAAAGGTAATTAAGTAAATTCAAATAGAAAAAGCGAAATGCCGGTTTTGGCATTTCGCTTTTTATTATTCCCATTGTTCTCGCTGTAAATCTTCCGCGATGAGTTGTAAATCATCAGCGGTTATAGACAATAACTCATAGTTGGTTGTCTCGGCTAATTGTACCGCCATTTTTTTAAGGAATTTCGGTGAACCTTCATTTTCTTCATCATATAGAAGTAATAAAGCATCCGAATTTCGAAGTAGAAACTTATTCTTCTCTACAAACTGCCAAGGTGCTTCATACGGTTTGTTGGTCAGGCTCACTGAATAATCTGCAAGTGATATGATTTGTTCATATGTTTCTTGCTTTATTTCATTCCATTTCGACTGTTGATCAAGAAATGGTGTAATGACTGCGTATTGTAAATTCGGGTAGTCTTCTTGCAACTCCCACACACATTCAATAATCCACGTTTCCACTCCAAGCTGTCCACTGACTATAACCCATTCGAGTCCTTGGTCTAGAAGAGATAGCAATTGATCTGTTAACGCTTTTTTGATGATAGGAATACCTTTATGGTCTTCATTGAAAATACCTAATTCATGGGCTTTATAACCGCTCACGAGTAGACGTTTAATCATTGTTGCCCACTAATTGCTGCCTGCGCCAGCTTTGTAATCGTCATGTCATCCATCGGCGGATTGTGAAGACCAGCCCGCACATCGCGATAATATCGTTGAAGGGGATTCGACATTTCCAAACTTTTTGCGCCTACAATCCTCATTGCTAAGTTAACAATTTCTATCGCACTATTCGTTACAATGGATTTAGCTACGCCAAGTTCATTTTGTAAATGAACTCGACGAGCAGGATCATCGTAAATTCTCGCGATATCATAAAGTAAATGACGTGCTTTAATCAGCTCTAAATCCATCTTCCCGATTTGTGTTTGAATACTGAAAAGGGAAGCAATAGGCTCATTGAGGCTGTTTGGCTGATAAGTTGATGCAAAGTGTACCGCGTAATCACGTGCCGCTTGGGCAATTCCCATGTAACATGCGGGAATATGAAGAAGCCAGCCGTTTTGGTTGTTGCCACGTGGTGCTTCATTTACTTCGACTAACTGATCATCCGTTGCTACCACTTGATCTAGTACAAGTGTCTGACTTTCTGTACCGCGCATGGAAATCATATGCCAAGTATCTCTGATGGAAAGTCCCGCTGTATCACTTGGTAACAAGAAAAAACCTGTTTTTTGTTTTTCTTCAATCCAAACAGACACGAGGATATGGGTAAGGGCAGGTGCCATAGTCGTAAATGTCTTTTCGCCTGAAATCATCCATCCGTTATTAGTGCGTACAGCTGTTGTTTGTGGTCGGCCACCACGTGTAGGGCTACCGGTTTGCGCTTCAGTGACGGAGCGATTCACAAGGGCACCTTGCTGAATTGCCTCACTGAACTGAGCTAATTGTTCTTCCGTCCACTTACGATTCTCATACAGTTCCCCAACGACTCCTTGATGCCAACCAATGGCAAGAGCGGTAGCACTATCGAAACGAGCAATAGTCTCCTGGAAGAGCACCATGTCCGTTACTGTGGTACCCGCACCCCCGAACTCTTTAGGTAGAGTTAGTGTCGTATAGCCCATATTGATAAGCTTTTCTATATTCTCTAATGGGAATTTTGAGAGCTCATCCGATCGTTCTGAAAAGCTGCTGAAAAACGGACCTGCCTCAGTCAATTCATTGACCCATCGGCGTTGAAAGTCCGTTGTGATAAAAAGTTCTGTTGACACGAGTAACACATCCTAACCACTTCATTCTTATACTACTGATTTACTGTGTATTTATGTAGAAATGCAAAATTACCTTGAGTACATCTCTCAAGGGTCATGATATTCTAGTATACTAGAAAAGCGAAAAAAATACCATTCTGACGAAAGAAAAAAATTATGTCATACTATGCGGGTTTTTACTGAATAATCAAGAGAATTGTAAAAAGATTCTTAGTAACAACGATGATGTTTAACATAAGTTGAAATTCATTAATAGACTATTTAAAGTCAATTTTAGCTTTGATCAGTATATCCTCAGATTTACTTATTGTATTTGTAGTGTATAAAGATATATTAATTATGCTTACTTACATATTCAGTGTAACCAAGTAACTATAATAGGAGATGCGTATGTGAATCATTAAGCCTATATACAGAATACTTTATTTTAATAGGAACGCTAAATATACCTGTACGAATATGAATAGTGTGGAGTATAATTGGAAGTGCATACCAAATACATGCATATATTGATAATTGAATAAGGGAGAATGTAGAATATGAAGTTCACAGTAGGAAAAAAGTTATGGATTGGATTTATGAGTCTGGTCATTATCATCATTATTATCGGTTCAATAGGGTTCCTAGCATTGAAGAGTGTTAACGAAAAGTATTCATTTTTAATTAACGATCGAATGCATAAAGTTATTTTGCTAGAGCAACAACAAAGCGATCAAAATAATTTAGCGAAAGATATCAGAGGATTTATGTTATATGGTTCAGAATCTTACATAAAAGAATTAGAAGAAACTCAATTACGTATAGAAGACCGCTTAACTGAATTGGAAAAAATCCTTAGTAACAACACTATGCAGACTGCATTGGTATCTATTCGGGAAGCGAGTGTAGAATACGATAAAGTACTACTTTCTATAATAGAAGAGAAACGTGCAGGAAATGATGATCAAGCGCTTGTGATTGGAACGAATGGAGCAAGTTATCAACAAACGATTTCTGATAATATCAATCAAATGACGGATTATCAGAGACAACAGCAAGAAGAATTGGAAAAAGAAGTGGCGAGTTATACTAAAAGCGCTAATATGCTAATGGTTATCTTAATTGTATTAGGAATCATTGGAAGTGTAGTAATCACGACGATCATCAATCGTTTGATTAGTCGTCCGGTAGGCAGAATGACAAATGCGCTGGCTGAAGTATCGGCAGGAAACTTTGCTATAGAAGAAGTGAAAATCAAAAATAATGACGAAATTGGCGATATGTCTATTACGCTAAATGAAATGGTTGCTGATTTACGAGGCATTATTGATCGAGCGAAAAGTTCCGCTTTGCATTTGGCGGCACAGTCGGAACAATTGTCTGCCAGTGCAGAAGAAAGTTTGGCAGCTTCTGAAATGGTAGCAGAAATCTCGGAAAAAAACCTACAGACGAGTGACATGCAAGCCAATATTGTCAATCAATCTACTGTATCCATGGAAGAGATGATAACAGCCATTGATGTTATTACACAGGATAATGAAGAGATGTTGAATTCAGCAGAAGACGTGGCACGATTGGTGAAGGAAGGTTCTGCTTTAATGGGAGAAACGACCGAACAAATGACCAATATCAGTGAGACGATTGATGACTCCATGGAAACCATCAATAAAATGTCCAAACATACTGAGAGTATCCGTGGCGTTACATCAATGATTGCAGCGATTGCCGAACAAACTAATTTACTTGCACTTAATGCAGCGATTGAAGCAGCACGCGCAGGAGAACACGGTAAAGGTTTTGCTGTCGTAGCTGAAGAAGTGCGGAATTTGGCGGAACAATCCAAGCAATCTACACAAGAAATTGGTCGAATGATTGATACGATTATTCATGATGTAGAAACAGTAGTAATGAGTACGGATGAAGGTAGAAAACGTGTGGCAGAAGGTTTATTATCAACAGAGAAAACAAATGCCATCTTCATGGATATTGAGCATGCAACATCAGATGTCAGTGAAAAAGTATCTACAGTATCAGCGGCAATCGAGGAGATTCGTGCGATGACAGATGAAGTAACAGATGGAGCTAAACGAGTGGAAGAATTGGCAATCCAAGCCGCGGCGGAAGCTCAATCCACTAGTGCTGCAATAGAAGAACAGTTAGCGGCTAATGAAGAAATGACATCTAGTTCACAAACATTGGCAGAACTTGCAGAACAACTTCAAAATGATATGTCACGATTTAAAGTGTAATAAAACAGTAAGGAGTTGATTGCGTAGTTTGCAATCAACTCCTTTTTAATGGGAAATGAGCGAGGGCTTCATACGAAGGGCTTGCTTTGGGATGAATCTTAAATAAAGTAAAACCTTCTATTATAAGGGGAACAGGTTCTATAGACTTTTTTTCTAATTGCAATTTATCTGTAGTCTTGCGCTTTTTAGCTATCGTAATGTGTGGAACGAAACGAGTATCTTTTTCTAACTCAAGTATCTTTTCTGTACGCCTGGCGATTTGCCTTTGTAATTCGCATAATGTCTCGGAAGCCTGAACCGCTAGAAAAACGACACGTGGTCCACTTGCAGATCCGAAAAATGATAAGCCTTGTAAATACACTGTGAATTCTGTATGCGAATTAGCGATTTTCTGTAAATTGGATTTTAGCCAAGGAAGTTTGGCGTCATCAAGCTCTCCGATATAGCGCATGGTCATATGCAAGTCCTTAGCATGTGGAATGTTTCTGTATTTCTCATTCAATTGATATTCTTTTCGAAATTGCTGGGCTATGTCATCGACAGGATGAGCAATAGAGATGCCGATAAAGTAATGTTGTACCAATTCCAGCTCACCTCCTATTCAGTAGGTTCCCTTACTCTCCAAAATGTATGCATACTAGCACAAAAAAATCTGTGTATAGCCTTTGGTTTAGGGAACGTACTAACAAATCATGTAAGTAATGTGTATAATAAGAGAAGGAGATAACTGAATTATTACAATTGCAAAGGGGCTGTCACGATGATTAAAACCTTGATTTTTGATCTGGATGATACATTGATCTGGGACGCCAAGAGTATTTCTATGGCTTTTCAAAAAACATGTGAGTATGCGACGAAGAAAACAGGAGTCAATCCAGTAGAACTTGAGCGTGCGGTACGCCAGGAAGCAAGAGACTTGTATGCTACATATGAGATATTTCCACATACTCAAAATATCGGAATTAATCCCTTTGAAGGACTCTGGGGTGTTTTTGACGATGAGGGGGAAGAATTTCAGAAAATGAAAGAAATTGTTCCTGGCTATCAAAAGAAAGCTTGGGTCAATGGATTGAAGAAATTAGGCATTGATGATGAAGCGTTTGGTTGGGAATTAGCTGATGTATTTCCAAAAGAGCGCAAGAATAATCCATATATATACGAAGAGACATTTGAAGTGTTGGATAAATTGAAAGGGACCTACCAGTTAATTTTATTGACAAATGGGTCGCCAAGTTTACAACAGATTAAACTAACAATCTCACCTGAGATACCTGGTTACTTTGATCATATTATCGTTTCTGGGGCATTCGGTAAAGGAAAGCCTGATGCTTCTATATTCAAGCATGTTCTTGATTTAAGTGGGATCCAAGCAGATGAAGCGCTAATGATTGGTGATAACTTGATGACAGACATTCTAGGTTCAAGTCGTGTGGGTATGCGTAATGTCTGGATTAATCGTGAAAATAAGCTTCCCAATGATGAAGTGAAACCTACGTATGAAATTGACAACTTACATGGTTTATTTTCTATACTTACCACATTAGAAAACCGATGAGATCATCTCATCGGTTTTGATTCTGTTATACTTATTTTTAATTGTTCGTACAGTAAGGAGGTAAATCATGTTAGGCTATTTCTTGGTGTTTTTTGGAGCGGCTATACCGTGGATTGAAATCATGATTGTCGTTCCGTTAGGGATTATTCGAGGTCTATCACCTATGTGGGTGATCATTCTTTCATTTGCGGGCAATATGGCAACTGTTCTTCTTTTGATTGTTGGTTTCCAACATATTAAAGAATGGATGGCACGTAGAAAACAAAAGAAGGGGAAAAGCCAGTCGAAACGCCAACAACGTGCAGAACAAATTATGAACACCTATGGATTACCGGTTTTAGCACTTGCGGGACCAATATTAATTGGAACACATATCGCGGCTTTTATTGGTCTAGTATTAGGTGCGAAAAAAATGAATACCGCAATTTGGTCAGCCGTAAGCATTGCACTATGGTGTTTAGTGTTCGGAATACTGACTGCTATGGGGTTTGATTACTTCGTTGATCGTACATAAAAAATCCAGCTGAATATCAGCTGGATTTTTATATTCTTATAAATCGATTGCTTTTGCATCATTTATATTTTGAACTTCTTTAATACGCTTGATAGAAGCTGATTCGACGTGGTTATCAACAGCTAGCATCATAATAGCATATCCGCCTTCAGTGGAACGTCCAACCTGCATCGCTGCAATGTTGATATTCTCTTCTGCTAGAAGTGTACCTACACGACCGATTGCTCCTGGTTGGTCCATGTGGCGGATAAATAATAAATGACCGCTTGGAATCACATCTACTACATAATCGTCTACTTTTACAATACGTGCGCCAAGCCCGTTTAGTAGTGTACCCGCTACTTTGCGAATACCTTTTTCAGTAACAATTTCTACTGTGATCAAGTTCAAGAAACCTTTTCCAGTAGTTGTCTTTTGCTCGTTCACTTTGATGCCATAACGATCGGCTAATAACTTCGCGTTTACATCATTGACAGTTTCTCCAAGATTACGCTTCAAAATACCTTTGACTGTGTTACGCGTTAATGCGCGTACATCGTAGTTTGCCAATTCACCAGCATATTGAATATTGATTTCATGTATAACTGAGTTTTGGATTTGTGATAAGAACATACCCAATTTCTCTGTCAGATCGAAGAAAGGCTCGATTTTTGCCAACACATCACGAGAAACAGACGGCAAGTTTACTGGGTTACGAACAGATCCTATTGTCAAGAAGTTCACTACATCACGGCTTACGTCGACCGCTACTGATTCCTGTGCTTCGAATGTACTCGCTCCTAAGTGTGGAGTCGCAATTACTTCTGGTAAAGTTAATAATTTGTGGTCAAGGAATGGCTCTTCTTCGAATACGTCCAATGCTGCACCCGCTACTTTACCGGCAACGATTGCATCGTAAAGTGCATCTTCATCAATGATTCCACCGCGTGCACAGTTGATAATTTGTACGCCGTCTTTCATTTTCTCGAATGCCTCTTTATTGATCATTCTACGCGTTTCTTTTAGTAAAGGTGTGTGAACTGTAATGAAGTCCGCTACTTTAAGCACTTCATCAACTGTTCCAATTTCAATACCTAATTTCTTTGCAACATCTTCCGTTAGGTACGGGTCATATGCCACTACGTTCATACGTTGTCCTCTTGCCCGTCTTGCAACTTCAGCACCGATACGGCCAAGCCCGATGATTCCCAAAGTTTTGTCTTTCAATTCTACACCAAGGAATGACTTTCTATCCCATTTATTGTTCTTCAACGAGTTGAAAGCTTGAGGGATTTTGCGTGCCATAGACATCATCATTGCGACTGTGTGCTCAGCTGCAGAGTTTGTGTTACCGTCAGGAGCATTCACAACAATAATTCCTTTTTCGGTAGCTGCGTCCAAATCAATATTATCAACACCTACACCTGCACGACCGATAATCTTTAATTGATCAGCTGCTTCGAGCAATTCTTTTGTAACTGTCGTCTGACTACGAACTAATAGTGCATCGAAATCTTTGATACGTACTTTCAACTGATCGGGTGTCATGTCAGTTTCCATTACAATTTCAAATCCTTCTGCTTGTCGTAATGGGAAAATTCCATCCTCGCTAAGTGGGTCACTAATAAGTATTTTAAAAGCCATAATATTCATTCTCTCCTTCGATTGTTTGTAGTGTTTTTGTTTGGAAAAATGTGAAGCAATTGACCGTATATGTATGTTTCGTGCTACCCCCCTTAAAGGTAAAATAAAAAAGCCTTCCATCCCTTACGTATAAGTAAGGGGCGAAAAGCTCGATAAACTAACGCGGTACCACCCTTGTTTCGCTGCAATTGCAGCCTTCATTCAGCATGCGTAACGTGCACGTGACGGATCAGCCTACTAGATGTTCAGCTAATCAATTCGGAAGTGCCCCCAACCGCGGAATTTGCTAACTTTCACCACTGCGTCAGCTCTCTGGAAAATTCTTTTTAGGAAGGTATCTCTTCGTCAAAATTGTTTAACAACTATTAATTTAGAATTAATCATAACACGTCAAAAACTATTGTCAATTGCTTTTCCAGAAAAAACGAAAAACTGTCAAACGCGAACGTAGTTATTGAATTATTTGTGAACGTTCGTGTTTGGGCGGTTAATTATAAAAAAACAACTTGAATTGAACTAAGTGGTAGGAAATAGCCTAAGTCGTCTGAAGGGGAAAAGTGCAGGTAAGAGTGTTATAGTGAGCTTATACTATTCAGTTAGAGGAGTGTTGGAAATTGAGAAAATTAGAATCTCTAGAGCAATTTGAGCAACTTAAACAACAAGAAAGAGTGATTTTCTTATTCACTGCAGACTGGTGTCCCGATTGCAGAGTGATAGAACCATTCTTACCGACACTAGAAAAAGAATTTGCAGAGTATGAATTTGTTTCGATTGATCGAGATGAATTTATAGATCTTTGTAGTCAGTTGGATATATTCGGTATTCCTAGTTTCGTGGCATTCAGCGAAGGAACAGAAACAGGCCGTTTCGTTAGTAAAAACCATAAAACTAAAGAAGAGATCGAAGAGTTTATTAATAGTCTAACGTAACGCATTGATTCTCCATGAGGGAATATTGGAGCAATTTAACAAGAGAACTGAAGACAAC
The DNA here is from genome assembly GCF_002743265.1 of Sporosarcina sp. P29. Classification (NCBI taxonomy): domain Bacteria; kingdom Bacillati; phylum Bacillota; class Bacilli; order Caryophanales; family Caryophanaceae; genus Sporosarcina; species Sporosarcina sp. P29. The sequence continues at coordinate 320,861 of NZ_PDYX01000001.1, read as the reverse complement.
TGTAAAAGTTGGTTTCAGTTCTCTTTTTTATAAAAAGATATTCTAGCATAAGCTTTTAAGTCTTATGTTATGTGAAATCTTTCAGTTGCTCTATAAGGATTTTTGCGCCTCGTGGACTGATGTATAGACCGTTTGACAATTGTTTGTTTTCATCCATCACATCACCGGTGATAAAACACGCTCTGTTAACCTGATATTTTCTCAAAATGATTCTATCATCTTCTACGAAAATTTCAATCGGATCACCCTTATCGATCGACAAAGAATTTCGAAGTTCTTTTGGAATGACAATCCTCCCGAGATGATCAACTTTTCGAACAATACCTAAAGACTTCATAAGCTCCTCCTCGAAGAAAAGTAATTGGTATTTTCTATTATACACCAAAAAATACTATCTACAATTTACAAAGCTTGAATGCGCAGAACAATTTGATAATTCTGCTATACAATTAAATTATTAATGCTATAATAGTCAGTAATTAAATATTTCTTATCAAGAGAAGCTGAGGGATTTGGCCTGATGAAGCTTCAGCAACCTCTGTGCATACAGGAAGGTGCTACCTCCAACAAGATTGTTGTCTTGAGAGATAAGAACGATGAACGGTCAACCCTCATTTTCTTATCTAAGAGAATTGAGGGCTTTTTTGTATAGAAATAGTAATAAAAGAACGTCAAGGGGGAAATAGCATGCCGATTAACATACCAAAACATCTACCAGCAGGAGAATTACTGAAAGAAGAAAAAATCTTTATTATGGATGAAGAACGTGCGATCACACAGGATATCCGTCCAATTAACATATTGATTTTGAACTTAATGCCTGAAAAAGAGAAGACCGAGTTACAATTGCTTCGATTGCTTGGCAATACACCTTTACAAGTAAATGTCACGTTCCTTAATACAGCTACCTATGTTTCGAAAAACGTCAGTCAGACCCATCTAGAAACCTTCTATACTACTTTTGAACATGTCAAAAATCGTCGTTTTGACGGTATGATTATTACAGGTGCCCCAATTGAGCTTCTACAATTTGAAGATGTAGTCTATTGGCAAGAGTTGGAAGAAATCATGGAATGGACAAAAACGAATGTTACATCTGTTCTGCATATTTGCTGGGGTGCTCAAGCAGCGCTTTATCATCATTACGGAATTGATAAGTTCGAATTGACAAAGAAGTGTTTTGGAGTATTTTCACATGACATTACCGATCCGACAGTGAATTTGGCACGCGGATTCAATGATGTATTTGTAGCGCCACACTCACGCCATACGGGTGTTTCATTAGAAGAGATAAAGAATCATCCCGATTTGACTCTTCTCTCATCTTCTGAAGAGGCAGGTGCATTCATCGTGATCTCAAATGATGCAAAGCATATTATGGTAACTGGACATTTAGAGTACGATGCACACACGTTGGGAGATGAATATTCTCGAGATGTAGAAAAAGGTGCCGATATTGATATTCCTGTAAATTATTATCCAAATGATGATCCATCAAAAGAACCTATGAATACATGGCGTTCCCACACGCATTTATTATTTTCCAATTGGCTCAATTACTATGTCTACCAGAAAACACCTTATAACTGGAGTTAAAAGAATTGCTGTATAAATTGCTATAATTTGCACATACTCCGAATACTGGAGGTGTATGCAGTGAACATAGATGAATTTTGGGAATTGGCTTTTTGGGAAATGACTTTACGAACGGTGATTTCATTTATTGTACTGTTAATCTTGGCGCGTTTCATGGGGAAGAAACAAGTGTCTCAATTGACTTTCTTTCATTATGTGACAGGTATTACAATCGGTTCGATTGCAGCCAACTTGGCAGGAGAGTCGGAAACACCTTTCTTAAATGGTTTGTATGGAATGGTTTTATGGGCAGTGTTAACGATCATTGCTAACTTTTTATCATTCAAATCCATCAAGCTTCGCGTATTACTTGATGATAAACCAATGATTGTCATTCAGAATGGAAAAATTCTAGAAGGTTCCATGCGTAAATTACGGTTAAGTTTCAATGATCTAAATATGATGTTACGAGAGCAGTCGGTATTTTCAATGAAGGATGTAAATTACGCGATATTCGAAACGAATGGTAATTTGAGTGTCATGCTAAATGCAGGCGAGAAGTATGCGACAAAGAAAGATGTCAAAGCCCCATCACCACCGCCAAAATATATTCCAACTGAAATCATTACTAACGGGAAAGTAGAAGAAAAGAATATGCGGGAACTTCAATTGACCGATACGTGGCTAACAGAACAATTAAAAAAGCAGGGGATTTCTAAGCCTGAGCATGTTCTCTATGCAGAAATTCAGACAGATGGTAGTTTATATATTAATACATTAAAATCCACTTAACGTGAAGAGCTCTGAAACTATCAGAGCTCTTCGCGTTTTTTTATAATATTTCCCAATTTCTTTGTTTGGCCACAGCAGTAAGTTTTTCATCTGGACGAACTGCCACAGGGAAGCCAACTTTCTCTAAGACTGGAAGGTCGGAAATGCTGTCTCCATAGGCATAGCTATTGACCCAGTCGATAGTTTCTCCATGTAGTGCTTGGTAAATTTGTTCATTTTTACGTGTACCTTGAATATGTAATAAGGGCTGATCCATAGCGAGTTGTTCGCCATTTGAAGGGATATCTGTGCCAATAATTTGATCAAATGTCAGGTGACTTGTAACTGCTTTTAAGAAAGGAGTGTAGGCTCCAGAAACGAGCAAGACATGGTATCCGTCACTACGATGCTTTGCCAGTCGATTAATGACTTGTTCATTGAAGTCCGGCAACATTACGGTATGCATGCTTTTAAAAAACTCTTGAAGTTCCGTTATCGTCAGTGAGTCTAAGGCTTTAAGATAAATGTGCATCGAGCGCTCTTTCATAACAGATTCAGGCAGTATCTTTAATTTATAGCGAATGTAAAGTGGTAATATCGAACGATAGAACTTTCTATAATGCTGCTTGTACGTAGGATGATTCTTTAATTGTTCCATGAGTAATTTAAAGGTTTCTTTAGTGTACAACGTACCATCAAAATCAAAGATCGCAACTTTCATATAGACACTCCTCTATTGTATTCTTCTACATAGTATACAAATATAACGAGTGTAAAAGCAAAAAGCAGATGGAGAAAAACTCCATCTGCTTGAATCGTTAACTTATTGAAGGTTATTCGGCATACCGGGTTGACCTTGAAAAGATGCAAAAGAATTAAGCAACATATTCATATCCTGATCATTTAATTGTGGAACTTGATAATACTGATGCTTGTTTTGGTAAATGGACAATTCGTATGCCATCTCTATACAGTTGGGCACAGAATCTGCAAGTACACGGCGGACGACTGGATTACATACTTCTAATGAAGCAGCGGTTTTGCCTGTAGCGCCTTCTTTTGTAGCGCCTAGCAAAAAGCCGGAGATGATTTCATCATTGATTTCACCTGTAGATTGAATAGGTTTAGACGGTGCTTTTTCTTTCATCCCGTAAATGAAATCGCTGCCTGCTTTCATTTGATAGCGCTGTGTAGGATGTGAAGGGTCTTTTCCAGTCTTAAAACTTTCGACAAGGATATTGTACTCATCCAGCGTGAATCGGTATTGTCGATCAAGAATATCGAGAAGTTCTGGATCTTGGACATGTGGACGTAAAATCATCGCTTGGTTCAATGCTCCAAGAGTAGCGCTTAAAACCTCTTTGACATCAAATAACTCATGTCCACCGTGATTCATCGATGGGGGAACCGCTCCGCCTTGCATGTTTTGAGATGTTTCGAATTGATTTGTCAAATATATTTCCTCCTTTAAGAGTCATGTGCATCGAGAGTATTATGTGGAGTCATCGAAATTTTATACATATGAAATGACATTCACCACTCATGCATAGTTCGTAACGCACTAACATATCATAAGGATAGAACTCAAGAAGGGTAGTGGAGATACATGCAGATTCATGTAGTTTCGCAAGGTGAGAGTTTATATAAAATTGGTAACATATACGGTGTGCCATACGAGCAAATAGCCGAAGTAAATGAATTAGAAAGTGATATACGATTAGCTGTAGGACAAGCGCTTGTCATTCCAATAATAGGTTCTTATTACTGGGTGCGACCTGGAGATAGCCTATATACAATTGCACAAAAATACGGTTTAACAGTCGCACGCTTGGCGGAAATTAATGCAATTGACCCTACTAGAAGGTTAATGATTGGTCAGCGTTTGTATATACCACAAGAAGAGAAAACATTGATTGATTCATTATTATATGTAGAACCGCGTAATCCTGTCAGTCAAGATATGCTGGCAGAAGTTCGTGACCGTGTGGACGGTCTAACGTATCTTGCGATGTTCAGCTATGAAGTACAACGTGATGGATCGCTCAAAGCACCGGCACTCGCTGATATTCCGACTATCGCAAAAAACGCAGGTGTAGTAAATATGCTAGTTGTGACAAATTTAGAAGATTATTCATTCAGTGCAGATTTAGCGCATGTGATTTTTACCAATCAAGCGGCACAGAACCAGATGATTCAAAGTGCCATTGAAATAGCAAAAGAAATCGGTTATGGGGATATTCACTTCGATTTTGAGTTATTATTCCCTGAAGATCGGGAATTATATAATCAATTATTACGAAATGCGCGCGATCAAATCCATAAAGCTGGCTTGACGATTTCCACAGCACTTGCACCAAAAGCAGGGGAAGTAACTACAGGTATTTATGGTGCCCATGATTATAAAGTGCATGGAGAGATTGTAGATTTCGTTGTATTGATGACGTATGAATGGGGATATACGTATAGTGCACCACAAGCTGTGAGTCCAATCGGTCCAGTCACGAAAGTAGTGGAATATGCTGTAAGTCAAATCCCGAATGAAAAAGTTTTTTTAGGTCAAAATCTATACGGTTATGATTGGACAGCACCATTTGGTCAATCGGACAGTAAAGCCGCCAGGGCATTAAGTCCACGGATGGCGACCAATTTGGCAATCGAGCAGAATGTCGCTATAGAATACGATGCATTAGCCCAAGCGCCACATTATACGTATTATGATGAACAAGGAACCGAACATGCAGTGTGGTTTGAGGATGCACGAAGCATCAACGAGAAGTTTAACTTGCTGAAGAAGTTCAAGTTGCGAGGGATCATGTACTGGAAACTCGGCCTTGCATTCCCGCAAAATTGGTTGTTATTAGAAGATCGGTTTACTATTCGCAAGCTATAAATATAGGAGCCTTTCCTTAAGAAAAAGGAAAGGCTCTGTCATATGAGTTCTCACTCGTTATTTAATAATTTCATAGCACTTTGGAACATATCCATATCTGGATTTACGAGTAAAGCAGGTAGGAAAGCAAAAGTCATGATGAGGAGTAGGTTCGCTCCCAGGAATGATCGAATTGTACTTGTTTTCTTTGTCATGGCGCTTCGCCTCTTTCTTTTCGTATTGTTCTCACTAGTATGTGTATGCGCTTACATTTATGACTTCACATAGTTTGTTTGAATAGTTTAATAATACTCTGAATTCAGTCGAATGTAAATGACAAAGTTTAATATAGTACATAAAATTGACACAAAAGTTAAGTCAAAATAGAGATTTTCTAAAAAAATCTTGTAACTTGCTATCTTTTCAGTGATAATATTGGAATACAAAGAAATATTTTGAACAATTAAAATTCAATTTATCTAGTAGAATTTACTCTTTAATCATATAAGTTAAGTATTTTTAAAATCATAGCCACTGAGTAAATGAGCGACTGGTCAGTCGACAGTTTTTAATGAACAACTAAGGAAAGGGATGATTGCAGATGACGAAGATTGGTGAGGTAGAATATAATAATCGTAAACGAGCAAATGATTACGTCCATAATGTATACGAATTGGTAAAGAAAAGGAATCCAGATGAGAAGGAATTTCTACAAGCGACAAGAGAGATTTTTGATTCTCTTCGTCCGGTCTTTGCAAAGCATCCCGAATTTATGGAAAATGGAATACTAGAGCGTATTACAGAGCCAGAAAGAATCATTTCCTTCCGCGTAGCGTGGGAAGATGATAAAGGTAAGGTGCAAGTAAACAGAGGTTTCCGCGTTCAGTTCAATAGTGATCTCGGACCTTATAAGGGAGGACTTCGTTTCCACCCATCTGTAAATAATAGTATTATGAAATTCCTCGCTTTCGAGCAGATTTTCAAGAATGCTTTAACAGGACAGCCAATCGGGGCTGGTAAAGGTGGGTCTGATTTCGATCCAAAGGGTAAGTCTGACCGAGAAGTCATGCGCTTTACGCAAAGCTTCATGACAGAACTTAGTAGACATATTGGACCGGACATCGATGTGCCCGCAGGGGATATTGGTGTCGGTAAACGTGAAATCGGCTATCTATTCGGTCAATACAACCGGATTAAAGGTGGCTATGAAGCAGGTATTTTAACTGGGAAAAATCCTGACCATGGTGGAAGCCTTGGTCGTAAAGAAGCAACTGGTTACGGTACAGTGTATTTCGTAGATGAGATGCTGAAAGAAAACAAACTTTCATTGGAAGGTCAGACTGTTGTAGTTTCAGGTTCAGGTAATGTATCGACATACGCAATGGAAAAAGCTATGCAACTTGGAGCGAAAGTTGTCGCGTGTAGTGATTCTGATGGCTATATTTATGATAAGAACGGAATAGATCTTGAATTAGTGAAGCAACTAAAAGAGTACGGCAATAAACGTATCTGGGAATATACGAAAGAACATCTTGATGCAGAATATCATGCAGATTGTACAGAAATTTGGTCTATTCCATGTGATATTGCACTTCCGTGTGCTACACAAAATGAAATCGATGAGATTGCAGCGCATATGCTGATCGCAAATGGCGTCAAAGCTGTTGGTGAAGGCGCGAATATGCCTTGTACAATTGAAGCGATTATAATTTTCCAGGAACACAACGTATTATTCGCACCTGCAAAAGCTGCCAATGCTGGCGGTGTAGCTGTTTCCGCTATGGAAATGTCTCAGAACAGTCAGCGTCTATCATGGTCAGCAGAACAAGTAGATATGCATTTGAAAGAAGTTATGCAAAATATCTATAAAGATTGCAGTACGGCGGCAGAGGACTACGGAAAACCAGGCAATCTCGTAATGGGCGCTAACGTAGCAGGCTTCCTGCGAGTAGCTGATGCAATGGTGGCACACGGAATTCGATAAGTGATATAAAGCAGACACATTTTTTTACATAATGTGTCTGTTTTTTTATTCTTTCCTATTGCGTTTCAATTGAAATATGTTATTATAAAAATACATTAAGTTGAATAAACATACATGCACTTGCATGAAAGGGGATTTACCCATGGAAAAGAAGAAAGTTGTTTTAGCCTACTCAGGCGGTTTAGACACATCAGTTGCAATTCAATGGTTAACGGATCAAGGATATAGCGTAATAGCGGTTTGCTTAGATGTTGGTGAAGGTAAAGATCTCGACTTCATTAAGGAAAAAGCTCTTACAGTTGGCGCAGTTAGCAGCTATGTCATTGATGCACGTGAAGAATTTGCACAGGATTTCGTCCTTCTTTCATTGCAAGCTCAAACATATTATGAGAATAAATATCCACTTGTCTCTGCTTTATCCCGTCCTCTTATTTCCAAAAAGCTGGTGGAGATTGCCCATCAAGAACAAGCAACCGCTGTAGCTCATGGTTGTACAGGAAAAGGGAATGACCAAGTACGTTTCGAAGTGGCGATCAAGTCACTGGATCCAACGCTTGAAGTGGTAGCACCGGTGCGTTCGTGGAGCTGGTCACGTGAAGAAGAAATTCATTATGCACAAGAACATAATATTCCCATTCCGATTGACTTGGATAATCCGTACTCGGTGGACCAGAATTTGTGGGGGCGTGCAAATGAATGTGGAATTTTGGAAGACCCATGGGCAACACCTCCAGAGGACGCATTTGGTTTGACGGTTTCCATTGAAAATGCACCGGATACGGCTGATGTTATTGAGATTGGCTTTGAACAAGGTGTTCCGATTACAATTGATGGAGAAAAATATATATTAAGCGAATTGATCACAAAGTTGAATGAAATTGCTGGTAAACATGGTATTGGACGTATCGATCATGTAGAAAATCGTTTAGTCGGTATCAAATCTCGTGAAGTGTATGAAGCGCCTGGAGCCATCACGTTGTTAAAAGCTCATAAGGAACTTGAAGACTTAACGCTCGTAAAAGAATTAGCGCACTTTAAGCCAATCATTTCTCAAAAACTCGGTGAATTGATTTACAACGGTCTTTGGTTCTCTCCTTTACGTAATGCGCTTGAGGCGTTCATTAAAGAGACGCAGCAATACGTCAATGGTACAGTTCGTGTGAAGTTGTTTAAAGGTCATGCAATAGTAGAAGGTCGTAAATCTCCTAATTCGCTATATGATGAGAAATTAGCAACTTACACATCTGATGATGAGTTTGATCAAGCGGCAGCGGTCGGTTTCATTAAGCTATGGGGACTACCTACTGAAGTGCATAGTATGGTCAATAAAGAGCAAATCGTTAAGAAGTCTTAAGGTGGATATCAAGAGCAGAGTGGCGAAAAGATTCGCTGCTCTTTTTTTGGAACTACTTTTCATTCATCACCGTCTTATGAATATAGCAGGGGGTGTCTGAATGAAGAAGTTATGGGGTATAGCCATAATGGTAGTTTTCATCATTGTAGGACTGGGGATGTTTTGGATGTTACCAGGAGATCGAATAAAACAAGCGCAACAAATGAAAGCGAATGGAAACTATGACTATGCAATTATTCTAGGTGCTAAAGTGAACGGAGAAGTTCCTTCGCTATCATTACGTTACCGATTGGAGAGCGCTGTGGAGTATGCTACGCAATATCCGCATGTACAGCTGGTGCTTTCTGGTGGACAAGGAAAAGATGAGGGCATTAGCGAAGCCGAAGCTATGTATCGTTATTTACAAGAACATGGTATTGCGAAAGAACGCTTAATTATGGAAGATCAATCCACTTCTACAAATGAGAATCTACAATTCAGCCAAACTATCATTCCTGAAGTGGAAGGCGTGACCATAATCAGCAGTGATTATCACTTGGCTCGAGCGAGATTTCTTGCTAGACAGATCGGATGGGAGTCTGATGTCGTTGCAGCGAAGACTCCGGAATCTGTCAAAGCAAAAGTAGGATTTCGTGAACGCTTGGCTTTGTTGAAAACATGGTTGTTTAGACGATAGGAATATATTGAAAATTAAAAGTGACGAAACTCCAAAGAAGTTTTCGTCACTTTTCTATATCTCTTATAAAGAAGAGATTTTATGGAATTCTGGCTGACCTTCCGTAAATGTAGCCAAATAGTTAAAGCCGATCGACTGATATAACTCTAATGATTCTTTGAACTCATGTGCGATTTCTGTTGTCCTATGCGCATCTGAACCAAGTGTAATGATTTCGCCTCCGCATTGTTTATACAAACGCAAAATATCTTCACTTGGCATATTGTGTGGCAATCCGTAGCGAGTACCCGAAGTATTCAGTTCAATCCCTTTACCATCTGGTATAATAGTATTGAAGATCTTTTCTAAATAGTCATGAAATAAATTGGCTGGCGGCTGATCGGTATAGCGTTTGATCAAATCCGTATGCCCAAGCACGCTGTAACGCTTGTAATGCTGAACACAATATAATAGTTCTTTATAATACGTCTCAAACGCAGCCTCTGTTGAACGATCTTCAAATAGCTCGCGATAGTGTAAGGATTTATTTTCGACTGTGTGCAATGAACAGATGACGAAGTCAAATTCATGCTCGTCCATCAACTCTTCATAAAGATGCAATAGGTCAGGTTGTAAGCCGATTTCAACCCCTTTTTTAATCGTCAGTTGGCCATCGAATTGTTCATTCAATTGGAGTATCTTTTGTGCATATTCAGTTTTGTCAAAATCGAAATGAATCGTTTCATCCGGGTATTCATAATCAATGTGATCGGTAAAGCAGATTTCGGTAAGTCCTTTAGCGATAGAAGCTTTGGCCATCTCTTCCATAGGGATTTCACAATCCGCTGAAAATGCGCTGTGCATATGATAATCAAACATAGTTTCCAGTCTCCTTTTCTTTACTACATATTGTAGCAGATGAACGATGCTACTAACAGTTGACAATGCTCTACATAACCATTATAGTAATAATTAACTTTAGCGTAGTAAAGCAGTGAAGTATATTTTTCGCATGGAAGGCGGTAGAAGAAATCTTGTATTCTGAAATTCTTGGAAATGAACATGAAAAGCATGAAAAAATCATCGGCACACTAGGAAAAAGATTCACTACATACGGTTATAAGCGTATTAAAACATCCGCATTTGAACAATATGATCTGTATTCTAATGTCCGTACCTCAATCAATCAAAATGAAATGATCAAGGTGATTGACTATACCGGTGAAGTACTCGTATTACGACCGGATGTTACGATACCATTGACACAGCAACTCGTTCAGTTGAATGATAAATTACCCGAAGAAATGCGTTATTATTACGTACAGGAAGTCTTTAGACAGACATTCCAAGAAAGTGAACGTATCGGTAAAACGCAGGCGGGAGTCGAGTTCTATTGCAAGAGTTCACCCGCATCAGATGCAGAAACGATTATGCTTGCATGTCACGCATTACGGGACGTTGGTTTCACAGATGTGAAAATTGAAATTGGTTATGCAGGGTTCTTTAATGAATTAATTGCAGGCTCTGATATCACTGCAGAACAAACGACTGAACTCAAGACGTTGATTCAAGCAAAAAACGTCGTGGAAATAGGTCCGTTCTTACAGCGATTATCTATAGATCCTTCTATTAAAGAAGTACTCGAGCAATTACCTCTATTATACGGTGCACCTGAAGTAGTGTTTGAAAGACTACAAAACTTACAGGTTAGTGAATCGGTACAGGAAGCCATTAACTATTTACAGCGAACGTGCGATATCGTCGAACTATATGGCTTGAAGAAGCATATCGTCATCGATCTCGGCTTGATCAACCACATGGGGTATTACTCGGGAATCATCTTTCAAGGCTATGTAGAGAATTTCGGCAAGCCCGTACTGATGGGTGGCCGCTATGACGCATTAAGCGAAGAGTTTGGAATGAAATTACCGGCGATTGGTTTTGCATGTGAAATCGAATCATTAGTAAAAGCCTCATCTACTAGAGAACAGAAGGAACGATATAGTATCGACGTGACTGTATTATATGAAGAAAGCCGTATTAAATACGCAATCGATATTACGAATGAGTTGAGAGAACGTGACTATCGGGTCATTTCCAAACCTATGATCGATGAGAAACACCAGACAGACAGTCTCTACACAATTCAATTAACAGAACAACAAAACAAACTAGTGGATCTAGAAGAAGTAAATAAGTTCATCGACTTCAAACAATTGCTTGATTTGATCGCAAGCAAGAAAGGGGTACCTGAATGGATTATTTAACAGTAGCAATGGCAAAAGGACGAACAGCAGAACGGGCGATGAAGTTTCTCGAGAAATCGGATGTGCATTTCTCCGAATTCACAGATGAAAGCCGGAAGCTCGTCATTTATGATGACAAACAAAAGATCAAACTGATTTTTGTCAAAGCAGTGGACGTTCCAGTGTACGTTGAAAAAGGCGCAGCGGACGTGGGGATTGTGGGAAAAGACGTCATGATGGAAGACCCTCGTGATGTCTATGAATTACTAGACTTAGGAATTGGGCGTTGTAAGCTGGCTGTGGCGGGATATCCCGATACACCAATTGAAAACATTCCATTTCTGACGGTTGCTTCAAAGTATCCATTAGTAGCGAAAGAGTTTTTCGACAAAAAAGGTATCCGTACTGAAATGATCAAATTGAATGGATCTATTGAACTCGCGCCGTTGATTGGCATGTCAGATGTCATTGTCGATATCGTCGAAACGGGTACAACATTAAAAGAAAATGGTCTTGTTGTCTTGCAAGAGATGGCAGATGTTAGTGCACGTTTGATAGTGAATAAAGCAAGTTATGCTACGAAGACTGGTGATATCCAGCAGTTCATCAAAGATATGAAGGAAGGCTTGGAGGTGCGTTCATGAAGATCATTCGCGGAGCTGAGTTCATTGAAGAACTTCTAAGGCGCAATGATTCCAATCAAACGGATTTGGAATTTGATCGCAACGTCTTATCGATTATTGACAAAGTCCGTTCTGAAGGGGATAGCGCAGTTCTGGATTTCACTGAACGTTTTGACGGCGTGAAGCTAGACAGCTTAATCGTCACAGAAGAAGAAATTAATGAAGCGGAACAAGCAGTTCCAGCTGGTTTTTACCGTGCATTACGCGCAGCAAAAGAGCGTATCACGACTTATCATGAAGCGCAAAAAGAACAATCATGGTTCTTGAATCCAAATGAAGGTATCATGCTCGGTCAGAAAGTAACACCGATCGATAGCGTTGGACTATACGTCCCAGGCGGGAAAGCTGCCTATCCGTCGACGGTCTTAATGAACGCATTACCAGCGAAGATTGCGGGAGTCGGACGAATTTCCATGGTGACACCACCACAACGTGACGGCAAGATTAATCCCCACGTTTTAGTTGCGGCGAAAGAAGCGGGTGTCGATCGAATCTATAAAGTAGGTGGGGCACAAGCGATAGCTGCACTAGCTTACGGTACAGAGACAATTGAAAAAGTTGTCAAAATTACTGGCCCTGGGAATGCATACGTTGCAAGAGCGAAAAAGTGGGTGTTCGGTGATGTAGCCATCGATATGATTGCTGGGCCAAGTGAAATTTGTGTCGTAGCCGATGCCCACACAAATCCTATTTATGCGGCAGCAGATTTGTTATCCCAAGCAGAGCACGATGAGCGCGCTGCGGCAGTGTGCATCACGACAAGCGAAACATTTGCTTCTGAGCTATCTAAAGAGGTAGCACGTCAACTGGCGGAACTTGAGCGCAAAGAAATCGCAACTCAATCAATAGAACAATTTGGCCGGATCATTATTGTCGATTCATTGAAAGAAGCATTTGATATCGTGAACCGTTTAGCACCAGAACATTTGGAGCTAATGATTGATCAGCCTATGGAACACTTGGCAGCTATACGAAACGCGGGAGCCATCTTCCTAGGCCAGCACTCACCTGAAGCATTAGGTGATTATATGGCTGGACCGAATCACACATTACCGACGAGTGGAACTGCAGCATTCTCTTCACCATTAGGTGTGTATGACTTTATGAAAAAGTCGAGTATTATCTACTATTCCGAGAACGCTTTGGCAGAAGTGGCGGAAGACGTCATTACATTAGCAGATGCTGAACAATTAACAGGACATGCCAACTCGATTAAAGTACGAAAGGCAGGATACTAATGCGCAAACAACAACTAACACGTAAGACAGGCGAAACATCTATTGAAATGGACTTTTCGTTAGATGGCACGGGAAAAACAAATATCAACACGGGCGTTGGCTTCTTTGACCATATGTTGACGGCATTCGCAAAACACGGACGCTTTGATCTTTCCGTAACATGCGATGGCGACATTGAAGTGGACCAACACCATTCTGTAGAAGATATCGGTATCGTACTTGGACAATTATTCAATCAATGTATTGGCACAAAAGAAGGAATAGAACGCTTCGCCTTAGTTTCCACACCAATGGACGAAGCACTATCCACTGCATCAATCGATATAAGCGGTCGCTCATTCCTCGTCTTTAACGTAGACGGAATGAAAGACAAAGTAGGGGAATTCGACACAGAACTAGTCGAAGAATTCTTCCTAGCGTTTACCAACAACGCCAAAATTACATTGCACATCAACTTGAACTACGGAAAAAACACACATCACATTATAGAATCCGTATTCAAAAGCTTCGGCCGCGCCCTACGCGTAGCCAGCACCATCAACCCAGACATAAAAGGCATTCCTTCTACTAAAGGGTCTTTGTAATTAAATATTTTACGGTTTTGAACTCTGAAAGAAATTCTAGTTGGTCTTCACTGCGGGCGGCGACTCCTGCAGGAATGCGTCCGCCCAGAGTGCAGATCAACGCGCTTAATTCTTATTTCATTTATTAGGAGGACTAGTTGATGATTTTATTCCCAGCAATCGACATTAGAGACGGCAAATGCGTTCGCCTTATCCAAGGTGACTATGCACAAGAAATAATTTACAATGATTCACCAACAAACATGGCACAAGAATGGCAAAACCAAGGAGCGGAGTACATTCACGTCGTAGACCTTGACGGCGCAAAAACAGGAAACTCTGCCAACAAACAAGCCATCGAAGCCATTGCAAAAGCAGTCAGCGTACCCGTTCAAGTAGGCGGCGGAATTCGCAACATGGACATCGTCGACTCGCATATCGAAAACGGCGTGGCACGTGTCATTATCGGCACTGCGGCTATCCAAGATCCTGAATTCTTGAAAAAGGCCGTTAAAAAATACGGTGATAAAATTGCTGTCTCAATCGATGCGCGTAACGGTTTAGTCGCAACTGATGGCTGGACAGAAACTAGTGACGTCAAAGCAGTTGATTTATTACAAGACTTAGCGGAAATAGGCGTTAAAACTGTTGTCTATACAGACATCATGAAAGACGGCATGCTCCAGGGACCAAACTTTGAAGAACTGAAAATAATGGATGAAGCATCTTCAATTGATATCATCGCATCAGGTGGTGTATCGACAGAAGAGGATATTAAGAAACTCGCTGCTGAAGACATGTACGGCGCTATTATTGGGAAAGCATTATACGAAGGCAATCTATCCTTAAAAAAACTATTGGGGGACGACAGTCATGTCAACAACTAAAAAGATCATTCCGTGTTTAGACGTAGATAATCGTAAAGTTGTAAAAGGAAAGAAATTTCTAGACGTTCAGGAAGTAGCAGATCCCCTAACTTTAGCAAAAAAGTATGTTGCAGATGGTGCAGATGAACTCGTCTTCTATGATATTTCTGCATCGACGAAAAACCGTGGTATGTTCCTCGATTTAATTGAGGAAATTGCAAAAGAAGTGCCAATCCCATTCATCGTAGGCGGAGGAATTCGCACGCTTGAAGATGTGGACAAAGTATTTGAACTCGGTGGTAACAAAATATCTATTAATAGTGCAGCTTTGACTAATCCGGAACTAATTAAAGAAGTAGCAGATAAATACGGATCAGAGCGTGTGATGTTATCAATGGATGTTCGTCAAGAAGGCGAAAATAAGTGGTCGGTTTATGCAAAAGGCGGCATGGAAGAAACAGGGATTGATGCGATCGAATGGGCGAAGAAAATGGAAGCACTTGGCGCTGGCGAGCTAGTCGTCAATAGTGTGGACGAAGATGGCGTCAAAGACGGGTATAATCTTGCACTCAACCGTGCTATGGCCGAAGCTGTCAATATTCCAATCATCGCAAGTGGTGGCGCAGGAAAACCTGAACACTTTAAAGATGTACTGACAGAAGGGAAAGCAGATGCAGCTTTGGCTGCGTCCGTATTTCACTTCAATGAAATCAATATTCGCGATTTAAAAAAATACTTGGCAGAAGAAAATATTGCAGTTAGGAATGACTAAAATGACACTAGACATCAATGCATTACAATTCGACGATAAAGGTCTAATCCCAGCGGTTGTACAAGATGATCGCACAGGGGAAGTCCTAATGCTTGCTTATATGAACAAGGAATCAATTGAAAAGACGTTGGAAACAAATGAAACGTGGTTTTATAGCCGTTCAAGACAAGAACTTTGGAATAAAGGCGCAACATCTGGAAATACCCAGCAAGTGCAACGTATTTCTGTAGACTGTGATCAAGATACATTGCTAGTCCAAGTCACGCCACAAGGTCCTGCTTGTCACACAGGCGAAAAAACATGCTTCTTTACAACAGTAACCGAAAAAGAAGAATCTTTACGTGAAGTCGTCTATGAAGTAATTGACGAAATTGCAGATCGTAAAGCTAACCCAATAGA
This sequence comes from Sporosarcina sp. P29, assembly GCF_002743265.1. Lineage (NCBI taxonomy): Bacteria > Bacillati > Bacillota > Bacilli > Caryophanales > Caryophanaceae > Sporosarcina > Sporosarcina sp. P29. The sequence goes on along the minus strand of NZ_PDYX01000001.1, from coordinate 304,886 downwards.
CGGCTCGTATACGACGTATTTATTCAACGAAGGTATCGACAAAGTATTGAAAAAAGTCGGAGAGGAATCTACAGAAGTCGTAATCGGTGCAAAGAACGCGGACAAAGAAGAAGTGTCCAATGAAATTGCAGATCTGGTCTACCATACACTTGTATTAATGAACATTCTTGACGTAGATCTAACAGATGTTCAGCAAGTGCTACGGGAAAGACGACCGAAAAAGGAAGTGCCACGCAAATGAGTAGATTTCTGAGCACAGTTGCGCGCCGTACAGAACCTTATGTTCCGGGTGAGCAGTTGAATCAGCCAGATATCATTAAATTAAATACGAATGAAAACCCGTATCCACCAAGCCCTAAAGTATTACAAGCTATTCAAGAGGAATTGAGCGGCAACACATTGCAACGCTATCCTTCACCAACAGTAGACCCATTGCGTCACGCGATAGCGGAGACGTACGGACTGACAAAAGATCATGTCTTTGTTGGTAATGGCTCTGACGAAGTGCTGGCCTTTTCATTTATGGCATTTTTCGAACCAGGAAAGACCATTAAGTTTCCTGAAATTAGCTATAGCTTTTATCCGGTCTATTCCAAGCTATTTAATATTTCATTCGAAAAAGTTCCATTAAATGCTGATTTCACATTACCTAAAAAGCAGTTCTATAACTCACCAGGCGGCGTCATTCTACCAAACCCGAATGCACCGACAAGTATTTATGCTGAGTTGGATGTAATCGAAGATATTTTGCGAAACAACCAAGATCAAGTAGTCATTATCGATGAAGCGTATATTGATTTTGCAGGTCCGTCTGCGATGAAGTTGATTGATCGCTATCCGAATTTACTTGTGATTCAAACCACATCTAAATCTCGTGCACTCGCAGGATTGCGTGTTGGATTTGCACTTGGACAACCTGAATTGATTGCAGGATTAACGCGCATCAAAGATTCATTCAACTCCTATACAATTGATCGTTTAGCTATGGCAGGGGCTACTGCTGCTTTTGTAGATCATGCATACTTTTCGGAAAGTACGAACAAAATTATTCGCACACGTGAATCTACAGTCCATACTTTAAAAGAATTAGGTTTTGAAGTGCTGCCTTCTGATGCAAACTTTGTTTTTGTGAAGCCTTTGCATAAGGAAGCAAAAGTATTGTATCAACAGTTAAAAGACCGTGGAATTTTAGTCCGCCACTTTGATCAAGCGGATATTCGTGAATATTTACGTATTTCCATCGGTACTGACGAACAGATGAATACACTGTTTGAAGTGCTTAAACAACTTAGTAAATGAATAAATCGACTAAAAGCCATTCGAGACTGAATGGCTTTTTCTTGTCTTTAATGTATATATAGAAGCATAAATTCTTGTTATAATAGCTATTATGACGATATTTGACGTATAAAAGATGTATATGTATACAAAACCATGTATTTTTAACTTTTTCTATTGTATTTTTATACATCTTGCCTTATAATAATAAAAAGAAGCTTGATTGGAGAGATAAACTTATGAAAACTAAAAATATAATCATTATTGGTGCAGCAGGAAGAGACTTCCACAATTTCAATACATACTACCGTGGTAAAGAGGAATACAATGTTGTAGCATTTACAGCTACACAAATCCCGGATATCGATGGACGTAAATATCCGACTGAATTAGCCGGCGAATTGTATCCTGAAGGAATCCCTATCTATTCACAAGATCAGTTACCGGAGTTAATTAAAGAACTAGAAGTAGATGAATGTGTATTTTCTTATAGTGACCTTAGTTATGAAAAAGTTATGGGAATTGGTGCAATTGTAAACTCTGCAGGCGCTAACTTTACACTGCTTGGATCAAAAGCAACAATGATCAAAAGTAATAAACCAGTTATTTCAGTTTGTGCGGTTAGAACTGGAACAGGGAAGAGCCAGACATCACGTAAAATCATCGAAACATTGCTTGAGCATGACTTGAAAGTAGTAGCGATCCGTCACCCAATGCCTTATGGCGATTTGGCTGAACAACGTGTACAGCGTTATGCAACAGTAGAAGATTTCAAAAAACATAAATGTACGATTGAAGAAATGGAAGAATACGAGCCGCACGTTGATCGTGGAAATATCATCTATGCAGGTGTAGATTACCAGGATATTCTAGACGCTGCTGAAAATGATCCAGACGGCTGTGACGTAATCCTTTGGGATGGCGGAAACAACGACTTTTCATTCTATGAGCCAGACTTGGCAATCACAGTTCTTGATCCACACCGTCCTGGCCATGAATTGAAATACTATCCAGGTGAAGTATGCTTGCGTACAACAGATGTATCCATCATCAACAAAATCGATAGTGCATCGGAAGAAGCGATTCAGACGGTTGAAAACAATATTAAATTTGCGGCACCAAACAGTACAATCATTAAAGCGGAATCGAAAATCTCTGTAGATAATCCAGAAATTATCACAGGCAAGCGTGTGTTAATTGTTGAAGATGGTCCGACATTGACTCACGGTGAAATGAAACTTGGTGCGGGTGTGATTGCAGCACAGCGTTTAGGTGCAGCTGAAATTGTCGATCCGCGTCCATATGCAGTAGGAAGTTTGATCACTACTTTCAATAAGTATCAGCACATTGAAAATATCTTACCTGCAATGGGCTACGGCGAAGAGCAGTTAAAGGATTTGGAAGCAACGATCAATGCAGCGGATGTAGATGCAGTCATTATCGGTACACCTATGGATCTTTCACGTGTTATCAATATCAATAAGCCATGCACACGTGTTTATTATGACTTGGATGAAATCGGAACGCCAAATCTTGAGACAGTTCTTACAGATTTCATCAAAAAGCATAATCTTACTGCAACAAATGTGTAAAAATAGATAGCTTATCCAGCACCTACGTCGAATGGGAATTCGGTTGTAGGTGCTTTTTTCTGATATACTACGGTTAGGATAGTAAGGGGGTAGTAACTTGTTTAATTCAAAAATCATTGATCTCGTCATTGGTCTGGTGATGGCGTACTTTGCATATGACCGAATCGCTACAGGACATACCGGAATGGGAATATTCTTTGTCGTGCTTGCGGCATTAAATCTTTTGGCATTTTTCATGAAACTTAGAACGGACAAAGATGTCCAACAAAAACAGTAATAAAACGAATCAGTTGTTCCTTTCACCACAATCTTGTAGTATAATAAAAAGATTGTAATTTTTGAAATGAGGCTAGAAATCATATGAAAAAATCGATATACGGTTTGACAATTGAACAATTGACAGACTTTCTTATAGAAAATGGACAAAAAAAGTACCGTGCAGCACAAGTTTGGGACTGGCTCTATAAAAAACGTGTCTTATCTTTCGATGAAATGAATAACATTAATCAAGAAACCATTGATGTATTGAATGAAAACTTCTCGGTTCAAACACTTGAGCAAAATGTTAAGCAAGTTTCACAGGATGGCACAGTGAAATTCCTGTTCAAAATGCATGATGGCAACTTGATCGAAACGGTTTTGATGAAATTCCCTTATGGTCATTCTGTTTGTGTTACAACACAAGTTGGATGTAATATCGGATGTAGTTTCTGTGCAAGCGGACTCTTACGCAAAAATCGTGATCTTGATGCAGGAGAAATTGTGGGTCAAATCATGAAAGTGCAAGAGTATCTCGATGGCAAAGGCGAAGATGAACGCGTAAGCCATATTGTAGTCATGGGTATAGGCGAACCATTCGATAACTATTCCAACTTGATGGACTTCCTTCATGTCGTAAATCACCAAAAAGGTCTATCAATCGGTGCGCGTCATATTACAGTTTCAACAAGTGGTCTGACAGAGAAAATCAAGGACTTCGCAGATGAAAAACTACAAGTGAACTTGGCGGTTTCATTACATGCGCCAAATAATGAGTTACGTTCATCCATTATGAAGATCAACAAAGCATTCCCGATTGAAAAATTGATGGATTCAATCAACTATTATTTAGAAAAAACAAATCGTCGGATCACATTTGAGTATATTTTATTGCGTGACGTGAATGACCACGTTAAAGAAGCAGAAGAGTTGGGTCGATTGCTTGCGGATAAGCGTCACCTTTCATACGTCAACTTGATCCCGTACAATCCAGTAGATGAACATGGCCAGTATCAGCGGAGTGAACCGGAAGCGATTAAATCGTTCTACGAAGCTCTCAGACGCAAAGGTATTAACGGTGGGGTACGTCTTGAAAATGGTACGGATATCGACGCGGCGTGCGGTCAACTACGAAGTAAACAAATCAAAAAAACAAAAAAACAACCGGTCGGAGAATAATTCTCCAACCGTTTTTTACTTTTTACGCGCTAATTTTACGATAAATTGAACGATCACAGAGATGGCTAGTCCGAATGATGAAATAATGAACAGCGATAAAATACCAATAGCTTCCGAAAATTCATTATCCATCATCAGGAAGCTGCGGAACATCTCAGCAAACGCTAGAACCAGGACGACCATGAACATTTTAAATGCAATCGATAGCTGATAGAACAATAAAAGGGAAGTGACAATCCCGACCATCAGACCGAATACGGCAAACGTCAAATAGTTATTGACGACCAAGTCATGTCCAAGAACTGTCCGTACGCCTAAAATGAGTAGAACAAATGAAGTCAGCGCAGTAAAAAAACCGGCTTTCCAATAACGAGAATCCAACACGTACACCTGCTTTCCTTACCTAGTATAGCGGAATTGACGAAAATCGTCACGCAACCCGACTGTTATTTCATGCGGTTTAGATCGGCCAGTAACTCTTCTTTATAGGATTCATTCGAGAAATTATACTCCTTCAGAATATAGCCTTCCGAATCCAGTAGATAGAAGTTTGTACCATGGACAACTTGCGTAGAAGATTTATGTTTCAGCACAAAAGTCTGGAACTCTTCCCGAGCAAACGCTTCGAATTCTTGTTGTGAGTAGCCCGTTAGAAAATGCCAGTTTGATTCATCATCAGTAAAGTTTGCGATATAGTCTTTTAATACTGCAGGTGTATCGGTATTAGGATCTACAGTAAAAGAGACGAAGTTCATTTCGATGTCCTGATCTTTCAACTCTGCTTGTAGATCTGCCATCTCACTCGTCAAGGTCGGACAAACTGTTGTACAATTTGTGAAAATGAAGTCTGCAATCCATGGCGAACCAGAAAGCTCCTTGGAACTAAATGGTTGATCATGCTGATCCGTGAAGGTGAATTCACGGACTTGTTTCCCACGTTCGAGAGGTTGGCTGCACCCATTCATAAATAGTACGAGCATCAACAGAAAAGGAATCAGACGTTTCAACTGTTTTCACTCCTTTGTATTTGCTCAGGTAATTCAATGACCACAATGGTTTCTGTTATTTCATTGGAAATTGTGAATGTACCTCCGTGTAACCGGACAATCTCTTTGACGATCGATAGACCAAGTCCCGTACCGCCTGTTGTGCGAGTTCGTGCTTTATCGGTACGGAAAAAGCGTTCTCCGATTCGCTCTACGTCCTCTTCTTCTATGGTCACGCCATCATTGGCTATGCGATATTGTACACCTTGCTTACTGGCGGTCAGATGAATAGTAATGGATTGCTCAGCATATTTTACTGCATTATCGATCGTATTATAAAAGACTTGTTGCAATCGTTTAGGATCACCTCCCAAAATTAATTCCTCATCAATCGATGTACGCAACTGAATATTTTTGTCCTGTAATCGAATCGCAAATAATTCCAACGTATCCAATAGTAATTGCGCAATCGCAATCGGTTCAGTTTCCAGTGTATATACATCCTGTTCCAAATGGTTTAGCTCGACTAAATCATGTATGAGCTTCTTTAGGCGTTCCGTTTCTTTCTCGATGGTTGATAAGTAGTGTTTTACATCGTCAGGAGACGAATCGATTTTATTGCGTGAAAGTTGCGCGTAGCCGCTAATATATGTCAATGGTGTCCTGAGCTCATGTACAATATTTGAAGTGAAATCTTTCTTGCGCTGATCTTGTTCTTCAAGGGAACGACTCATTGAATCGAATGCAGTCGCCAGTTTACCTATCTCATCTGTCCGTCCTGTATTGAGTCGATTCGAATAATCACCTTTAGACACTTCTTCTGAATAGGTTTGCAATGTTTGCAACGGTTCGAACAGCGAACGCCACACACGCCGCAAAATTAAAAATAGAACGAGGAAGAATAGGCTCCCGACGAGTATCATAATGGGTAAACTGTCATGAAAAACATCTTGGATCGCAGCGAGCGGAACATATATATATATGAAACCAATCAGTCCATTTTCTCCTTTAATAGGGAAAATGCCACCGAAGATTTCACGATTTAATTCATCTACGTAGCCTTCTTTCATAACGGGCTTGCCTGTTTCTAGGATCTTCTCATCACTATCATTGATGAGTGATTGATAATCGATCTGATAAGGGAAATAGGACGTTAAATCATCTAAGCGATCTACGACGATGATTTCATACTCTGAGACGATATTATACCATTGAATCTTTTCGATGATCGAATCACTGAGCTCACCGTAATGATAATGGGAAGCTGTTCGATTTCCTTGATATATGATCGACTCTTTAATTTGTTCTTTATATAATTCGGTATACAAGTAATGAATGAAGAAGAATGAAAATAATATGGTACACGTGATGCTTCCTAAAAATACAATCAACATCTTTTTGCTTAGATTTAAATTATTCATTCAGAGTCCTCTAACTTGTAGCCGATCCCCCATACCGTTTCAATCATTTTACCAGCGTCGCCTAATTTTAGACGAAGCGTTTTAACATGTGTATCAATTGTCCGCTCACTGCTTTGATGATCATCGCCCCAGACCAATTCAAGTAATTGTTCTCGGGAATAGGCACGTCCTTTATGTTTGACTAACAACAACAGCAAGCCAAATTCCTTCAAAGTTAGATTTAAAGGTTTTCCCTTAAGCTGTGCTGTATATGAGTCTTCATTAATGGTAAGTGGACCAGCTTGTAATACAATTGGTTCAGGATTATGACGGTATGTTCTACGCAAGACGGCTTCGATCCGCGCGACCAGTTCTCCTGGTAAGAAAGGCTTGACGATGTAGTCGTCTCCACCAAGTTTTAGACCTTGAACTTTATCCCATTCCTCGCCTCGCGCAGATAGGAAAATCAATGGGATCGATGAAGTGCGTTTCATCTCCTCTGCAAATGTGAAGCCGTCCATATAGGGCATCATCACATCGACAATGCATAAATCTATCGTATGTTGTTTGACGATCGACAGAGCCTGCAAACCGTCGCTGGCTTCGAATACGCTATATCCGGCATCCTCGAGGATCACACGAATCAAATCACGCATTTGCTGTTCGTCGTCAATGACTAATAATTGGTAACTCAATTTACTACGCCTCATTTCATAAAAGCTTATAGTTTAATTTTCCGTAAAAGATGTGAAATCTACATGAAGTTTCGAGAAGTTGTTAAAACTTCATTGAAATTTCGTAAACATATTTTATAATCATAACAGCTAAACGAATAGATAGGAGAATGAAAAGATGAAACGTTTCGGAATGTTAGTAATGAGCACGGCGATGATCGGAATTCTTGCTGGATGTGGTCAAGATGAAGATGTACCGACGGAAGCTGTTTTACCTGAACCAATTGAAGTAGAACTTACAGTACCTGAACAAGGAAATATCAATGAACCGGTGACACTCACTACACTGGTGACACAAGGTGAAGAAAATGTAGAGGACGCATCGGAAGTAGAGTATGAAATTTGGGAAGAAGGTAAGAAAGAAGACAGCATTCACGTGGAAACAACCAATGATAAAGAAGGTATTTATTCAGCAGAAAACACATTTGAGACTGACGGTATTTATCACGTACAGGTCCATGTTACTGCACGGGGGATGCACATCATGCCTGAAAAGCAAATCCAAATTGGGGATGCTACCCAACAATCGGATGGACATGAGAGTGCCAAAGAAGACCAACATCATGAACATGGCGAAGGAGTAGAAGGACTTTCTCTTCACTTCATGCAACCAGAAGAAGCGATAGTAGAGACTGATACAGAGTTGATGACGCATGCACAGCTTGACGGTGAAGCAATAGAGGCGCAGGTTCGCTATGAAATCATCTCGGCAGATAAGGAAACCACATGGGTAGATACGGAAGAATCCAAGCCGGGTGAATATACAGCAAACTATCAATTCCCTAAAGTGGGCAGCTATCAAGTGATTATTCATATTGAAAATGAAGATATTCACGAGCATGAAGAACATACAGTAGAAGTAAAATAAGTACCACCCCTCGTCACTCCAGTGGTGAGGGTATTTTATTGGGAAGTAAAAGCTGTAATTCATTGATGAAAAGGGTTACACTAGTATAGGTGAAAGATTAATGAATCAAGAGGAGTGTTAGCATGACAAATTATCCAGAAAAAACATGTTCCATTGAAAGACTTGTAACTATTCCGGAGGATGTACAAAAAGTACTCAACGGTGAAAAGTGGGCTACTAGACGTAATGGTGTCTATGCATACCCAGGCGAAACGATGACGTTAGAAGGCAAAGAGTTCAAAGTTGAAAAATTATATGAACAAACACTCGGAGAACTGACAGATGAAGACGCCAAATCAGAAGGTCATCAAACAGTTGAAGAATATAAACAGGCGATGCTGTCGATCCACGACAAAATGCCTTGGCTTCCTAAAATGAAAGTTTGGGTGCACGAATATAGCCCAATTCAGAAATAATCTCTTAAATGAACTTTTATTACGGAGCGATTGTCTTTGCACACGTAGTGTCGGCTATAATTTCAGTAGGACCTTTATTCCTCTTGCTGCCATTAATACGCCGGCTACGTTCTGCTAAAGCAGAAGCAGAAGACATCTATCTGGCGATTATCCGAGTCATTATACGACTCGTTATGCATTCAGGCCATGTGCTTGTTGTGACTGGTATATTATTAATTTTATTTGGTCCGTGGCCATGGAACACGTCGTGGATTATTCTCACAATAGGCGTCATGTTGCTGTCCGGGTTCTTCCTGGCAACTGGTTTCTCTTCTGTATTGAAAAGATTCCATGAACCAAGCAATGACAGGGAAGCAGTACTCAACAAGTTACAACGCACTGCCTGGATTTATATTGGATTGCTTATGGTGATGCTTTGGCTTATGGTACAAAAACCGGCAGTCTGGTGAAATTACATAGCGAGAAAAAAGATGTGTACAATGTTGCACATCTTTTTAATTGCAAGATTTGGTTTGACAGTCAAAATTACAGCGAATATGATGAAGATAGCAGTTTTTTGAAAGGAACGATTTGAAGATGAAAATGAAAGTACTCGGTCTGATGACGATCGTTGGATTGCTATTAACAGCGTGCAGTCCAACCGTCAGCAATGAGACGATAAAAATTGGTACGACGGCAGGAATTTATGCGAAAGTCATCGATCAGGCATTAAAACCGGCACTTGAAGAACAAGGGTACAAAGTCGAAGTAGAATCGTACGTAGATTTAATTGAACCGAATAAAGAGTTGGCTGATGGAGAGATAGATGCCAACATCAACCAACAACAAATTAATCTTCAACAATTTAACGAAGAATATGATTTGCCTATAGTGGCTTTGACGGAAGTTCCAAGTGTGGGACTAGGCTTATATTCTAACTCGTTGACGTCGATGGATGATATTCCTAACGGTTCATGGATTACTATTCCGAATGATGAACTAGGCACAGCGAGAGCCCTACGTTTCCTTGAACAACAGGGATTAGTTTCATTGGATCCAAGTGCACCCACTTATGCGGTTACAGAAAAACATATTGATAGTAATCCGAAAAACTTGAACATCCAGCCTATCTTGATTGCACAGCTGATCCCATCTATGGCAAGTGGTGATTTAGCTATCATTCCAGACAATTATATTATGGTCAATGAAATGGAATTGGAAGACGCACTAGCACATGAAGAGCTTGGTGAAGAGTTGCAATATATCGTTGCGGTCAGAGAAGAAGATCGTGAGAAGGATTTTGCTTTAGCGATTAAAGAAGCAGTAGCATCAGAGACGTTCCAAGAAGCTATTGATGAACATTTCCAGGGCTTCGGAAAATAAAAACCACGTATGGACTCAACTATGAGCCATACGTGGTTTTTTCATCTACCTTATCTTTGCTGTCGCTTCAAAAAGTCTACATTTGGATAATAGGCATCTTTTACGAGTAAATTCGGTCCAAGACAACGCACTGCAGGACAGTGACAGCTCACGCTTTTTGCTAAGGGATGTTGTTGCCATTTCGTATATAAATCCGTTAGCTGGTCGGTTTGAATATTCCCTAGTGGAGGAACATCTCCGAAATCTGTCACGATCACGTCTCCGGTAAACATATTGACATTCAACCGAGAACGACCGTCTGGATCATTTCGCACCGTGACGTTTTCACTTGCTGCAAGTTTCGCAAACAATTCTTGATCTTTTGCGTCGTTACTACAATTATAAAACGGTAAAGTCCCAAATAGCATCCACGTTTGTGGATCACGGTATGACAGCAGATCGAACATTGCTGTACGTGTTTCATCCAAAGTTAGTACATCCAATGAAGAAGCGAAATCGCTAGGATACATAGGGTGTATTTCATGGCGACCACATTTCATTTCATGGACAATTTGTTCATGAATGGTCTGTAAATGAGGTAATGTTCGGCGATTCAACATCGTTTCTGCTGACACCATAACACCCATTTCAGACAATGCGCGGCTGTTTTCGATCATTCGTTCGAATTGTGCTGCACGACGCTCACGTGGCGGCTTGCGTTCCATCCGAGCGAATCCACCATCGATGAAATCATCCACTGTACCCCAGTTATGTGAAATATGCAGGACATTCAAATACGGTGCAATTAATTCATAACGTTCAATAGGCATAGTTAGATTCGAATTCATCTGCGTCTGAACTCCGCGCGCATGTGCATACTGCAATAACGGTACGACATACTGCTCGACAGATTTCTTCGAAAACATCGGCTCGCCACCTGTTAAGCTAATCGTTCGCAAGTGGGGGATTTCATCCAACCGCTGTAATAGCAACTCGATTGGTAATGCTTGTGGATCTTTCGGTTGTAGCATATATCCTACCGCGCAATGTTCACAACGCATATTGCATAAATAGGTCGTCGTGAATTCTATGCTGGATAGAACTTGCTTCCCGTGCAAATCTACATCTTGATATGCTTCCCATGCATCTGATAAACGGGAATGTGATAGTACCATGTTCGTAACTCCTTATATCAATTAATTTTTATCACTAGCATATTCTGCTAGGTCCTTCGCATATTTACTCATCGATGAGGTAGAAACATCAAATGCTTCTGCGATCTCTTTTAATGTCATATCAAGCGGTTCGAAATATTTATTGTCTAAACCATAACGGATTGCACCGGCCGCAATCGCTAGTTTCTTTCGGGCTTTTGGCTGCTCATCTACTAAGAAATCTTCAAGCACTTCTAGCAAAGCTTGCGATTCTCGGTCATGTTGCTTTAAAAATTCAGCAGCCGACTCTATAACGCCTGCTTCGAATTCAGTAAACTCATCTCCGGTATAGCCACTTTCACCAAGCGCAATCCAGAATTTCATGATGGAGTCTTTGAGTGAAGGGTTTTCCGTGTCTGCAAGAGTTTTAGCAAACTGTTTAATCGCTTCCGAATGATCAGTCGGGAAGAAGATTAAACTGGAAACTGCTAGATAATTACCTTTAGACGTACCGTCGGAAAGTATGAAGCAATAGAAGTGGACACCTACGGGAACAGGCTTATCGCTTTCTTTCCACAATTCAATCGTTTCATCACCTAGAATACTTGTAGCTGTTAAATATGTATCTCCGACAGCAGTTACTTCACCGACAAATACCCTCGGCTCTGACCATCTATCAAGTAATTCTAGAATCGATGGGCGAATATGTTTTTTCTTCTGCTTGGCCAAATAGTCGTCCCAAATATCTCTCCGTTGATGGAAGAAGAATTCATCGAGCGCGATCGTTTCAATCATTTCTTGTGGTAAATAACTATCCAATGAAGCTTTCCATGTATTTGCAAATTCCACGAACGCCGGTACATCTGGTCGCTCTGGATGAATATCATAAAACGTCTGTAGTATATTCTCCATTTCATCTGTCAGTAAATCTTCGACTGTTACAGCATCTTTTCGTTCACAACACTTTTTATATTTCTTGCCACTGCCACAAGGGCACGGATCATTACGTCCAACCATAAAAACACTTCCCTTTTTAAAATTACTACATCTCTAAGTGTACCAAACGAGAGGCGAGTTCGCATGATATATGTGTGATGAATAACCAGCAGTGAAGTATTGGCATATTTGTACTAAATAATAGTGCTAGTAGTAATCAAGTAAATGGAAGAAAGCAAAGTACGTAGTTTGATTCTCTCATATATTCACGGAAAAAATTAGGTAAACAGGTTACCATTTTGTTTAATCTTCCATATGCTAGTTCGAGGTGACCTATGGAGCAGTCTAACTTGCTGTTTTTATTGTATGCAGACATCTGTTTAATAATTGGCTTTTATATGTACATCCGAAAAATGAGGAAATTGATAGGTTTCCATTTAGGTATGAATATGAGCATGGTAATGGGCGGGATGGCTGCTTTGTTGTTTGGAATCATACTCATTACTCATATGCCGTTCCATTTCACGTATATTACATTACTCTCGGCGAGTATCGGAGGGGCAGTAGGGGCTTGCTTTGGCATGCTAATTGATTATCAGACGTTTGTGACTGGTTTGACGAATGGTCTGATTGTCGGACTAATGGCACCAATGATTGGCACGGTTATGGAAATGCAAATGTTGTTTATTTGGTTTCTACATGCATTCTTCATTGGTAGTTTAGGTATTTTATTTATTTCAATAAAAAGGGCGTGAAGGGGGCAATGCTACTTCTAATCTTGCTATTCATGTGGTGTGTTGGTGAAATCCTAGTCAACTATCGAGTTGTAAAAAAGAAAAGACTGTTGTTTGATGACCGATTCACAAAAACTATTTGTATGGCGATTGCGTCCATCTCTTCTCTCGCGATGGCATTGTACCTAGAATTATTGTTGTCAGATAATCAACTAGTTACTTACTTATTGCCGGTACTTCTTGGAGTGTTTATCGGTTGGCGATTTGGTTCGCTTATTAAAGCACCCGCTTCCTTAAATGGCCTGTATAACGGCGCGATGGGAGGAGTAATGGGCATGATGCTTGGTGCAGTGCTGAAAAATCCTGCACTATGCAATATACCCATTGACGCTAATTCATTGATTGCGAGTAATCTTTTCATCATCACTATATTTATTGCCTTTTCCCATTCAGTAGTTTGTTTCTTCATCCGTTATTCAATGAGAGGGTGATGATCATGTTGGCAGGAGAGGAGTACAGTAGTGAAAAAAGTCATTATCATAATGATGTTGCCCATCATTTTCGGGCTTGTATATGCGATGTGGTCGAAGGCGGTGGAACTACCCCAAATTGGAAAAGTAATCGAATGGCCGTTTACAGAAGTGAGCGGGAGCGAAACGAACTTCCAGGGTAAACCGAAACTCGTCACATTTTTCTACACAAAATGTCCCGATGTTTGTCCGACTACTATGTGGGATCTGACCGCTTTACAGGAAGTAATGAAAGATAGGGGAATCTCTCAAGATGAGTACTTCATCATAGCTATCACCGTAGATCCTGAATATGACACGAAAGAGAAAATAGTGCGTTATAAAGAACTTTTTAATATAGAAGACCCAAATTGGTTATTTTTTAGAGGGACAGAAGAAACAACCAAAGAATTTTCGAAATACCTGAATTTTTATTACGACAGGAATGAAGATGGATTCGTTACCCACTCGACGTCTATGTATATTGTGGATGGTCAGGATTTAGTAAGAGCTCATCATAATATGGCAATAGGGAAAAATAGCGTAGCCATTGAAGAAATCGCTAATCATTTACAACAACTTATTAAATAGTTCTAGCGTTACTTTTCGAATGATAGTAAGGAGGTGATCTTCATGAAGGAAGCTAGTAGTAATCCCGCTTTTTCCTCACCAACAAGTAATGGGCCTGATGAACAAACGAGAGTCTTAACAGATTATATTGGTCAGAAAAATTTATTTAAGATAGCCGGAATTCATGAACCACTCAGGAAATCATTAACACTTAAAAAGTTTTTCAAAAGCAAACGAAATCAGCAAGTTGTCATTGCATCACGCGGTGAAATGGACGGCTGTTTGGAAACTGAAGGTAAAGTCGCAGCCATCGGCAGAGATTTTGTTATGTTGACGAACCTACAGAAACGGATTTGGATTCCCTTTACGTATATTGAAACAGCAAATATCCCCTTTGGCTTTCCTTCTTATTCGAACACGCATCAGCATCACCTATATGATAATCATCTGCAAAAAAGACTAACTCTTCGATTTGGCGAAACCGTCAACGAAAGAGAAGCACTTGTGCAACAATTTTTCGAGGAGTCTTTTCGGACCAACTTTCTTTCATGGAAAGGAACAAGAGTGGAAGTCATTTCGCGCGAAGAAACGGTCAGTGGAAAGATCGTGAATACGACCAAGAGCGAACTAGAGCTTACAAGCTTTGGCACAGTGCGTAAAATCCCTTTAGAAAACATTCGCTTTGTATCTACTTTTTCCTTCGTTTCATATTTGAAGAAAGAGTTGAGAACACTGCTCCGATCATGGGATGAAAAAGTAAGAGGAGGCTGGAACAATGAAAAATAATAAAGGAATTCAATCTCAAGATTTCTCGGGTTTGATAAATCAAGAAGTACTCATTATCACTCAGGCGGTGCAGCTTAATCTATTAGGCCAAGTTTTTAGGCCGATTTTTTGCGGAACTGTTTCAGAAGTGGGGATAGGGCATCTCACCTTAACGCCTGTTACCGTCAAAATGGTAAATGCCCCTTTTTATAAGTTTCCTACACCCATCAGTATACCGCTGGAGAAAATTGTTTCATTCTCGACAGAAGTGCCTTGTGATTTAGTCTTTCCGTTAACGTGAAAAGGAGATGGATATATGACGCAACCAAACGAATGTCAACCAATCAATATAATTCGTGAAGAAGGGATTAGTACCCATTTCAGTCAGAACATTAACAAAAAAGTTCTAATTCTAACTGAAGCTTTCCCATTTATGTTTATAGGGGAAATTATAAGTGTAGTGGATGATTTTGTGGAAATGAAAGTTCAGAATACATCCATTCCTGCATTGGAAGGAAAAACTTGGTTTGTGCATATCGATTCAATTGAAGTGTTCTATATCGAGACAGAAACAGGAATTAAAATCCCTGAATTAGTAGAGTAGAAAATGAGGTGAAGCGAGTGAAGAGACACTACCATGTAGTAGCCATTCCCATACGAATTGTCCTGAATACATTTGGGGACCACAATCCGAATGGCATGATGTATGTGCTGAAGGAAAATGAAGAAAAAGTGAAAAGGCTCGTAAAGAAAAACCCTTTCATGCCTGTCGATCTCGTTCAGCCGCTCTTTATCCGAGCGAATGAAGGAGACGTCGTGGAAATACTGTTTGAAAATAAACTCCCATTCCATGCAGGTATGCATTTTCAGGAAGCAGAATACGATGTCTGCCATTCGGATGGAGCGAATGTTGGATACAATAAGGAAACGACTGTAGCACCATGTGAAAAAATCTTATATAAGCTGCATTTGATAAAAGAAGGAAACTATTATTTCTCTGATCTAGGAAATGTCTCGAGTGACCAGAACGGTTCCAATTCAAATGGTCTGGTAGGAGGCTTATGCGTGCAAAGTCGTTTCTCCTGGTGGACCGATCCTGAAACAGGCAAGCCAATAAACAGCGGACAATATGCGGATGTCCATCACCCTTTGCTACCATCCTTCCGAGAATATGTGTGGATGTTTACAGATGAAATGGAAGTGGATGATTTAACAGGCAACAGACCGATCAATCATTTCTCCAACCAGGAAGAAGAGTCCTTCCACGGTGCGAATTACCGTTATGAACCGGAAAATAGACGTGAACAATTAGTGGCGGAAGGCGTCGTCTGTCCAAACTGCGAAGGGGAGGAAGTACACCATGATTCATGGGTATTCGGAGACCCATCGACTCCAATTTTGCGAGGGTATGTTGGTGACCCTGCAAAAATCCGGCTTTTCCATGGCGGAGTAAAGGAAACGCATGTATTCCATTATCACGTCCATCAGTGGTTCAGTGATCCGAGTGATTTGGCGTCAGAAATTTTTGATGCACAGGCTATTAGTCCGCAAAGTCACTATACAATTCAGCCCCTATACGGTCTTGGTAGCTTGCAGGGCTCTTTTGGTGACGCAGTGATCCACTGTCACCTCTACCCACATTTCGTTGCAGGGATGTGGGGGATGAACCGGGTCTTCAATACCCTTCAAGATGGCAGTCAGTGTTATCCGAACGGGGTTCCAATAAAGTCACTGAAACCTCTTCCGGACAGACCTGCACCGCCAAAACCAACTAAGATGAAGCCTGGATTCCCGAATTTCATTCCAGGAAAAGTCGGTATGAAAGCACCACGTCCTCCAATGGGGATTGTTGGAGGTAGGGGACTAACAGAACTGGAGAGAAACGCAGCCATTACAAATCCGCGACCGGGTGCTGTTTTCACCGATCCATGTCCTGAGGGGGCCCCTGTGAAGGAGTTCAATATCTCTTTGATTGAGATCCCTCTTATTTATAACCGTGAAGGTTGGCATGATCTAACTGGCCGCATTTTCGTACTGGATGAAGATCTGGAGGATATTTGCTTGGGGAAGAAAGCGCCCGAACCGCTCGTCATCCATGAATCCAGTCATACTCGCTATCAAATTAATTTCACAAATCGGCTGCCGCATATTCTGGATGGTGATGCCTTCCAGCTTGTTACGCGAACTTATGAGGCGGGTATGCATATCCATTTTGTAAAGTTTGATGTGCTCGTAAATGATGGGGCGAATGTCGGCTGGAACTATGATTCTTCCGTTTTGTCAGGTGAGACCATTCAATACTCTTACTATGCAGATACAGAGCTTAAAGCATGGTTCTTCCATGATCATTTATTCCCTGGTGCCCATCAGCAGCATGGCGTCTTTGGAACGGGCGTTGTTCATCCGCGATTTACTAAATATCTTGATTCGACGACTGGAGAAGAAGTAGATCAAGGAACGGAAGTCACTTGTGTCAATCCGCTAATACCTGATTACAGGGACTTTGTGATCTTTGCACAGGATTTCACACATTTAGTCAATAAAGACGGTAAACCATTAGCACCTCCGCCATTCCCAGGTTCACCGGATGATCCAGGATTATTTGGAGTGAACTATAAAAATGAACCACTGCAATTCCGGTTAGGCAAAGACTGTGATCCTGCTTATAGTTTCAGTTCTTATGTAAAAGGCGATCCAATTACTCCGATTTTTAAAGCGTATGAGGGAGATTCCATCCGGATTCGGCTGCTGCAAGGGGCACAGGAAGAATCTCACAGCTTTAATGTACATGGTCTTCGTTGGCTACATGAACGAGGCGATCTGAATTCCAGATTGGAAAACCAACAGCATATCGGCATATCTGAATCATTTACGATGGAGATGAATGTGCCGCGATCGGGTGATTATTTATGGACTTTCGAAACAGAAGAGGATTTATGGAATGGGTTATGGGGTCTAATCCGCGCATTCGATGAAAAAGTGCCTGAATTGATCAAATTGCCAGATCGGCCTGAACCAAAAGAGCGTTCAACACCTTTGCCGGAATGTACAGGGATCAGACCGCCGTCAGCTGCTGATCCAACTGTGGAGATAGTGAAGGGGCCACTGAGGAAGTACGATGTTGTAGCCTTTCAAACCTCGATCCAATATAACTCGTTCGGTGATCATGATCCGGATGCCATCATCTTTGCATTGCGTGAGGATATGGAAGCGATACAGAATGGCGAAATAGAACCAGTACCACTCATCTTACGTGGCAATGTGGGCGATACAGTAGATGTTACGTTAACTAGCTATCTGAAACCAGAGCTGTTTCAATTCAAAGACGGAATCTATCCATATCCAATAGTGAAGGAGCAAGCATTTTATCCACCATCTCTACGTATTTCCCTTCATGCTCAATTACTTGATTATGATGTTAAGACATCCGCCGGAGAGACGGTAGGGTTTAATGGTGATCAAACTGTTGGTCCGGGTGAATCTAGGACCTATCGCTGGTATGTCGATTCGGCTGTCGGTGTGTGTGGCATGTGGGATATGGCAGATATCCGCAATCACCGTTCGCAAGGAGCGTTCGGAGCTTTCATTGCTGAGCCTAGGGGGACGGAATATTTGGATCCGTATTTACTGCAGCCAGTGGCGACAGGAGCGAATGTTATTCTGCGGAATCCGTACTTACCAGATACCAGGGAATTCGTAATTGTAATGCATGACGGTGTAAGGTTGCTTGATAAAAATAACCAGGTCATTTTTGATCCTGTGGATGGTATATTGCTCGCTCCGCCTGGAATAGACGAAGATTTGCTTGATACGTATGATCAAGGATCGCGTGGCTTTAACTATCGAAGTGAGCGTCTAATCAATCGTTATCTAGAGCATGCAAAAATTCATGATTTATTTAGCTCAGATGTTTTTGGCGATCCTTCAACTCCTATATTTGAAAGCTATGTGGGGGATCCAGTCACTATTCGGCTAGTTACACCTGCCGAAAGACGTAGATCTCATACATTCCACTTACACGGCCATCGTTGGAAATCTGATTCGAAAAATATTCATTCTCGAACAGAATCAAATGTCGGATTTAACGTAGCGGGTGCTAAGAGAAATCTGCAATTGCTTGGCGGTGCGGGAGCTTATAACGGATTCTCGGGCGATTTCATGTATCGGTCAGGAAACATTCGCTGGGATATCGAGCAAGGGATGTGGGGGATTATGCGGGTGTTCGAAGAGCTTAAAAAACATCTCCCTAAACTAGATCAATAGTTTGTTAAGAACGGGGGGGTGTGAAAATGGGGAACAAGAGAATAAGGAAGAAACAAAAGAAAAAACAAAAGAAAAAACCAGACTTTTTCATACCCGTAAAATGCTGTCCAGAAAGGGCGGATAGTCCTGAACTGCCATCTCCAGAAAGCTGTCTTCCTCCTGAAAAGCGTGAGGAAGTAGACAGAAAAATTGCAGAAGCCAATAGATTATTACTGGATCTGGCACTTGATGATAATCGATCCATTCAAGAGACGTATCAACGGGCGTTTGACGGCTTGATTGGTCTGGAAGTAGAGATAGTAAATCCTTTAGATGAAACGATTTCGGGAGTAGTGATGATGGCGGCATTTGATTTCATTCTGTTAAGTCGAGACGATTATAAAATCATCGTGCCATATGAACAGATTGAATCGGTCAAAGCTTCCGGCTGCTATGCTGAACTAGTACCGGTGGCCAATTTACTGAATATCGGTCCACGCTTACGTAGGAAGCTGACATTTCAGTTTGGAAAAGTTGTCGGCTCATCTCCAGAGCTTATTCAGCTATTTTTCAAAATCCCGCTAGCAGTTTATCTATTGTTGTTCGAAGATCAAACTATAAAAGTTCGAGTGGGACGGTCACTAATTGAAGGGGTGCTAGTGGATGTGAATAAAGAGTCCATTGTACTGGAGATGAATAAAGAAAAAAGCATCATCGCCATTGGAAATATTGCCCACATCATGGTAGGTAAATAAGAAATCAGTCCCTATAGCTGGGGACTGATTTTTTATTACTATACTACCTGCATGGGTTTTTGGAATGGCAATATCCTAGGGTTTTGATTTGTGAAATCTTGTCGATTGGTAAAATCAAAGTATTACCGATTGGATGATCTACTTTCTTTCCTTTTTCATCAGTAGTACAACCACAGTCTGCGGGCAATTCGCCTGGTTTCCCATTCACGAATATCTCTACAAAGTTAGAGCCGACAAAAATTATAGTACCCTTTACAATTTCCTCTTCCATCTGTAACTCCACCTCACAACAAACCATTTGGCGCAAACGGAAGTTAAGACCGTCTTGTAAACCACCTAAACGGACCATGAAGCATGGATTACATAAGTCTTTTCTACAACGGCTACAGTATTTGGCATCGCATTTTATTTTGAGGCACTTCTGACAGTAATGGTGATCTCCACATTTACAATTCTTTTCTTTTTTCAAAGCATTCACCTCCCACCGCTCTATGTAGTATATGAATATCTACTGCTCGAGAGATGATGGAACAACCTAAGAAAGTTGTAATGTCTAGAGATTCATTTTTTTATAACGGATAGTGGGTGAAATTCATTCCTCCACAAACGTTCTTTTCCATAATAATTATATAGCTAAGTATTCAAGATGAGAGGCGAGATCGTCTAATGCTTTTCTGATCAAAGGATGCTGGAGAAATGAAAAACCACTCTTTGAATCATCTAGATTCAAAGAGTGGTCCATTACGTAGTATTAGCTATCTAGACTTTTAATGAAGTGCAACACTTCATCCGCGGTAGATAGGGAAAGAATATGATCTATCTGTTTTTCTAAGGTGACCTTAGATAGTTTCTGGATTTGTGAACGTGTACGAAGTATGGAAGATGCACTCATGGAAAACTCATCTAATCCCATCCCAAGCAGTATAGGAATTGCCGTTTCATCACGTGCCATTTCTCCACACATTCCTACCATCTTACCTTCTTTGTGTGCCGCATCAATAATCATTTTGATAAAGCGTAAAATAGATGGATTATACGGCTGGTAGAGGTAAGAAACGTGCTCATTCATCCGATCAGCAGCCATCGTATACTGAATTAAATCATTTGAACCAATGGAGAAGAAATCTACTTCCTTGGCAAATACATCAGCCAAAATAGCTACAGCCGGTGTTTCAACCATAATTCCGAGTTGAATCGTCTCACTTACTTCGATTCTTTCACTAATAAGTTGTTGCTTTACGTCTAAAAATAGTTCTTTTGCTTGTCTGAATTCATTAATCGTTGCGATCATCGGAAACATGATCCGCAAGTTTCCATATATACTGGCACGCAATAAAGCGCGTAACTGTGTTCTAAACATCTCTTCATGATCAAGACATAGACGGATTGCTCGTAATCCTAAGAATGGATTGGCTTCATGTGGAAGTTGTAAATACGGTAATTCTTTGTCTCCACCAATGTCTAGAGTACGAACAATGGTAGCGCTTCCGTTCATTTGCTCTAGCACGCTTTTATATGCTTCAAACTGCTCATCTTCGGTAGGGAATTGTTCTTTTCCCATGTAAAGAAACTCCGTCCGGAATAATCCAATCGCTTCTCCACCATTTTTCAAGACATTTTCCACATCATCGGGTGTCCCAATATTTCCAGCTAATTCAACGCGATGACCATCAAGTGTAATAGCAGGCTCGTTCGCAAGTAACTGCCATTCTGCTTTTTGTTTGGCAAATGCCTGCTGCTTTTCTTGATAAACGGCTAATGTTTCTGCGTCAGGGTTTACAATAACCTTCCCAGCTTCACCGTCTACAATAATGATTTCACCGTTTTGAATCATAGCCATTGCGGTTTTACTTCCGACAACGGCTGGAATTTCCAATGTTCTCGCTAAAATAG
The DNA here is from genome assembly GCF_002743265.1 of Sporosarcina sp. P29. Classification (NCBI taxonomy): domain Bacteria; kingdom Bacillati; phylum Bacillota; class Bacilli; order Caryophanales; family Caryophanaceae; genus Sporosarcina; species Sporosarcina sp. P29. The sequence goes on along the minus strand of NZ_PDYX01000001.1, from coordinate 283,237 downwards.
CAGAGTGAGAAGTAGGACCCCCAATATCTGTTACGAAACCTTTAATTAGTTCAGGATTCAGTTGAACAGTGTGAGAAGGCGTCAAGTCTTCTGCAATGATGACGACCTCTTGCGTAATGTCTTCGGGCGTTTGAATACTGACGCCGAGCAAATGGGAAAGGATTCGTTTTGTTACATCCCGAATATCAGCAGCACGCTCTCGCATATATGGATCGTCCATCGCTTCGAAAATGGAAACGTATAAGTTTGCCGCTTCTTGTACTGCATATTCGGCGTTTACGTGTTGCGTCTGAATTGTATCTGTAATAGCCGCGCGTAATTCTGGATCGTCGAGAACAAGTACATGTGCACTGAAAATAGCTGCCTCCTGATCACTGAACTTTTCTTGTGTCTGTTTCTGAATCGTCGTCAATTCTGATCGGGATAGAGAAAGAGCGTTTTGTAGACGATCTATCTCTGTTGACACGTCTGAAATGGATTCCTTCAGTACAGTCAACTCCGCATTTTCTAGACGAAAGGCTTTGGCGATAGAAATACCATTGGAGGCTGCGATGCCCTGAAGGATTTTGTTCATTAGTCTTCTGCGCCTTCAGATCGTAATAATTCCTCCAGCTTGTTCATCGCGTCTATTTCATCTTCACCATCCGCAATCAATGTAATTGTAGATCCTCCAGCGACGCCAAGTGACATCACACCAAGAATAGATTTTAGATTTACCTTCTTTTCTTTATACTCAAGTGAAAGTTCTGATTTAAAAGGGGTTGCAGCAGCGACCAATTGGGCGGCTGGACGAGCGTGAAGCCCTTCACCATTGCTGAATACGAACTGTTTCTTTATCATTACGAAAACCTCCTATGAATTGTTTTGAATGTTTTTGACTGCTTATGACTGATTATGATGGATTTTATTGAAAAATTCAAGTAATATGGTGTTATTGATAGAGAAGGTGGGTTGCACATGCTAACAAATGAACGATTTGAATTAATTTTGAATAAATTGGCTACTCATAAAACGGTGAAGATTACAGAATTAATAGAGGCAACCGACGCATCGGAATCTACCATTCGAAGAGATTTAACTGAACTCGAAACGCTCAATAAACTTCAACGAATTCATGGTGGAGCCACATTACCAGATCGAGATATGCAGGAATTAAGCATTTCAGCCAAGTCTGAAAAATATTTTTCAGAAAAAGTAAAAGTTGCTTCATTGGCAGCAAGTATAGTCAAAGAGGGTGATTTCATCTATCTTGATGCGGGTACCACTACGTTTCAAATGATCCCTTTTCTAAAAGACCGTAATATAACGGTTGTAACAAATGGACTGACACATGTGGAATCATTAACTGAGCATGGCATTTCCTCTTATTTAATTGGAGGCTATGTCAAAGCCACAACAGGTGCGCTTGTAGGACAACAGGCTAGGAACTCATTGAAACAATATCATTTCAATAAATGTTTTTTAGGTACGAATGGAGTTGACCCCGTTCATGGGTATACGACACCTGATCCTGATGAGGCAACTGTAAAAAGTTTAGCAGCAGAGCAATCAAGAACTACTTATATAGTGGCGGATCATTCTAAAGTGAAAAAAAGCAGTTTTATAAAGTTTTTATCTATAGAAGAGGCCGTCTTGATTATTGACGAAATGCCAGAAGATATTCTAAATGAACTGGAAGAGAAAACGTTAGTAAAGGTGGTGCAAAAATGATTTTCACATGTACATTCATGCCAACAGTTGACTATACCGCATATTTATCGAACTTTGAGCGCGGAGAACTGAATCGTACAAATGAAGTGTATTATTATCCAGGTGGAAAAGGTATTAACGTATCAAGGGTTGTTCACAGACTTGGTGCAGATACGGTCGCATGCGGGTTCATTGGTGGTTTCACAGGAGACTTTATTGAGGACTTTTTACAAAAAGAAGATATAAAAACCGATTTTATTCGCACAGCAGATATTACGCGAATTAATGTGAAAATTAAATCAACTGAAGAAACGGAATTAAATGGGCCTGGACCAAGTTTAAATGAAAACAATGTTCAAGGGCTCCTTGAGCGAATCGGTCGACTAACAGAAGATGACTGGTTAGTGATTGCTGGGAGAATTCCAGATTCTTTACCTTCGTCATTCTTATCTGAACTCGCTAGACTTTGTGGAAAAAATAAAGTGAGGCTTGTAGTGGATACATCAGGGCCTGCATTGAAACAGATCATGGAAGTAACTAAGCCATTTTTGATCAAGCCGAATGAACAGGAACTTGGAGAATTGGTTGGTAAGACCATTCATAGTAAACAAGAGGCAGTTGGTTATGCCAAAAGATTAGTAAGTGAAGGTATTCAACATGTAGTGATATCGATGGGGAAGGAAGGGGCGCTCTATGTATCAGCTGAAGAAACATTGGCAGCCACTGCGCCAAAGGGCAAGCTCGTCAATTCAGTAGGTGCTGGAGATTCGCTAGTATCAGGTTTTATCGCATCCTACTCTACAGATGGACATGCAGAAAATGCTTTCAAATATGGAGTCGCAAGCGGAAGTGCCACCGCATTCCAGTCCGATTTATGTAAAAAAGAAGATGTGGAGTCATTATTGAGCCAAGTGATCATTACGAAACTATAGGAAGAGGTGCTATTCTATGAAAATCACACAATTATTGACAGAGGATACAATCAACCTTCATTTGCAGTCTAAATCGAAGGATTCAGTCTTGTCCGAATTGGTTCAGCAGTTACATGTCGCGGGGAAATTACGTGACAAAGTGCAATTCACCAATGATATTCTCAATCGGGAAAGTCAAAGTACGACGGGTATTGGTGAAGGAATCGCTATTCCACACGCGAAGTCAGCAGCTGTTCAGACACCCGCTATCGCGTTTGGCCGTTCTACTGAAGGTATAGACTTTGATTCGCTTGACGGTCAACCGGCACATTTGTTTTTCATGATTGCTGCGAGTGAAGGGGCTAACGACGACCATTTAGATGCACTCTCTAGACTTGCGACATTTTTGATGGATACTTCATTTCGTGATAAAATCATGTCTGCACAAACAGCAGCGGATGTATTGCAAGCGGTCAATGACAAAGAGTCGGAATTGGATGATGAAGTAACAGAAGATGTACAAGCACCGAAAGAAGAGAAATCTACCGTACGTTTGCTAGCGGTTACGGCTTGTCCGACTGGAATTGCGCATACGTATATGGCTGCTGAAAAATTAAATGAGAGAGCAAAAGAACGTGGCCTTTCATTAAAAGTAGAAACGAACGGTTCATCCGGTGTGAAAAATAGATTAACAGATGCAGAAATTGCAGAAGCGGACGCCATTATTGTGGCAGCTGATACGAAAGTGGAAATGGCTCGATTCGCTGGGAAACATGTGATCCAGACGAAAGTCGGAGATGCTATCTATGAAACGGATGCATTACTGGATAGAGCGATTGAAAAAGATGCACCGATTTATCAGCCAGAAAAAGGTCAGGAAGATACTTCATCGAGTGACAAGAAGAGCGGTTTTTATAAGCATTTGATGAACGGTGTATCCAATATGCTTCCTTTCGTTGTCGGTGGGGGGATTTTGATAGCGCTCTCTTTCTTCTGGGGAATCGAATCTTCTAATCCAGACAGTCCTGAATACAATGCATTTGCAGCGATGCTTAACACTATAGGTGGAGGAAAAGCATTCTTCCTCATGGTTCCTGTGTTGGCCGGTTTCATAGCTTCAAGCATTGCCGATCGACCCGGTTTTGCTCCCGGTATGATAGGGGGGCTGATCGCCATCACGGTTTCAGGTGTAGATGAAGTGGGTGGCGGATCAGGATTTTTAGGCGGTCTTATTGCAGGGTTTTTAGCAGGGTATATAACTTTACTTGTTAAGAAGTTATTTGCTCGTTTACCTAATTCATTAGAGGGCTTAAAACCCGTGCTGTTTTACCCGGTTTTCAGTATTGCAGCGACAGGATTAATCATGTTGCTTATCAATCCACAACTGGCCAAGCTGTATACAGGATTTTCCTCGTTCCTTGAAGGGATGGGCGGTACGAATCAAATTTTAGTTGGTTTAGTCATTGGTGGAATGATGGCTGTGGATATGGGAGGACCGGTCAATAAAGCGGCATACACATTCGGTATTGCCATGCTAGATGCACAGAATTTCCAATTTATCGCAGCGGTAATGGCGGGCGGTATGGTACCGCCGCTTGGCATGGCGATTGCAACTACCTTATTTAAAAATCGTTATACAAAGACTGAGCGTGAAGCGGGGAAAACTGCGTATGTGCTCGGTGCTTGCTTCATAACGGAAGGTGTTATTCCATTTGCAGCAGCTGATCCATTGCGTGTCATTCCGGCTTCCGTAATAGGGGCAGCGACAGCGGGTGCACTAACGATGGCATTTGATATCGCCTTACGCGCACCACACGGAGGAATCTTCGTCATGGGACTCATTGAAGGTGGAATTAGTAAGATCCTTCTGTATGCATTTGCAATAATCATTGGTTCTGTCATTACAGGCTTAATTGCTGGCATGTTGCGTAAGAAGCCTGTTTGATTACAATTCAAATCAGTTAATTAGTAAAAGCTGGCCGTGTAAAGTCATCAGTTGACGCAGCATGGCTAGCTTTTTACTTTTTCTATTCAATTCTTCTGCAACATGGTAAACTATTCAGACTGCATACATTCTCATGAACTGGAAAACCATTAGTAAGACAAAATCTTAAGGAATTCCTTAGTGTATTGTGATGTTGAAGTGTGAATTATATTGAAAAGGGGATTCATTGTATGGGGTTGTTTGATGCTCTTTTAGGGAATGCTTCCGTCGTAAACAATGAAGAAGTAAAGAAGGAACTCGACTTAATCTTAGCAGAAGGTGAGGAAGTAGAGGCTGCGTTTAAGCTCGTGCGGGATTTAATCGTATTCACGAAAACTCGATTAATACTCGTAGACAAACAAGGTATCACAGGAAAGAAAGTGGAATATCATTCCGTCCCATTCAAAAGTATCTCTCATTATAGTGTAGAAACGGCAGGTACATTTGATATGGATGCCGAATTGAAGATCTGGATATCAAGCTCACTGACTCCGCATATTGAAAAACAGTTCCGTAAAGATAAAAGTATCTACGATATTCAAAAGATATTGGCGACTGTTTGTGTGTGACTTTCGTTTGAAATAAATAAGTGGTACTTTCTTTAATAGAAAATACCACTTGTAGCTTATCTCTTTTCAGCTGGAACGACACTTTCATACGCAACAAGAGTCACGCCTATTTTATCCTCCAGACGATTTACTGCATGTAATTCTTCAGCACTTAGTTTCGCAATTGATGTGTCTTTATTTGTCATATAAAAACTTCCTTTCCCTGTTTAAGCATAAGATGGCTGAATCGCAATAAATTATACATACAAGAGGTAAGGAGGCCACGACATGTACGACCCAACTGTATTTGAAAATTTAAAAGTCGCATTTGAAAATCATATATATAATTTGGATAATCTGAAACAAACCGTTCATATTTTACATCGCAAAGATCAACTGGATGTAGCCGTGATGGCAAGAGAACTAACCATTCGTTTTTCCAGAGTCGGCTTTCCGTCTGTCATTGTCGATTTAAAATTACATTCATCACTCAAGGAACTGGCGGATGAAATACTTGAAACCAAAGGCACGGATCCGGGCTGTACGCTTACATTACTCGTCCGCACGTTTATTCGAGATGTAGATAAAGAATGTGAAGAAATTGCGAGTATCCTTCGTACTGTATGGGAGAACGATATTAGTTTCACACAAACACTTAGCTTCCGTCATGAACAAACAGAACCGGGGTTCATGAACAGGATCAACATTCATTTCAAACCAAAACTAACTGAAGAGCATATGGGGGAAATCGGTGAATTCTTAAAAAGTGTACTGGACATGATGGAGCGAATTGGAGAAGTGTCATAAAGAAAGAAAAAACGCTTCCTGTTAACGGAGCGTTTTTCAAATACTACTATAATACTGTTTGTGAAAAAGCCCAAATATAGTCTACACCATCTTCAGATGGACCACTTGGATCACCGAACTCGGTTACGCAACCACATGTACCGCATACTGCGGAATAACCGATCGATAGCACACCAATTCCTGGATCTTCCACGTTTGAGAAAGAACAATAAAGGATAAATTCATCATGCTTACAAAAGTGACAAATAAGTAGATGTTCTAAAATCGTTATACGGCTTCTTACGCTTTCTAGCTCTTCTACCATTACGAATCCACCTCGATGTAGACAATGTTTGGCTTGTCGTGGTGTGATTGCTCTTGGATCAACTGCGTTGTACTACATAGTTCACAAGCAAATGATTGCAATGTTAGCTGATTAGGTATGTCTTTAGCTGTTTGCTTCAAATCAATATATACTTCACGGTGAAAAAACGTTGTGCCACCGCAGAGTGTACAATGAAGCGGTATGCCAATAACTTCTATTTCAAATATTCCGCGTCTTCTAACCATCTTTCAACACCTACCTTATTTTTTAAACCGATTACCTGTATTGACATAGAGTAAAGTAAATGCGAGTACTAATAGGAACAGTGTTAATCCTACAATGAAGTATAGATCTTCTTCCAACAGTTCACTTACGGCGAACAATCCGACACAAAAACTTAAAGCGAACATGATTTTCGCCATAAACTTGCATAACGCACGCTCATTAATACGCATTTTTTTTTCGAATGGCATCGTATTATAGCCTGACAGTAAGGATGCACCTTTACCTTGCCAAAGTGCTATGCCATAGACAATAAATGCAATCATTATAATAATATTAAGAAGTAGGCCGGTCATAGTGATCCCTCATTTCATGAAAAAGAATCGGCATTCAATAAAAAATGGAGCCAACTCTTAGACGAGTTAACTCCATTCTATCTTATTCCATAGCGGTCTGCCGAGTCTTTACAGCTATCGATAAAGAGATAGCTGCACATAAGAATGCGATGATAACAATTACGCCACCAACTGCCGGCATATTTGTGACACTACCTGTTTGACTATAAACTACCCCGCCAACTCCAGATCCAAGCGCAATTCCGACTTGTAGCGCCGAGTTATTGAAACTCTGGTGTATATCGGAAGTTACCGGATCACTTTGGATAATATAATCTTGCTGAGCAGGTGCTAGCGCCCAACTTAATCCACCCCAGATCATCATGAAGATAATGAAAAGTGGAATGGAGAATGTGGAATAGGGAAGCGCAAATAAACTAATCGCAAATGCCCCTAATATAATTAAAATACTTTTCTTCGAGCCAAGACGTGAAGCTAATCCGCCACCAAATGCTCCGCCTGCTACTGCTGCCAGTCCAAACAGGAAGTAGAATACACTGATCCAATACGGACTTAACTGCATCGTCGTTTCTAAGAAGGGAGTGAAGTACGCATATACCGTATAATGTCCAGCGAGCATAAACATGGTCGCTAAATGAGCAAAGAATATTTTTTTATTCGCTAAAGCTTTAATCTGAACAGACAGTGGTTGTACTTTCGCGTTAGGAATTTTTTCGAGAAACTTTGCGATTAATAGTATAGAACCTACTGTCAAAATCGCAATTCCTAAAAACACTGAACGCCATCCGAATGCGTTCGTTACTACAATACCGATGGGTACGCCTAGGACAAGCGATGAACTGATCCCCATGTAAATATAGCCAAGCGACTTAGCTCTCACACGTGGCTCGACCATTCGTGCTGTAATCGTTAATGATAGCACAATGACAAGTGCTGCACTTGCAGCTGTCAATACACGAGCAGCCATCATCAAGCCGAATGTCGGACTGAAGTATGTTAGAATGTTTCCGAGTAAAAACACGACTAATGTAATTAAATATAATTTCTTGCGTTCCACTTTCGCGGTCAGTGACAATAATACAGGTCCTGCAACCGCGTATACGAGAGCGAATACTGTAATGAGTTGTCCAGCGGTTGCGATGGAAACATTCAAGTCATCCGCAATGACGGGCAAAATTCCTCCGACTACCAACTCAACTAGTCCTACTGTAATAGCAGACACTGCCAATAATAAAACACGTAAATCCAAAACAATTCCTCCTACTAGTGTCTCTACACTATTTTTTCGAATAGAAAAATCCTGATTACAAAAATTACTTTGTAATCAGGATTTGACGGTTCCTGGTAGAGACCCTCGAACCATATTATCGAGGTTATACATGTTGATTCCGTAATGAAATTTTCTATTGTTCAATTTATCATGGAATGTGAGATATGGCAAGTTGGAAAGCTGCTACCTAAAAAGATCCCCGATTTATTAAACAATGTAGAAGTGACGTTCGTTCTGCGTAATAGTATGGTTCGAATCGTCTCGAGTTGTAAAAGTCCTCAAAATCAAGTATACTTTTCCCGATAAACTTGTGCGGATCAATACACTAATAAAGGATGGATATGCATGACATTTGAAGAGGTATTACCACGTTTGAAGGCTGGAGAGAAAGTCATCCGTAGTAACTGGGGCGGAGCAGAGTTATACGTGAAGCTAGTAGGGGAAAGTGAACAAGACGGTAAAAAACTGAATCCATATTTCGTGATTGATGTAACGGGTGAAGGCTATACAATGTTCACACCAACAGTTTGTGACTTACTAGCCGAAGACTGGGTCATCGTAGAGTAAATCGGAAGAATCAAAGCTCATGAGTATTCATGAGCTTTTTTATATAGGAGGCCGTTATGAAATTTGCAGAATATGAAAATAAGACCATCGTAGTGACAGGTGGCGGGTCTGGTATTGGGTACGCACAAGCTGTAGCATTTTTGGAAAATGGAGCAAATGTTTTTGCATTTGATATACAAGAGGGGGATCTCCCGAAATTACAAACAGACTATCCGTCACAGTTTGCCTATGCGATTGGTAGTGTCAGTGTAAAGGACGACGTAGCACACGCGGTGAAAGAAGCGTGTAACGTATTTGGTACTATAGATATTTTATTAAACACTGCAGGGGTGCTCGATGGTTTTGCCAAAACATTAGATACTGACGAAGCGCTTTGGGATAAAATCATGGATACGAATGTAAAGGGTACATATTTTATGACGAATGAAATATTGCCACAGATGATCGCTCGTAAGTCAGGTGTTATTGTCAATATGGCGTCCGTTGCGGGCCTTGTGGCAGGTGGTGGGGGTGCGGCTTATACAGCATCCAAACACGCCATTGTTGGTTATACAAAGCAACTGGACATGGATTACTGCCGCAATGGAATTCGCGCGAACGCGATTGCGCCAGGTGCGATCCAGACACCGATGAACCAAGCGGATTTTGAAGGTGACGGTGAAATGGCGAAGTGGGTAGCAGAGGAAACGCCTGCAGGACGTTGGGCGCAGCCGAGTGAGGTTGCAAGCCTGACATTATACATAGCCAGTTCCGCAGCGGACTATATTCATGGAGCGGTTATTCCGATTGACGGAGGTTGGATTGCAAAATAAAGCTTTTGTATTATAAGGAAATCTGTTATAATACCGAAGCAAGCAAATTCTGTTTGCACTACGACACTTTTGATCGAGCGATAGGCTCTTTCTTCCTTTGGTCGTAGTTATTACTGGAATAGCATTTTCGCTATTTCACAAAGGAGAAAATAAAATGAGTATGTCTTATGTTAAAGATTCGCCTAAGAGTAAGAGTACGGTGAATGAACTGACAAAAACAGCGCTCGTCGCCGCTTTGTATGTGACGGTGACGTTCGTGTTTGCAGTGATCAGTTTTGGTGCAGTCCAACTGCGTTTGTCAGAGATGTTCAATTATCTGGCTTTGTATAATAAACGGTACGTGATCGGAGTCACGCTAGGTGTCATGTTCGCAAACTTTATGTCACCGACTTGGATTTTGGATGTGCCGATTGGTTCTATGGCTACGTTAGTCGCATTATTAGTCTGTCGTGCACTGACAAAGAAAATTAAAAATGATATCGTCAAAATGGTGATTACTGCTATTGTGTTTGCATTATCTATGTGCGCCATTGCAGCTCAACTGACAATTTTACTAGGTTTCCCGTTCTGGGCTACATGGTTAACGGCTGGAATTGGTGAATTATTATCGATGACAATTGGCGGAGTTATTATATATACATTAAACAAGAAAATAGATTTGTCCAAATAAAAGAGAGCATTCGCAGATTTTGTGAATGCTCTCTTTTTTGTTTTCCTTAAAATGATCTCATTATATAAAGTAGGTGTACGTTCATGTATTAAGCGCGTTGCAAAACGGTAAATGAAATCGCGTAAATAATCAAACCACTAATTGGAATAGAAGCTACTGCGAATATTGGATACCAAATATAATCCAAAAAATAGTTTGGAATAAACATGAATGAACCGATCATGAAAAAGGAGTAAATTAATATACCCGAAAAAGCATAACTAATCGCTTTTCGTGTATTCGCCACTGCTCGTTCGTCTGTAGAGTCGTATTCGAACGTGATGAAATCACGTATATCGGTATTGTTATTTTTTCGCATACGTAAAAAGTGAATCAGATTAGCGATTATAAAAAGTATGAGTACAGCAATCATCAAAGCTCCTGGCCAAGTATTAACTTGTACTGTAAATCCTTCAATATATCCGCGATCCATCTGAATGAATTTCTGTTCAACCTGCAAAAAATCAAAAACCATGATAGCTAAAGCGATGAATAGCACGATTCGTAATGTAACAGAAATACATATATTCTTCATTCAAGCATCCTCCTTGTAAAAAATCTCTTCAATCGATAACTTAAATACTTCTGCAATGTTCATAGCTAGCAAAAGAGAAGGGGTATAGCTACCTTTTTCTAAAGCCACTATCGTTTGCCGTGTAACTCCAACTTGTTCTGCAAGTGCACTTTGTGTTAGATCCATCCGCGCACGTAATTCTTTCACTCGATTTTTAATCACTCCACTCATCACCTCGTCTTGTTAAATGTATATCAAACTTTACATATTGTCTAGTTGACTATACAATAATTTATATAAAAAAACCGGAAATCAATAGGTTTTGTTGATAGAAAATCAAGCAAAAAAGGATGCCCAGAGAAGTGTTTCCACTTCATGGACATCCTATTATAGTTTTACACCTTTACATCGGTATCTTTTGGTCTTGGATTCTTGATCAGCAGCGCCAATAGTAGACCGACAATGGATATACAACCTGAAACGAAGAAGGCTGTATTTACACCTTGAATTTGACCAGCAATGGTTCCGTTATCTAGATCGGATGTGATCATGATTGTCACGAGCGCAGCAGTTCCAATAGACCCCGCAATCTGCCGGAAAGTATTATTCATAGCTGTACCATGAGAAATCAAGTGATTGGGTAGCTGATTCAGACCTAGTGTAGTCGAAGGCATCATAATCATCGCAATACCAAACATTCTTACAGCGTTTAATATGGCTAAATAGGTGAACGTTGTATCTACTGATAAGTTTGCGAACATGAATGTCGTTACGGTTAAGATGGTGAAGCCTGATAGCAGTAACCATTTGGCACCATACTTATCGAATATCGTCCCCGTTACCGGATTCATGATACCCATGACAATTGCACCTGGAAGTAGCATAAGACCGGAGTGGAGTGCATTAAAACCAAGCATAGTCTGCATGAACAACGGTAAGATCACTGTAGATGCAATCATGGAAGCAAATACAATCATACCTAAGCTAGTTGCCAGTGTGAATACGCCATACTTGAACACTTTAAACTCGAGAATGGGTTGTTCTAGTTTCAATTGTCTTAGAATGAACCAAGCAAGTGAAATTGCCCCAATGATTAACGAAAGTAAAACGTTCACATGTAGCCAACCCGTATTACCTGCAATACTGAAGCCGTAGAGTAATCCACCAAAACCGAATGTAGAGAGCACAATCGATAAATAGTCCATTTTTGGATTGGTTAGTTTCGTTACGTTTTTCAGCAAGAAATAAGCGGCTACGATATTTAACAAAGCAAACGGTAAAACAACGTAGAATACACTGCGCCAAGGGTACTGATCTACGAGATATCCAGATAGGCTCGGCCCGATAGCTGGCGCAAATGCAATGACGAGTCCAAAGTACCCCATTGCTTTTCCGCGTTGTTCAATCGGAAATAGCAAGAACATAATAGTTTGCAGTAGCGGCATCATAATCCCGGCTCCCGCACCTTGGAGAACTCTACCTATTAACAATATAGAGAAGTTTGGAGATGTCGCTGCAATTAGTGTTCCTAAAGCAAATATACTCATCGCTGTCAAAAATAGTCGTCGAGTCGTAAACTTGCCGATGAAAAAAGCTGTAATAGGAATCATAATCCCGTTAACTAGCATGAAGATTGACTGCAACCACTGCACGGTACTTTCGCTAATCTGAAGATCCTTCATGATTGGCGGAAGGGCTGTAGCGAGAAGCGTTTGATTCAGGATTGTAATGAACGCACCCGATAATAATACAATCATCAAGGGAAGGTTCTTTTTAAAATCGAATTTTTGTGAGTTTACCATGTCCACGCATCACCTCATAATTAATTACAGATCACAAAATAATTCGGAGTTCGTTATAAATCTAACATACAGGCTATGTTAATTGTTATTTCGTAAGACCACAATAATCTTGCTTGACTATGTCTATAGGCGAAGTTGGAAAGGTACTACGTTTAAAAGAATGTAATGAGGATACTATGAATAGTAATAAGATCTTTTAATTGGGAGGAAATCTACTATGAAAAAAGCTGTATTCTTGGATCGAGATGGTGTGATCAATGAAGTGTTGACGGATCGAGTGAAATTTGTGAATGAACCTAATCAATTATATTTTTTGCCAGGAGTGGCAGAAGCGATAAAGGAATTGAATCAATCGTTTGACTACATATTTGTAGTGACGAATCAAGGCGGTGTAGGTCTTGGTTACATGAAGGAATCTAAGTTGAAATCCATACATGATCATATGATAGCAGAGCTCGCAAAGGAAGGTGCCATAATTGACGAAGTCGCATATTGTCCGCATAAGCCGAAGTCTGGTTGTGATTGCCGCAAACCCCACAGTAAGTTGATAGAAAAACTCGCAAAGAAACATAATGTAAACTTGTCCACTTCCTATATGATAGGCGATACGGATACAGACATTATTGCCGGAAAAAGAGCAGGGACCAAGACGGTCTTCCTAGGTACAAAAGATCCACTGGCAGATGCAGTATTTCCAGATTTGCTTCATGCTGTTCCTTGGATCATAGATGATATGTCGAAGTGAAGAGCATTCAAGCACTAACCCATTACTAGTAAGGCAATCAATGAAGTAGCGCATCCAGATGCAAGAAAATACAGATAATATTTTTCTGCCTGTGATCGTCCTAACTATTAATTAGGATAATAAATGCCGCAACATCACTAGATATTTGTGGCATTCATGCTTACTTTACATAGGCTCATCCTACAGACTTTACTCACCACAAGCCCATGATTATCTAGTGTAAAGTAATCTCTCCAAGAAAGTACTAGTGCAATTGAGTAATAGTACTGAAAAAAACCATTTAATAGCAACACTTGAGAGAAAAATATAAGAAAGACTAGTGAAAAAGTATTATACTATGATATGATTATTAAAATAATTAATAGAATAATACTAATTACCCTTATCATTCTTACTAAGAAAATAATTAGATACCCTCTAATTATTTCAACCTATTTTAAGAAAGAAAAAGTGAAAGTGAAAGAGTACTAGTGAAAGGGGGGACTACTTATGAAGAAGTTAGTAATGGTTATGATGGTTATAGCATTTTTACTCATTGTGCCTGTAGGGTTATGGTTTTTGAAGAGTAATCCGCCGATGAAGGTAGCTATTATTGATAAGTCGGCTGTAGAAAACTTACATACAAAACATCTGGGGATTAGCTGGGTATTAAACTATTCAAAAGTAAAAGCACCGCATAACAAACCATTTGATCCTGCACGTGACTATTATGGCGGATTCACAGTAGTAGAAGGAAAAGGTATTTCAGAGTTGAAACCACTACCTAAAGAGTATGTGCAGAAAGATATAATTTACTTGGCAAATACCGCTAGTATCGATGAAAGTATGGTAGATATGAATGATCCTGTGCTTGCTGCATACGAAGATGATCATGGCGGACTAAAAGAAGTAGAGTGGCAAAGAATCTTGAAAAGACTGAATTCAAAAAAGCCTTCATTATTTATAGCGGAGTATAATTCGTTTTCTGCGCCCACTTCGGAGAAAGTACGTACGCGTGTTGAGGATCGAATGGGATTGAAGTTTTCTGGTTGGAAAGGACGTTATGTGGAGGAACTTGACCCACAAAAGAATGCGGAAATGCAAAGTATTCTTGCTGGACAAGCAGCAGAGTGGACATATAATGGTCCTGGGTTTTTGTTAGTTAATGATACTACAGGCGAAGTTCTAGCATTGGAAAAAGATGAAGAGCTCTCAAAAGAGGGTATTCAGCTAACATTTACGGATATTGGAACGGAACGATTAAACATCTCGGGGTCGCATCACTTTCACTCTTGGTTTGATATCGTAACAGCAGAGCAAGGGGAATCTTTAGCGGTGTACGATTGGAATCTTACTGAAAAAGGAAAACAGCTGTTAGCGAAGAAAGGAATTCCTACTCAATTCGATGCAGTAGTGCGTCATACATCAGGTGTTTCTGAGAGCATGTATTTTTCTGGGGATTTCAGCAGCGTGGAAAATGTCCCTTCTATCTATCAAGTAAAAGGAATAGCGAAAGTATATAAAATGATTCAAAGATCCTCTGAGAAAACATTCTTCTGGTCAGCATATGTACCCATGGTGCAAGGTGCGCTTGAAAAGTTTGGTCAGGTAGAATCAAAGGAAGAGAAAGAGCCTAAGCAAGAGGGAGTAAAGATGACCTCACGAATGAACGGAAAACATTTGGAAGTTTTAACAGATGGAAAGTGGACTCCGATGATTGTGAAAGGCGTGAATATTGGAATGGGGAAGCCGGGAGCATTTCCTGGGGAAGCTGCCATTACAGAAGAAGAATATTACAAATGGTTCGAAGCAATTGGTGAGATGAACGCGAATACTATCCGAGTCTACACGCTTCACCCACCTGATTTTTATCATGCTTTAAAAGCGTATAACGATGTACACGATACCCCTATATATGTCATGCATGGTGTCTGGATCAATGAAGAAAAACTGGAAGAGTCATTGGATGCCTTTGAAAAAGAGAACTTGCAAGACTTTCAAAAAGAAATGGTTCAGCTGGTCGATGTCATTCACGGAAATGCTACTGTGCCGTCCCGTCCAGGTCATGCATCCGGTGTATACGACGCGGATATCTCCCAATGGGTCACAGCGTGGATGATTGGAATTGAATGGTATCCTTTCATGGTAGAAAACACGAATAAACTACACCCTGATTTAGGAGAATATAATGGAAAGTATTTTGAAACAAAAGGTGCCGCTGCATTTGAATATTGGCTAGCGGAACAAATGGATGTACTAGTGTCGCATGAAGTGCGTAACTACCAGCAGATTCGGCCGATGAGCTTCGTCAACTGGGTAACAACTGATATGCTGACACACCCGTCAGATTCTTCAGGTCAGGAAGATATCGTATCCGTTAATCCGAATCTACTCTACACTAAAGGAGAAATGGACAAGCCGGGTCAATTTGCTTCCTATCATGTGTATCCTTATTATCCAGACTTCTTGAACTACGAGAAAAAATATCGTGAGTTTATTGATTTCAGAGGCCAGAAGAATAATTACGCTGGCTATTTAAAAGATTTGCATGAAGCGCATCGAATACCGATTTTAATATCAGAGTTTGGAATTCCAGCATCTAGGGGAAAAGCGCATGAAAATCCATTTGGCTGGAATCAGGGCTTTATATCAGAGGATCGACAAGGGGAGATACTAACACATTTATATGAAGATATTTTGCATGAGGATATGATGGGAGCGCTAGTGTTTTCATGGCAAGATGAGTGGTTTAAACGAACGTGGAACACAGCAGAATATGATAATCCAGATCGTCGTCCATACTGGTCAAACACGCAAACGAATGAACAAAAGTTCGGACTGCTCAGCTTTGACCCGTTGAAAATAAAAGTGGCTGGATATGAAGAGGAATGGACAGGAGAACCGATGTACAAAAACAAGCAAGGCACGCTCGAAAAAATGTATATAGATCATGACGAAACATTTTTGTACATTCGGGTAGATTATGATGAATCCAAAATAGCTAAAACGGATGTAGTGAATATTCTCTTTGACACGATACCAGGGCGTGGAAATGCACGTGCTAGTAGAATAGAAGATATTCAATTTACTAACGGTCTAGAATTCATTGCTAAAATTAACGGGGCCAAATCACGTATGTTGATTGACCCTCATTATGATCTATTCCACCATGACTACGGTAAGGATGTAGGATATATTCCAGAAAATGAAATGAAAGATCGAACCAATCAGTTTATTCCGATGCAGTATGCGTTAAATCGAAAATATCTAGTGAAAAATGAAAAACGTACGATTCCTTTTAGTTTCTATGAAACGGGAAAGCTACAGGAAGGAAATGGAGACCCAGACTCAGCCGATTATGATTCTTTAGCAGATTATCGTATGCGTGACGGCATGCTGGAACTACGTATTCCATGGATGTTGTTACAAGCAAAGGATCCAAGTAGAAAAGAGTTTATCGAGAATTTGTTGGTGGATGGTACGAAAACAAGTATAAATATCGATGAAATATTTATTGGAGCGGTTTTAACATCAGAAGATGGCAAGGTACTGGAGTCATTTCCTCAGATACACGACAAAAAGCTAGATTCAATGGAAAGTTACACATGGGATAGTTGGCAAGTTCCTATGTATGAAGAACGATTGAAGAAATCTTATTATTACTTACAAGATGCATTTAAAGCGAAGTGAAATTAAGATTCATAGTGGAAAAAGAACAGAAGTCTTTCTGAGACATCTGTTCTTTTTTTGTAAATTGAAATATTTACTTATGCTAATACTTGATAAAACCTCATTATATTAATAGAGAAAAATGAACGTTTTTGTAGTATTATGATATAGTATTAAATGCATTTAAAATTAAAAGAGCATATGTAACGGAGGAAGTTATGTCGGATCTAAAGTTACCAAATAAAAGATTTAGGCCCGAGATAGAAGGGGTACGAACGGTTGCAACATTATTGATCGCTATTTATCATATATGGTTTGGTAGGGTGTCTGGTGGAATCGATGTGTTCTTCGTTATTTCAGGGTATTTGATGACATTGTCCATCATCTCGCGAATAGAACGAACCGGATCAGTGAATTTCATCGAATATTTTCTGAACTTAATGAGAAGGCTATTACCCCAAGCCACAATCGTCTTGATTTTCACTGGAGTTTTTGCGGTAATTCTTCTACCCCAGTTTGAATGGGGAGAAATCATTGCACATATGATGGCTTCCACGTTTTATTTTGAAAACTGGCGGTTAGCATTGGATTCTGTTGACTATTTAGCAAAAGATAATTTTGCAAGTCCATTTCAACATTTTTGGTCACTCAGTGTGCAAGGTCAATTTTATCTGATCTGGCCAGCTTTACTGGCGTCTATTTATTATCTCGCCCGAAAGTTTTTGAAAACACCTGTATATAAGACATTACTTGGTTCGCTAATCATAGTGTTTATTTGTTCGCTTGTTTTGTCCGTCTATCAAACGAATGTTAACCAACCTTTTGCCTACTTCAATACATTCACGCGGATTTGGGAATTTAGTATTGGCGGTATTTTTGCTTTACTATCACCGTACCTATTTTTCAATAAAAGATGGAGTGTTGTTTTAGGATGGCTAGGCTTAGCGATTATTGGACTTACTGGAATATTATTCCCAGTGTCCACTGTATTCCCTGGGTATTTGGCATTGATTCCTATTAGTGGAGTATTACTTATATTAATCGCCTCTGAAAGTATAACGATATATGGAGTAAATCGTTTTTTATCAACAAAGCCTCTTATCTATTTAGGAAGTCTTACATATGGTGTGTATTTATGGCATTGGCCGTTGCTGATTTTCTATCGTTCCTATATGGAAACAGAAACAGTGCCTCTTGGAGATGGTATTTTACTTTTGATGACAACTTTTGTGTTGTCCATGATTTCTACAAAACTAGTAGAAAAACCCGTTCAAAAATTAGGTCGCAATCAGAAAAATGGAAAATTGCTAGTCGTATTGTCGACTATGGTAGTACTCGCGTGTAGCTCAATATTTTCTATTTCTGCTTATATTGAAGAGGCAACAGCTAGTTCGGATATTGTCCAGGAACAAGATTACCCTGGCGCTCAATCAAATCAGTTTAATATGAAACCTGTATCTCATGTAGACCTGATCCCATCACCTTCAGAAATCAAAACAGATCTTCCCGTATTTTATAATGATTTGGAATGCCAGTCGGCTAACCTCACGGAAGTCAGAAAATGTTCTTATGGTGTATTGAAGGACTTTGATTTTACGTTAGCGCTCGTTGGTGGTTCACATTCCGGTCATTGGTTCCCAGCTTTAATAGAATTAGCGGAAGAAATGAATTTTAAAATTGATTTGTATAGTCATGATGGTTGTCGATTTACAGACGAAGATCCTAGAGGAAACTTAACGAAAGCTTGTATTCCTTGGAATAGTAACTTAATTGATACGTTACTAGAAGATCCCCCTGACTTGGTTTTCACCACTTCGACGGTGAATAAGCGACCAAAAGTACCTCGAGGATTTGTTAATCAATGGAAGAAATTAGAAGGTGTTACGACAATCTTTGCGATACGTGATAATCCTCGTATGCAAGAAATTATTCCAATCTGCCTTGAAAAAGCAGACGATCCATTAGAGTGTTCAGTGCCAAGGGATCAAGCGATTGCCAAGGACACACCATGGGAAGTGACAGAAGGTATTCCATCGAATGTGTTCTTCGCAGACTTAACCAACTCTTTTTGTGATGAAACGACTTGTTATCCTGTCATTGGGAATATCATTGTCTATCGTGATGATAATCATATTACTGCGCAATTTGCAAAAACATTAGCCCCTGCATTAAAAGTACCATTGCAGCAGGCGTTCGACAGCTTAGGAAAACACACACGTAATGATGAGTGATCTGTTTGCCATGAACTTTGTATAGTTCAACTAGATACGGGAAAGCTATCATATAGAACGAAAACTTCAAAAAGGAGTGTATATGATGACGAAGAACTACCCGAAACCGAATGATTCTGCTGACAACAAAGTCCGATTGAATAAGACGATTAGTAATATGGAAGCAGCAGAAGATGCGATGAAGTTTGCAGAGGGCAAAGAGTTCGAACGGATTAAAAAGAAAAATGAACGCAGAGCAGAAAGTATTGAGGACTTAGAAGAAGAAATTAGTGAAGAAGATAAGTCACGGATCAATGGTTATTTATAAATAATTTGTTACTACAATAGGTAGACCCTCACTTTTAAAAGTGAGGGTCTCTGCCGTTTGTCGAGATATAAATAAGCAAAAAAGAGGAATCAGTTCAGTACGCTCTATAGAATAGAAGAATCTACACTATTTAAGGTTTTGTCTATAAGGAGAGAATATAAAATGAAAAGAATTAAAAAGGTTGAAGAGTGGCGGGAACTACTTGAAAAGTCAGATGAGCAACCCTTTCTGTTGTTTAAATCTAGCATGACTTCTGTTAGTAGTTTAGCAGCTAAAAAAGAATTGGATGGACTTCGAACGGAATTGCCTATTTACATCATCATCACACAAGTAAGTAAAAAACTTTCAGCGGCCATTGAAACAGATTTAGGTGTTCCACACGAAGTTCCGCAATTATTGATTTTAAAAGATAAACGTGCGATCTGGCAAGCTACCCATTATCAAATCAAAGAACAGATTTTATTGGATGCAATAAAAGAATACGTCTAAGATGTGTAAGGATTTTGAAGTGTCGTTTTCAAGACATCCGGAAAGGTGCATGGACATTTTTAAATACATTGACGATGAATAGTAGAATGGAAATAGCTAATGCGCTACCGCCAGCCCAGATACAAAGTTGAATCCAAACCATAGGCAATCCTAGTGCTGGTTGTATGATGAACATGCCTATTAATAATACAGGCAATCCAATGTTATAGAGCCAAAAATGTACTTTTCCAAGTATACTGTTACCTGCTTGGGGATAGATCGTATATATTATTCCGATCATAGCCGTTGTAAGCCAACCAACCACATTAATATGTGCATGTGTGGCTACCCACTGAAGTTGAATAGTAGCATGCATATATAGTCCAAAGCCTACACCGATTAAGAAATAAATCACTGCTGCTTTAATCCACATTGCGCCCATCAATAATCAGCTCCTTTTCGTATATAGTACGTTTGCTTTCTATCAATTATGTACGGACTAATCTACATAATAAAACGTGTAGACAACTAGAATGGTAACAACTATTCATAGAAAATAATCAAGTGATAAAAGGAGTTATTATAATGGTAAGTGTATTTCCAAAAATATATGACATGGCCATGAAGCCTTTAGAAGCAACGCGATTTAAAAAAGTTCGAACGGAATTAATTCGTCATGCACAAGGGAATGTACTGGAGATTGGTTCAGGTACCGGTATTAATTTTCCGTATTATCAGCAAGCAAAACATGTAACAGCAATCGAACCGAATCCAGAGATGAGTCGCAGAGCTACTAGAAGAGGACGAAACGCGCATGTTCCCATTACTTTATATGAGGCAAATGCAGAATCATTACCATTTGCTGATCATACATTTGACACGGTCATCTCGACGTTAGTATTTTGTACAATACCCAATCCACTACTTGCATTAAAAGAAATCCAACGCGTTAGTAAACCGGGTGCTACCATTTTATTTTTTGAACATGTCAAAATGAAGCAACCTACTCTTGCAAAAGCACAAGATCTAGTAAATCCATTATGGGAGAAAGTATGCGATGGCTGTCAATTAAACCGAGATACACTATCCATGATTGTGGATTCAGGTATATACATAGAACAGCTGGAATCACTTTATGGCGGCTTGTTTTTATCCATTAGATGTATAAATGATTACAAGGAACTTACGAAGTGATTTGTACGTACAAGCCTTAATTAAATGGAAAGGAGTGAGGGAATGAAAAAAATCATTGTATTCGCTCTAGCGACGGTTTTTCTACTTGCCGCATGTGGAAATAATAAGGTCGATGATTCTGCTGCCAAAGAGTATATTAAGAAATCAAAAGAAACAATCTCGTTATTTAATGAAGAAAAGTTTGATGAAATGCGATCAATGTTTGATGCGACGATGAAAGATGCGTTATCTGTAGAACAACTACAAGAAGTGTCGGATATTGTAAAAGAATCTGGTGAATTCGTCAGCTTTGAAAAAGAGTCAGTCGCTAAAAAAGAGCAATACTTTGTTGCGACCATTGCTACGAAATACAAAGAAGACAATAGAGTGTACACTATAACATTGGATGAACAACAACAAGTTGCAGGGTTCTTCGTGAAATAATGAAAGCTATTGAAACCCTAACGGAAGTCATGTACTTCTTGTTAGGGTTTTTGTGTTATGTAAAAGCCACTGAACTTAAATCTTTATTTACACTTGCTAAAGAAATGAAAACTAGTTATTATAGTATTCAGAACATACCAACCAGTTAGTATAATGATAAAGAGGAGGAAAGATATGAATTCAAACGATGTGAAACGGATTACAGTAATTGGTGCCGGGCAGATGGGGCACCAGATTGCCATGCTATGTGCGCTAGGTGGTTACCAAACCACTTTGCAGGATATTAATCAGGAAGCTTTGCAACAGGCAAAGAATAACTTGGAGCGTCTGATGAGTGATTGGGTAAGAAAAGGGAAGATTAATGAGCCAGCTGTAGAGAAAGCTTTTTCATTGCTAACTTTTACAGATCAATTAGAAGAAGCGGCAAAAGATGCAGATCTTGTAATTGAGGCGATCGTCGAAGTCCTTGAAGCGAAGCAAGAGCTATTTAAAAAATTAGATGAAATTACACCACCTCATGCTATATTGGCGACGAACAGCTCAACTATTATGAATTCATTAATTGCCGAAGTGACGGACAGACCGGATAAAGTGTGTAATATGCATTTCTTCTTCCCGCCACTTGTAATGGATAGCCTTGAAGTAGTCATGAGTGAAAAAACTTCTGAAGAGACAAAAGATATCGCCATGGCAGTTTCAAAACAAATTGGGCGTACGGCAGTCCTACTGAGGAAAGAGATTTCTGGATTTGTTGCGAATCGTATACTTGGTGCAATTCATCGCGAAGCAACGTACTTATACGAAGAAGGAATTGCTGACTTCAAAGATATCGATCTCATTATAAGAAAGTCTCTTGGTCATAAACTCGGACCATTCCAATTAATCGATATGTCAGGAGCTGACGTCGTGTATTCGGCCATGCAACATCAATATCAGCAAAGTGGAGATGAAAGAGATAAGCCGCCTGCATGCATTAAAGAAAAAGTAGATAAAGGAGAACTAGGAAGGAAAACGAAAATAGGGTTTTATGATTACCGTGAAGTACCGGTGAAGTAAGATAAAAATGGTTTGGAATGTATTAGGCAACCACTCTATTTAATGAAGAGGCTATCTAGTAGATAGGAGAGGGGAATTACTATGCAAAAAACAGTGCGACCTTATTGGCCATCCACAGTACCGGAAACATTAACTTATCGTCTAGGTGAAATCCCTCTGCATGAATATGTAAAACACAATGCGCAAGCTCTATCAGAACAGACGGCATTCCAATTTTACGGCAATGCGATAAGTTGGAGAGAACTAGATGATCAAATTGATAGATTGGCACATTTCTTTATCGATAAGAACTTCAAAAAAGGAGACAGAATCGCACTGTATATGCAGAATTGCCCCCAATATATTATCGGACATTATGCGATTCAACGTATGGGTGGCATTGTAGTTCCACTGAATCCAATGTATCGAGAAGCAGAGTTGATCTATCTCATTCAGGAAGCAGATATTAAAGGCATAATTGCGGGACAGGAAATCTATAGCCGTATTGAAGAAATTGCGGATGAAGTTCCGGGGCTCCATTGTAAAATCACAACCAATTATATAGATTATTTACCATCGGAGCCTAGTCTTCCATTTCCACAAGAATATAATACAACGAAAACTTCATTTAAAGATACGTATGATTTTAGTGGAGTCATACAGGAAACCGAGCCACTTAAGGAATATCCTGCTATTGATTTGTGGGAAGACATTGCACTACTCGTGTTTACTTCCGGGACGACAGGGAGACCAAAAGGCGCCATGCTAACTCATGGAAATGCTTTATACAAAACAGCAGCTGCAGTTGCCGGCAATGAACTGAATCAACATGAAGTGTTGCTATCGATTGCACCGCTAAGCCATATTGCTGGCATGCTAATGGGCGTAAATATTCCTGTCTATAATGCTAGTGAAACGGTCTTGATGACAAGGTTCGATCCACAAGCGACAGTTCTAGCGATGGAAAAGTATAGAGTTACAGCGTGGTACAGTATAGCGATTATGAATGGTGCTCTTCTACAAATACCTGGTATTGAAAACCGTGATTTTTCTTCATTGAAAAAGAATATGTCTACTAGTTTCGGTGTTCAAGTCACAGCAGAACTAGCGCATAAATGGGCATCAGTTACAAAAGGATGTCCGATGTTTGAAGCTGCGTATGGGCTGAGTGAGACACATACAGGCGATACATTTATGCCGCAGGAGAATATTAAATTTGGAAGCTGTGGTATCGCTGTGAATGAAACGGAAATTAAAATCATTGATCCAGCGACTGGCGAGGAAATGCCAGCCTTGCAAGAGGGAGAAGTCCTCCTAAAAGGGCCAGGTGTGTTTAAAGGGTATCTGAACAGACCGGAAGCAACTGAGGAAACTTTACGGGATGGCTGGCTGCATACGGGTGACTTCGGGAAGTTGGATGACGAAGGGTATTTATATTATTTAGGACGCATTAAAGAGCTCATTAAGTGTTCGGGATATAGTGTATTCCCCGATGATGTGGAAGCTTTGCTCAGTAGTCATCCTGCTGTTTCGCAGTCTGTTGCAGTAGGTGTGCCAGATCCCAAAAGAGGAGAGAGCGTCAAAGCGTTCATTGTATTGAAAAATGATTATAAAGGCAAAATCGAACCACAAGAAATAATAGACTGGGCGAAAAATAATATGGCGGCTTATAAATATCCTCGGGAAATTGAATTCATTGAGGAATTACCTACCACGAGCTCAGGGAAAATTCTGAGAAGGCTTTTGAAAGAGGGCGGTGGTCAACGTGACGCATAAACCAGCGGAAAATGAAGTGCATCTATCTGTTGAAGATTTAAAACGGAGAAAAGAGCAAGCGTTGCAAGGTGGAGGAGTAGATAAGCTAAAGAAACAGCGCCAATCAGGTCGCTATACTGCAAGGGAACGTATCGATCTGCTTGTCGATAAAGATTCGTTCATGGAACTCGGCTTGCTGAATTACTCAGATCAAATGGGGGTAGGAAGCGATAGTGCGGGTGACGGTTTAATTGGTGGTTTGGGGAAAGTAAATGGCAGACATGCAGTTATTCAAGCCGGTGACCAAACTGTTTTCGCAGGTACGGAAGGGACTGTCCATCTTCGGAAGTCAAAATCATTGATGGAATATGCAATTAAGCGTGGTCTGCCTATGTTCAACTTGAATGAAGGTGGCGGCCTCAGGATGCCTGATGGAATGGGTTCTGACGGAATTAGTACTAAACTATTCCCTCAAGAGCTTTTAACATTAAGTCGAGAAATCCCTATGATTACAGGGATTTTCGGAGACAGTTTTGGTGGGCCGACTTGGATTGCGGTATCGTCTGATTTTGTGACACAAGTAAAAGGTACATGTCTTGCAGTGGCGGGTCCGCGTATGCTAGAAATGGCTAGCGGTCAAAAGGTATCTAAAGAAGAGTTAGGCGGAACGGAAGTACATGTCAGACAGACTGGACAAGTAGATGCCACGGCAAACTCTACTGAAGAGTGCATAGAGCAAATGAAAAAGTTCTTTGCGTACATGCCGTCAAATAGCTCGGAATTACCACCACGCAAGCAGACAAATGACAGTCCTACCCGCCTGGCGAACAATGTACTGTCCATTCTTCCACCGTTAGCGAATCGAGTTTATGATATGAAACGTATTATCGAGGATCTTGTAGACGACGGCGAGTATATGGAGTATAAATCTGGCTACGGACAGGCACTGATTACGGTTCTGACACATATGGATGGGCGTGCGGTCGGAATCATTGCGAATCAGCCGAATAAATACGCGGGTGCGGGCGGTCCAGAAGAATGTGAAAAGGCAACCGATTTCATCTGTCTTTGTGACTCTTACCATATTCCGCTGATATTCCTTCATGATACACCAGGATTCAGAATCAGTACGCAAGCTGAAAAAGAGAAAATACCTACTAAGATTATGGTGTGGAATCAAGCATTAGCGCAATCAACGGTGCCTAAAATCTCCGTCATTATACGAAAGAGTATAGGGGCAGCTTATGGCAATATGTGTGGTCCGACGATGGGTGCAGATTTCGTCGTCGCCTGGCCAACTGCGGAAATCAATTTCACAGGACCGGAAGTCGGGATTAATGTTGTATATGGTAGGCAATTGGAAAAAGCAGAAGATCCGAAAGAGGAACGGAAGAAGTTACTGGAAAATTGGGCGTTTGATAGTTCACCTTATAAGGCTGCAGCAAGTCATTATATAGATGATGTAATCGATCCCCGGGAGACGCGTAAATTTATCTGTCAGTCATTGGATTTTGCGTGTGTGAAAAACGATGGCAGGAGCGAGCGGCGTTTAGCCAATTGGCCGACTGGATTTTAATAGAATTATTCAAACGACGACACATGTAGTATGGATGTGTCGTTTTTCATAGGTATTCTAATTCGGAAGTAGCTGTGAAAATTTCTCTTCAGTGCGTAGATTTCCCTCTTCATTCATTAGCACAATTGCCAAGTGACAGGTACATACAGTAATCCTTTATTGACATGCCAACTAAATGAAAATCGTGACTTTTTGATTTCAGCAGAGGTTAGTATATACTGAAATCAAATACGACAAGGATAGTCTGATTTGAAGTAGCGACACCCCCTTTTTTATTGACAGTAGGAACTGGAGGCTAAATGTTGAAGAAATTAGTATGGTTGATCGCAACTGTTTTAATACTGGCGGCTTGCGGTTCGACAGATAAAGCATTTGAAACAGTAAATTTAGAAGATATTGAAGCCTTACAAAAGGAAGGCGCCTTAGTGATGGATGTGCGCGAAGTAGATGAATACAATGAAGGTCATATTAGTAGTGCAATCAATATCCCGTTATCGCAACTACAAAATGGTGCAAGAACCGGTTTGGAGAAAGATCAGAAGTATGTAGTCGTTTGTCGTAGTGGAAGCCGTTCACAAACAGCAAGTGAGATTTTGCATGAAGAAGGATACGATGTGACCAATGTTTCAGAAGGTATGTCCACTTGGCAAGGTCCCGTAGAATAATGAAGGAAAAGGCGACGGGATGCTTACCGTCGCTTTTTGGTAAATGCTTATTCTGTCGGCGGACCTATTAATTGCGAAGGAGAAATATCTTTCACAGCGGTAGCCCATTGTTGTTCATTTACTCCATAAGAGTAAGCAAAAACGTCAGCTGGTGTAGCGGTTAGGATATCGGAACCTAAGACAACCTCTGGAGTATTTGCATTAAATATCCCTTGTAGATGTGTATCATCGCTATGTGCGATTTGGTAATGCCACCATCCTTGAGGAATATTAACGACTTGACCAGCTAGTATTTTATAATGTTGAAAGTTTTTTGTGTCAATATTCATAATAGAAATAGTAGCCGAGCCTGAAACGCAGTAGGTTAGCTCGGAGGCATTTGGATGATAGTGAGGTTCAATAATATGATCTTTACTTAGGAAGATATCCAACATCGACAAATGATCCAACGTGTTTAATTGTTTGCTACTCAAAATATTAATAAAGTTCTTATCATTTTTCTTGAAAAAGGGACTAGTATTCAAATCCGCTGCGTACTGAGGATTATTTGAAATCAAATTCATCCAACCTTTCCTGTGTGCTGTTATATAGTATGTACGTAGGGAAGTAACGTGATGTAAATTGTATAATTGTTTCCAAGTGTGATATAGGACAATAAAGGGTAATTGATTACAGAATGGATAAACAGAATGAGCAAGAAAAGTTGGAGGAGATAGAGTATGGTCAAAGAATATGATTTGCTTGTAATTGGAACAGGCAGTGCGGGTTCTATTACAGCGACGAAGTGTAAGAAAGAAGGCTGGAGCGTTGCAATTATCGATGATCGGCCATTCGGGGGCACATGCTCTCAGCGAGGTTGTGATCCGAAGAAAGTATTAGTAGAAAATGCTGAACTAATGGATTGGAATAAACGTATGCAAGGAAAAGGAATTGAAGAAGATAGCAAAATCAATTGGCCCGAATTAATGGAATTTAAACGAACGTTCGTTCAAACGATACCTGAAGATACGGAAGAAAAGTTTGGCAAATTAGGGATTGATATTTATCACGGCAAGGCGGTCTTCCAAAGTGAAACGGAATTGAAAGTCTGCTCAGATGTATTAAAAGGGAAACATATCTTAATTGCGACGGGTGCAGAACCTATGAAAATGAATATCGAAGGTGAAGAATATTTGACGCTGAGCGATGATTTCATGGAACTAGAAACACTACCTAAAAAGATTGTCTTTATAGGTGGTGGGTTTATTTCATTCGAATTTGCGCATCTTGCCGCGAGAGCAGGTTCAGAAGTGCATATTTTGCATAGAAGTGAAAGTGCTCTGAAGAAATTTGATCAAGATTTAGTGAAAATGTTGATTAAACGTTCTGAGGAAGTTGGCATTCATGTGCATTTGAACACACCGGTAAATGGAATTGAGAAATGCGGTAATTCATTTGTGGTCAAAGGTGAACAAGACGATCGCCAAGTGGAATGGAAAGCAGATCTTGTTGTACACGGGGCGGGTCGCACACCAGCATTAGATATTGATTTGGAAAAAGGAAATGTAAAGCGCGATAAGCAAGGTGTATCTGTCAATGAATACATGCAAAGCGTAAGTAATCCACATGTATATGCGGCTGGAGATGTCGCTTCAAATGATGCGCCTCCATTGACACCCGTCGCTACAATTGAGTCACATATAGTTGCTTCTAATCTTCTGAAAGGGAATCATAAAACGGCAGATTATCCAGTCGTTCCTTCTGTTGTATATACGGTTCCAAAGTTATCATCCGTCGGAATGAGCGAACAAGAGGCGAAAGACTCCGGTTTGAAAGTGTATGTGAAATCACAAAACATTACTGAGTGGTTCACATATAGACAGACAAATGAAGGGGCGGCCGCATTTAAAGTAATTATCGATCAAGAGAAGGACGTCGTACTCGGTGCACATTTCTTAGGAGGAGGGGCCGATGAACTGATCAATCTCTTTGCAATAGCTATTCGATTCCAAATACCTCTCGCGGAATTAAAGCGAATGCCATTCGCGTATCCAACGGCAGCTTCTGATATTTCCTATATGTTGTAAATAAATTAAACCGACTCTCTATCTTGCAAGTGGATAGGGAGTTTTTCGTTGATGGTAAATAGAAGAGGACCTAGTAAAGAACGATGAAATTGACTCTTTAAACCTCCTCACGTTATCCTGTACAATGATGCCTATATATAATAAGTAATCTGATGAATTACATCTAAGACAGGAGAAAAAGAGATGATGATCAAGCGAGCATTAACTATCGCTGGTTCCGCTGCACGTGGAGGAGCGGGAATCCAAGCTGATTTGAAAACATTCCAGGAATTTGATGTGTTTGGTACAACAGCGATCACGGCGATTGTTGCAAAAAATCCACGTACTGGACAAGGCATATTCCCACAATCTTGGGAAGCGATTGAAGCACAATTAGTGACGATAGAAGAAGATATTGGAATAGATGCTATGAAGACTGGCATGTTGTTTACAAAAGAAATTATTGTCAATGTAACGAATTGGATTCAGCAGTCTGACATTCAAAATATAGTAGTAGATCCCGTGATGATTGGAAAGATGGGCTCTGCATTATTAAAGGACGATGCAATGGAAGCGATGCAGAAACAATTGATTCCTCTTGCAACGGTTATTACGCCGAATATGCCCGAAGCTTCTTACTTATTGGGCGGTATGGAATTGGGATCTGTAGCTGATTTAAAAGAAGCTGCACGTCGTTTGTTTGAATTTGGACCGAAGTTCGTATTAGTGAAAGGTGGAAGACTGGAAGGACCCGCAGTGGATGTGCTGTATGACGGAGAACAGTTTTATCTACTCGAAGCTCCAAGAATTGACACGCTAAATACCAATGGTGCCGGTTGCAGTTACTCCGCTGCTATTACGGCAGGCTTGGCGAAGGGACAAACGGTGCAAGATGCCGTGATTAAAGCGAAGAAGTTCATCACAGCTGGAATTCGCCATTCGCTCACCTTCAAACAAGGCGTAGGACCAACCTATCACGCGGCATATGGTAAATATGACGAGATGAGTTGTAAAGTTACTATTGAGCAGGCTTGAATTTAAGAGCAAGCATAAATAAGAGGATGTTCTAGGAGTAGTAACACTTCTAGGACATCCTCTTTTGCATTGGTTAAGTTTAAGGATAAACGTTTTATACAGTGGATAGTGGGAGGTACTAGAATCACTTACTGGAGATAGTGTGTTAATTATTATTATCTTAGAACTAGGTTAGCTCAAGTTTTAATTCCTGTATAAAACTGATTACACTCCTAGATTCAATACACTACAGAAAGTGTCATCCAATCCCGAGCCCAACTGCCCGCCTAACCACTCGCTTACATATAAGTAGTAATCGAATCAATAGGTAAACGCGTAGAACCATAAGCAGGTGAAGCGGCTTTACCTAGCGCTATCAGCACTAGCGGCTCGTAGCGTGATTCGAGTTCAAACGACTCAGCAAACTGCTGCTTGTCAAACCCACCCATCGGAACAGTATCATACCCTCTTGCTTTAGCAATCAACATGAGTTGCATAGAAACCAAACCTGCATCAAACGTCGCGATATTCCGTCTCACTTCAAGTGGAGCATTCGGATAAGCCGCTTTTGCGTTTTGAATCTGGATTTGCACATGCTCTTCATCTATATTTCCTGCAGCCAAATTAGAAAGATAGATCTCATCAATGTTGTGATACATTTCTGTATCGCCAATCACAGCTATAATAGCGGATGAGGTTTCGATTTGTTCTTGATTGAATGAAAAACGATTGATCTTCTTCTTTAACTCTTGATCTTGTATGACAAGAAAACGCCAAGGCTGTAAGTTGCTTGAAGACGGAGCGGAAATCGCTTCCTCCAGCATAGATGTGATCTCTTCTTTATCGATAGTGTAGTTCGGATCAAACTTTCTAACAGATTTACGTGCATGCATAACTTCTAGTAATTCTTCGTAATTTTGTGACATATGGACAAACTCCCTTTGAAATATATTGATATTCACTTACTAATAGTAAGTTCTTTTTAAGATTACTATTAGTAAGCTTGTTTGTCAAACCTAGGTGTGATAAAGTTAAAGGAGTACAGGATTGGGGTTTTGCTAATGAAGAAAAATGAAGAGTTTGTTCAGTCAGTAAATCCTAAAGGTCAAAAAAGTTGCGATAGTTTCCACAACACGATCGAGTTTATCGGTAAGCGGTGGATGGGAATCATTATTTATCATTTATTAGACGGACCGAAGAGGTTCTTTGAATTATCGGCGGAGATCGATGGGATATCAGATCGTCTTCTAACGGAGAGGTTGCGTGATTTAGAAGCGCACGGCTTGGTCGTTAAAAACCAGTCCGATCCAAAGGTCAGAAAAGTCGAGTATGAGCTTACGCCAAAAGGTAAAGAGTTGGAAGATATTATTCAGGCCATTTTTGAATGGGTAAAGAAAAATGGTTGCTGTTATGAGGAGTGAATGAATTGATTAGAGAAAAGGCAAAACAATTTAACGGAATTCCGTTGTCGATATTAGACTTAGCAATGATCAATGAAGGAAGTCATGCGGGGCAATCATTTAAGAATAGTGTAGATCTTGCACAGCATGCAGAAGATTGGGGATTCAATCGTTATTGGTTAGCAGAGCATCATAATATGCCCGGTGTTGCGAGTTCTGCAACGTCTATCATTATTGGACATGTAGCGCAAGAGACGAAAGATATTCGAGTAGGTTCTGGCGGTGTGATGTTACCAAACCACGCGCCACTTGTTATTGCGGAACAGTTCGGTACACTCGATGCGATGTATCCAAATCGTATTGACTTGGGGCTAGGCCGTGCACCTGGTAGTGACCAGGCAACAGCGTATGCGCTTCGCCGTACATTACAAAGTGGTGGGGAAGATTTCCCACAACAGGTGGAAGAATTACGTAAGTACTTTGCGGGCAATCCAACTGATCGCGTTCGAGCATTTCCTGGAGCAGGGCAAAACGTTCCGATTTGGTTGCTTGGTTCAAGCGGCTTCAGTGCGCAATTATCAGCTGAACTAGGCTTGCCGTTTTCATTCGCCAGTCACTTTGCACCGCAGTTTATGATGCAGGCACTGCAAATTTATCATCAAAACTTCCGACCGTCTAAAGATCTCCAGAAGCCATATGCGATGATGGGGGTTAATTTAATTGCGGCGGATACGGATGAAAAAGCACAATACTTGGCTACATCGATGCAACAGCAGTTCTTAAATATCCGTCAAGGTAAGATGACGCAATTTAGTCCTCCAATTGAAGATATTAATGCGGTATGGTCACCATTTGAACAAGAAGCGGTTGCACAGCAAAGTCAAGCACCGTCTGTCATTATTGGTAGTCCAGAAACTGTGAAACGGAAGCTGGAAGAGTTCGTAGAAATGACGAAAGCGGATGAGCTGATTATCAGCTCAGGAATCTTCGATCATGAAGAACGACTTCGTTCATATGAAATCTTAAGTGAAATAATGAAGTAAAAGAAAAAACATCCGCCAAGCAGGAAAACCTGCTTGGCAGATGTTTTTTTGTTCTTACTGTGCTTCGATCTCTTTTGTCAGTTTCTCAATTTCATCGATTAACTCACCGATATATGAGATCGTATCGCGCAACGGTTTGTCCGTTGTGATATCGATCCCTGCCATCTTCGCAAGTTCAGCTGGTTTTTTTGAACCACCTGCACGTAAGGTATTGAGCCAGTCTTCAACAGCTGGTTCTCCATCTTTCAATACGCGTTTTGCCATCTCAGTAGAAATAGTCAATCCCGCACTATATGTGTACGGATACAAGCCCATATAATAGTGTGGTTGACGCATCCAAGTCAACTCAGCGCCATCATTCATCTTCACGCTATCGCCCCAGAATTCTTCGAGTACACCGCGCTTTAATTCGTTCAAGATTGTTGCATTGACATTACCGCCTGCATCCACTCGCTCGTATACTTTGCGCTGGAACGCAGCTTCAAGTAAATGCGTTACGAAGTTATGGTAGTATGTTCGTGCCACGATGGAAGACAGTACCCAGCGTTTGAATTTCGGATCATCCGAATTCTTCAATAAGTGATTGGCCATCAGCATTTCATTCATCGTAGAAGGCGCTTCAATAAAGTACAGTGATGATTCCGAATTAAACAGGTTTTGTGCTTCATTGGCATAGTGGAAGTGTCCTGCATGACCTAATTCATGAGCCAGTACAAAGACGTCTTCCATGCTGCCTGTCCAAGAAATTAAAATAAACGAGCCGTTGCCATAAGGACTTGCACAAAAAGCACCTGTGGATTTGCCTTCATTTTGAGCGAAATCAATCCAGCGTTCTGAATAGGCACGGTTCACCATGTCAAGATAGTCATTGCCCATCACAGCAAGAGCATTATTCATATATTTTTTCGATTCCTCCACTGTAATGGAAGGCTCATATAATGGATCGATTGGCATTTTTAAGTCCGCAAATGTCATTTCGTCGAGATTATATATTTTCTGAAGGAGTTTCGCGTACTTTCGCATATGTGGTGCAAGCTCTTCCATAATCACATCTATTTGGCGATTGTACATCGATCGATCCACATCTTGTTCCATCAATAAATAGTCTATAACAGAGTCATACCCACGTAAGTCAGAAGTCGTTTTCTCCATCTGTACATGCATGTCATAGGTTTTCGCTGTTGTGTGCTGATACGTACGCAAAGTATTGCTGAACGTTTCAAAAGCAGCACGTCTTACTGGTGTTTTTGGTTCAGACTCCCATTTCCCTTCGAATGAAACATAGCTCAGTGGATAGACTTTTCCATCAGCAGTGAAGTCGGGGAAATTGATGTCTGCCATTTTCGTCGTATTATACAATGAATAGGGTGCTTGGAAAGAAGAGGAGAATGCAGCTAGTGTCTTCTCTACTTCGGGATGTAATTGATGTGGCTTTTCCCGAATGATTTTATCGAATACCGTTGCATACTCCTCAGACTGTTTACTTGCTTGTTGCAAAGTCTCCTCGGAAAGCGCTGTTAATTCACTCATCACAAAGGAAGTTTGACTGGCGATTTTCGCAGCGATTGAACCAAATTTGCTCTCTCTCATTTGAGCTTCATCATTTGTTAGATCAACACTTGCTGCTAGCTCAGCATAACTAGAGATTTTGACGAGTTTCTCTTGTAAACTGCGATAGGCATCCAATGCTTGAATAGCAGAAGTTGAATCTATAATCGTACCTTTATAGTTTTTCTCAAAAGCAGTTGATTCCATTTCTGCATCTTTTACTGCTTTTTCGTAGTCCTGTTCATTTTCAAATAAAGTTTTTAAATTCCACGTTTCTTGTTCGTTTACTTGTGCACGTTTAGGTAAGCTTTTCACCAATATGAATCTCTCCTTCAAATCGATTATTCGGTTATCGAATTAATGAATAGTATAATACAATGAATGTTCAGAGTACAAAATTACGGTTTATTGGAAAGCATGAATTCCATTAGCCAATCGACTTGTAAGGGGCCATTAACAACCTCATAATACAGACGGTCATTGTGGATCAATACTCCTTCTTCGATCAATATCGTCATACGATTTCCTGTGTCATCATGTAGATCGATTGTGAAGTGCGGTTGATCATCAAATAATTCCAGTGAGTCTGGATCCACACGCTCATAATCATATGCTTGGAGAAATTGAAGTAAGCGATCAACTTCTTCCACTTGGTCAACTTTCCACGTAACGGCTCGCTGTTCATGCAGACCAGGTTGCCGGAAAGTGATGAATGAATAGGGGGATAAACCATTCAGTTGTTGTTCTTGCAATCGCTCAAAGGGATGGGAGGAAGCTTCGTCGATTGTCTGCATCATGACATAAAATCCTCCAGCCACTAGTAATGCCAATATAACGCCACGTATTTTCATACTATTTCCCTCCTTCCGCAACAAATCGTTTCTCCCTAGTATATGAATGTAGTGAGTAAGATACGCACAGAACTGTCCGTCCTATGACAGATATTTCGTTTTTGGTCGATATTTCAATTTTCGGAATGTATAATAGAGAGAATTCATTTGAAAGGGAGGTAATTTATATGAAAGAATATGTTACACATGCGATTCAAGACAGTTATGCGGATGATTTTTCATGGTGTTATGGTTGTGGGCGGCTCAACGAGGAAGGGAATCATTTCCGCACTGGTTGGGAAGGAGAGCAAACCGTCACATATTCATTACCACCTGAGAAATATACGGCAATACCAGGATTCGTGTATGGTGGATTTCTGGCTTCATTTATGGATTGCCATGGCACAGGTTCTTGCGCACTTGCGTTACATCGAAAGAATGGTCATGAACCAGGTGACGGTTCCGTACCGCCACGCTTTGTGACAGCTTCCTTGCAGATTACATACAATAAACCGACTCCACAAGGAAAAGTATTGAAAGCAATTGGAAACGTCACGGAAATCCATCCGAAGAAATGGAAAGTAGCTGTAGAAATTTACGCTGAGGATGAATTATGTGTTTCTGGAGAAGTGGTTGGAGTTGTAATGCCTGCTACATTTACAAAGTAAACTAGACAACTAGATAAGGTGTGAACAGATGGTATGAATAAATCACCACAAACTGCCGTAGCGAATCCAGTATTTCCGATCATGATTGCGATCGCTGTCTGTCACTTATTTAACGACACGTTACAGGCAGTGATTCCAGCTATGTTACCGATTTTGGAGAAAGAATATCAATTTAGTTATAAACAATTAGGTTATATTGTGTTCGCTCTAAATATCGTAGCTTCTTTACTTCAACCCGTTGTAGGCTATTTAAGTGATCGTAAACCTAAGCCATTTGCATTGCCGATCGGCATGACTTTTTCATTAATTGGAATGGCAGGTCTAGCGTTAGCACCGAGCTATTGGCTGATCATTGTATCCGTTATGTTGCTCGGGTTAGGGTCGGCGATCTTTCATCCAGAAGGTTCTCGAGTGTCATTTTTGGCAGCAGGGGACAAGCGTGGTCTTTCACAGTCTATCTATCAAGTAGGAGGGAACTCCGGACAAGCACTTGCACCGTTGATCAGCGCGTTCGTCCTCGTTCCTCTTGGCCAAATAGGAGCAGCCGTTTTTGTACTAGTAGCTGCCGCTGGGATTGCCTTATTAACTCGTATTTCTTTCTGGTATAAGAATCAGCTGAATGAAGAGCGTTTAGGCAACCGGAAAAAAGTTTTGTTAACGACGATGGAAAGTTTATCAAAGAGACAAGTCACTATTGCACTAATTTTATTAATGATTATTATATTTGCTCGTTCATTCTATGTGACGAATATTACGAGCTTCTATATTTTCTATTTGATTGAATATTACGGCATGACAATTCAACATGGTCAGTTGTATATTTTCTTATTCTTGGCTCTAGGAGCAGTCGGAACATTTTTCGGCGGACCGATGGCAGACAGGATAGGACGGAAAAAAGTAATCGTCTTATCGCTAGTTGTGCCTTTACCACTTAGTTTATTGTTGCCGTATGCTCCTGTATGGGGAATCATTTTACTACTAGTAACGATTGGATTCTTTATTATGCTTAGTTTTTCCGTCACGGTTATCTATGCCCAAGAACTTGTACCTTCCAAAATTGGTACGATGGCGGGACTAACTGTAGGATTAGCGTTCGGGATGGGGGCAATCGGTGCAGTCGCCATTGGAACGCTTATCGACTCGATCGGTATTTACCAAACGATGATTATCACATCATTCTTACCGTTCATTGGGCTAGTCGGATTAGCTTTACCACGAGATCAAAAGATTACATCAGCTTCATAAACAGAGTACCAATTTCATCATCATGAAAAGAAGGTGTGCACAATGAAAGTAGTCAATAATATGGCGGAATTGATCGGTGATACTCCGCTAGTAAAAGTACGAACACTCGGAGATGCGACTGGAGCCGAAGTGTATGTGAAATTGGAGTACTTTAATCCAAGCCGCAGTGTAAAAGATCGCGCGGCGTATCAAATGCTTGTAGAAGCCGAGAAAACTGGCGTTCTGAAACCGGGTGCCACGATTATTGAGCCGACGTCCGGCAACACGGGAATTGGCTTGGCAATGAACGCTGCTGCAAAAGGATATCCAGCCATTTTTGTTATGCCGGATAACTCGACGATTGAACGTATTAACTTAATGAAAGCGTATGGAGCAAAGGTTGTATTGACACCTAGCTCAGAACGTATGCCAGGTGCGATCGCTAAAGCGAATGAAATCTCAGAGTCCATCGACAATAGTTTTATTCCGATGCAATTTGAAAATGAAGCGAACCCTGATAGTCATCGTCATACAACCGCTGTAGAAATTATAGAAGCCATTCAATCCATCGATCGTACATTAACTGCATTTGTTTGTACTTCAGGAACGGGTGGCACAGTAACAGGGACGGGTGAATCATTAAAAGAACATGATCCGGCCATTACAGTTCATGTGGTTGAGCCTGCAGGGTCGCCGGTATTATCAGGTGGTAAGCCAGGAAAGCATAAACTGGTAGGTACAAGCCCTGGATTTATTCCAATTGTCTTAAATACCAATGTCTACGATGAAATTTTTCGTATTGAAGATGATGACGCATATAATACGGTCAGACAATTTGCAAGACAAGAAGGTGTGTTGCTTGGGCCGTCAGGTGGTGCCTCTCTGTATGCTGCATTGCAAGTGGCAAAACGTTTAACACCCGAAGATACAGTCGTTTGTATTGCGCCAGATTCTGGTGAAAGATATTTATCAAGTGATTTATTTCAATAACGCCTACTAGCAAAAACCTCTTCCCGCTTTGGGAAGAGGTTTTTTAGCGTAGGATTTCATGTTGGAAAGTTATGAAAACCCATTACCTATAGCGTTCAATCTATTGATTTCAAATAGATTGAAAAAATAATCAGGAATTCTATTGACAAAACATACGTAAATGGTAGATTATATATATACAAAACATATAAAGTTAGTAGGAATTAAAAAACGCGATGAAACGAAAAGTATTTACGAGGGGGAATCAACATGTATTTGGAAATTGAAGGCATTGAAAAGAGCTTTCCCCACAAAGAAAAGGGAACGGTCAAAGTACTGGATAACATCAATCTGGAAATAGAAAAAGGACAGTTTGTTTCCATTGTAGGTCCTTCTGGTTGCGGCAAGTCGACTATGTTGTATTTAATTGCGGGACTGGAAAAAGCGGATCAAGGGAAAATCAGCATTAACGGTAAAGAAGTAAAAGGTTCAGGATCAGATCGAGTAGTCGTTTTCCAAGAAGCGGGGTTATTTCCTTGGCTGACAGTCCTCGATAACGTTACATACGGATTACTTCTAAAGAAGATGTCAAAGAAAGAGGCGGAACAAAAAGCGATTGACATGCTGAAAATGGTGCACTTAGGAAATTACGTAGATGCTTATCCGCATCAATTATCCGGAGGAATGAAGCAACGTGTAGCGATCGCCCGTGCGCTTGTGATGGAGCCAGATATTTTGTTGATGGATGAACCCTTCGCAGCATTGGATGAACAGACACGCATGGTGCTTCATAAGGAGCTATTGGATATTTGGAGAAAAACAAAAGTAACGGTACTCTTCATTACGCATAATATTCGGGAAGCAGTATTGCTTTCACAAAAAATTGTCGTCTTTGCGACACGTCCAGGGAAAATCAAAAAAACGTTTATTTCAAATGATTCAAAGGATGGCGTTATGCCGAGTGATGTGACGTTGCAACTTGAAAAGCAGATTTTAGCTGAGCTTCAAGAAGAAATAGAGAAAGTGTTGAAGGAGGAGATGGGCGATGACTACAGCTTTAAGACGAATAGTGTTTCTCGGGATACTAGTGGCGATATGGGAAGTCACATCTAAGCTATCGGATTTACCCGATTTTATGTTTCCGAGTTTTACACAAGTCATGTCGACCTTAATTTCTGGTCTCATCTCCGGTCAAATCCTGATTGCGATCGGTGCAAGTCTAAGCAGATTATTAATCGGATTCACCATTGCTTCCATACTTGGTTTGGTGCTTGGTTATTTAATTTGGCGTTACAAAATAGTGGAAGACACACTTGGTTTTCTTGTAACAGCTTTACAATCTATTCCAAGTATCGTCTGGTTCCCGCTAGCAATTATCTGGTTTGGACTCAATGATTTTGCTATTTTATTTATCGTTACACTAGGGGCTACTTGGACGATGATTGTCAATGCAACGAGCGGATTTAAAAACGTACCGGTATTATACCAACGCGTTGCTAAATCACTTGGGTCTAGTGGCTTTCACTTTTTGCGGACGGTGATTTTGCCAGCATCCGTACCCCAATTGATTTCTGGTTTACGTATCGCTTGGGCATTCTCATGGCGCGCACTCATGGCAGGGGAGCTATTAGGTGCGAGCGTCGGTCTCGGTCAACTACTAGAATCAGGACGCGCACTTGGTCAAATGGATTTAGTTATTTCTGTCATGATCATCATTGGTGTGATCGGTACGATTATGGATAATGTATTATTCTTACGTTTGGAACGCAGTGTAGAAAGAAAATGGGGAATACGGGCGTAACACGCTCAAAGAAAAGGGGATTATTATATGAATAAGAAACGATTAGGTGTACTGCTTTCTGTATTGGCAATTGTGGGGATTTTATCAGGATGTGGGAAAACAGAAGAAAGCAGTGCAGATAAAAAGGAAGTAAAGATTGGATACTTTCCAAATTTAACACATATCGCAACAATTGTCGGACTAGAGAATAATTATTTCGCAGAAGAATTCGGTGAAGATATCAAGATCACAACGAAGACAGTGAGTAACGGTGGATTATTCATGGAGGCAATGGCTTCTAATTCCATTGATATCGGAACAGTTGGACCTGGACCTGTAATTAATTATTATGTAAAAGATCCAAAGTATCATATTGTCTCTGGCGCAGTAAACGGCGGTGCGGTATTGGTAGCTAACGGTAAAAGTGGAATTAATGAATTGGCGGATCTAGACGGCAAGAGAGTTGCGATACCCGTAATTGGTAGTACACAGGATGTTATGTTGCGTAAAGCGTTGAAAGATGTGGATCTAAAGGCAAAAGCTAACGGTGGAACAGTTGAGTTTTTCGCAGCGGCACCAGCGGATACAGCTACCTTATTTATTCAAGATTCAGTTGATGCAGCAGCAACACAAGAACCTTGGGGATATATTTTACAAAATCAAGCAGGTGGCAAACTGATTCTCGATTGGGAA
Organism: Sporosarcina sp. P29; assembly: GCF_002743265.1. Classification (NCBI taxonomy): domain Bacteria; kingdom Bacillati; phylum Bacillota; class Bacilli; order Caryophanales; family Caryophanaceae; genus Sporosarcina; species Sporosarcina sp. P29. Next base: position 243,481 of record NZ_PDYX01000001.1, on the reverse strand, counting down.
GATTTTGCTTGGGGTAAAGAATCTACGAACACTGTTGTCGCAACAAGCGATGCATTTTTGAAAAATGAAAAACTATCGACAGCTTATTTAACAGCTCACGCAAAAGCAGTTCAGTTCATTCGTGATGAGCCTGAAAAAGCACAAGAACTAGTAGTGAAGCACATTAAAGACCTAACGGGTAAAGAAATAGCTAGTGATGAATTAGAAGCAGCTTTCACTCGAATTGAAGTGACTACAGATGTAAATGAAGAGGTATTGCAAGAGATGGCTGATATTAGTCAAGAAGCAGATTATATTAAGACGAATGAAATTGATGGCTTGATTGATCTTGGAGCAATTAAAAAAATTACAGCAAACTAATACCAAGCGGGTATCCATTGTGGATACTCGTTTTTCTATTTCGGTATCGTTTGATAAGTAGCGATAAAACAGGATATGCTAGTATATAGATAGAACATAATTTCGCTAGTTGAAAGGATGAGGACAGTGCTGGCAGATTTATTAAACGAATCGAAACGTACTATCGTCTATACAGGAGCAGGGATGTCGACAGAAAGCGGGCTACCCGATTTTCGTTCCGCTAAAACGGGCATGTGGGAAACAGAAGATCCTGCCAAAGTGGCAAGCGTAACAGCTCTCAATCAGCAAGTGGAACAGTTTTTCCAGTTTTATAAACAACGTGTCATTGCGGCGAAAGAAACAGGACCGCATAAAGGCCATGATATTTTAGCTAAGTGGGAAAAAGACGGTTTGATCAATGGAATTATTACGCAAAACGTCGATGGTTTCCATACGATGGCGGGCTCGAAAAACGTCATGGAACTTCATGGTACCCTTCGCAATGTCCATTGTGAAACATGTGGAAAAGCATATGGGAACGAACGTTACGAACTTGATGAGTTTTACTGCGATTGTGGCGGTACGTTACGTCCGTCCGTTGTGTTATTCGGAGAAATGTTGCCGGAAGAAGCATTTATTCAAGCGATATTTGAAAGTGAGAAAGCAGATCTTTTCATTGTCCTTGGATCATCATTAACCGTTACACCTGCAAATCAATTTCCATTGATCGCAAAAGAGCAAGGCGCGAAGTTGGTCATTATCAATATGGAACCTACAGAAATGGATCGCTTTGCCGATCTCGTTATCAATGAACGTAAAATTGGAGAAATACTGAATGAAGCAGATCAAAAAGTAGATAGTAAGTAAGTTGAGACAGAAGAATGAGCGTAGTAGACGAGTAATTTTTATACCACTTCTCTAGTACGCTATTCTTCTTGTCTCCATTTTTACAGATAAAGAGAGGGGAAACATCTTGAAAATTTTCCACACTGCAGACTGGCATCTCGGCAAGCTCGTGCAAGGAGTGTATATGACTGAAGATCAGCGTTATATTTTACAAGCCTTTATAGAAGAAATTAAGAGAGAACAACCGGATGCGATCATTATCGCGGGGGACCTGTATGATCGTGCAATACCGCCAACGGAAGCGGTAGGGCTGTTGAATGAGGTTTTACAGGAGATTGTCATCGATTTGAAAATTCCTGTCATGGCTATTGCAGGAAACCACGATAGCCCTAGCCGCCTTCATTTTGGAAGTACGTTCATGAAAAATCAAGGGTTATACATAACAGGAGAATTATCTCCACACTTGTCACCAGTAAAGCTCCAAGACGAATATGGTGATGTCTATTTTCATTTAATTCCATACGCAGATCCTTCGATCGTTCGTCACGTGCTCGGAGATGAGTCGATTTCTAGTCATCAGCAAGCTATGAAAAAAATCATCGAGCGTATAGAACAGTCAATGGACAAAGATGCTCGACATGTTCTAGTGGGTCACGCGTTCATTACGAAGCATGGTGAGAAAGAAGAGAATACTAGTGACGCAGAACGACCATTATCGATTGGTGGAGCTGAATATGTTTCATCAGATGTATTTGAGCCGTTTCATTATACAGCGCTCGGTCATTTACATCAGGCGCATTTTGTAGGCAATGAAACTATTCGTTATTCTGGTTCGCCATTAAAGTATTCTATTTCCGAAGAGAATCATCAAAAGGGCTACCTCATTGTGGAGTTAGGAGAAAATGGCGAAGTGGGAATTGAGAAAAGGCTACTGACTCCTCTTCATGATGTACGAACAGTTGAAGGCACGATGGAAGATATAGTAGAGATGCCACACAATGAAGATTATGTGTTCGTCAAACTGCTGGATACGGTGCCGGTCATACAACCGATGGAGAAAATTCGTTCCGTCTTTCCGAATGCGATGCATGTAGAACGTAAACTATTTGCTTCTTCTACAGACAGCCTAGGCGGAACAGTTAATGTGGAGAAAAAAGAAGACGACCAAGCGATGTTTGCTTCCTTCTTTAAAGAACTTCAAGGCGAAGAAGTAGATGAAGAAACGAAAGAGCTATTCGCTGAAGTTTTGTGGGATGTTATGAAGGAGGAAGATCGTGCATGAAACCCATTACATTAACGATGACGGCATTTGGGCCGTATAAAGATAAGGAAATAGTTGATTTTCGTGATTTGAAAGATCATCGTTTATTTGTCATTTCCGGAAAAACGGGTGCAGGAAAAACTACGATCTTCGATGGCATTTGCTTCGCATTATACGGACAGGCAAGTGGAGAGGATCGCACCGATACGAAAGCATTGCGCAGTCAGTTTGCAGACGATGAAATTCAGACGACTGTAGAATTGACGTTCGATATCCATAAGCGTAGATTCCGAGTCGTGCGTCAAATTCCTTACAGAAAAAAAGGCAATAAATCGGATACTTTAGGTCGCTGTGAATTATTTGAAGAAAAAGATGGGCAATTCATTCCGGCGGTTGATCGCCAAATTGTTACCGAAGTAAATGATAAGATTGAACAATTGTTAGGCTTTACGCATGCACAGTTTAGTCAAATCATGATGTTGCCTCAGGGAGAATTTCGTAAGTTCTTGACATCTGATACGGCGAATAAAGAAGCGATCATGCGTAAAATATTTAAAACTGAACCGTATCAGAAAATTGTTGAACGGTTAAAAGTGAAAAAAGAAAAAGCGAACGTGGAATACCTTCGAGAAAAACAGATGAGTGATGCGGTTCTTCATCAAATTCCAGCAAAGTTACCTGCGCGCGACTCTTTAATCTTTACAAAATTACAGTCAGAGTACCCGAATTACTATCAGCTCGTATTAGGTCTTCAACAAGAACATGCACATCATGAGACGCAATCTAAAGAAACACATAAAGAATACACTAGACTCTATACCTTTCATAACGAAAAACAACAGGCGCTACATGATGCGCGTTCAATTAATGAACAATTTACAAAGCTGCTCCAACGACAAAACGAATTAGATGGCTTGCAAGCGAAACAACTAGAGATGAAAAGTCTTGAACAGCAATTACAGCAAGCTGAACGGGCTGCGAGATTAGAAGATGTAGAACATCAAGTAAAGACGAATCAGATTGAATGGCAGAAGAAAGAGCGTAGCTACTCTGATGCTGTTACGTTTCTCGCGGATGCAGAAGAAAAGCTAGTGTCCGCACAGGCTTCTTACAATGTGGAACTAGCGAAAGAATCTGAGCGAAATGAAGTAAAAGAACAGTTGCTTACGCTACATAATTTACTTCCAACCGTTTCGGGACTCACTGCACAACGTCAAGTGTTAGAGTCACTCAAGAACACGGTCGACCAAGTGGAGAAATCCTTGCTGGTAAATCAGCAATCATCCACGCAACAAAAAGAATCTATTATAGTTCAAAAAAATGAAATTAAAGAGTTGGAAACTTCATTAGAAGAATATGAACAGTTGTTGGACCAACTTGCGATTAGCAAAGCCATTGCAAAACTAGTAGCTTCATACAGCCAACAACTAGCACAACGACAAGAACTTGAGGCGCAGTATGAAACGGCTAAGCAACAAGTGGGGCATTATACAGATGCCTATCAAGCCCTTGAGAATCGTTGGATTAGTAATCAGGCGGTAGTTCTTGCTGCTTCACTTCATGATGGAGAGTCTTGCCCAGTTTGCGGGAGTATCGACCATCCAGCTAAAGCTGGTGGTGTAGAAGCCGAGCACGTATCAAAGCAACAAATAGACACGGCTAAGCTGGAGTTAACGAATAAAGAACAGATTTTCCATACTAAGCAAGCGGAATTGCAACAAGTCCAGCAACGTATTGAATTAATTGAAGCGGAATTGAAAGAGCACCAAGTAGATTTGCATCGCGATTATCAAAAAGAACATGTAGAACTGATGGAGAAAGTAGCTGTCCTTAGAAATAAGCGAGAGTTATTGAAACAAAAGAAGGAGAAGATAAATGAAGCGGAAAAGTCCATGGAAGAACTTACCGAAGAAATGAAGAAATTAGAATTGCAGCGAAATGAATCAAAAGGAGAGCTTGCAACGAAGCGAGCCCTCTATAACTATGCACTCACTAAGATTCCTGAAAACTTACAGGAACTATCCGCATTGCAACAACAAATTGCATCTAAAGAAACAACTAGTCAGAAACTTGAAAGTGCTTGGAAGGCTGTTCAACAGAACTTACAAGACGCTTCAACTGAGGTAACAAAATGGGAATCTCGTGAAGTTCTGGAGAAAAAGTCTCTTGCGGATATGAAAGAGAAATTGGATCAAAGTTCGGCTTTCTTTTCAAAACGGCTGACCGAAGAGGGCTTTACTTCGGAAGAGAAGTATATACAAGTGAAACTGTCAACGTCAAAACGCCAGGCTATACAACAACAACTTCAAGTGTTTGCCCAAACGCTTCATACGTTAAAATCTTCCATAGAAGAACTCAAAAAGACAGTTGAAGGCAAACAGCCAACTGATATTGAAATCATAGAGCAACAAGTAGAAGCGCTGAAAACACAATATGAAGAAGCATTTGCGCAGTACAATCAATCAAAGGCATGGGAACAAGCGGCACAGGATCTTCATAATGAATTAGAAACAAGTAAATCTAAGGAAGCAGAGCTAGAAAAGACCTATGGAAAGATTGCGAATCTCTATGATATAGTCCGCGGTCAAAACCATTTGAAGATTTCCTTTGAGCGTTATATTCAAATCGAGTATTTAGAGCGTATCATTCAAGCAGCGAATATTCGTCTTCGCGACCTATCAAATGGACAATATGAACTCGTCCGCAGTGATCGTCAGGAAACCAGAGGGAAACAAAGTGGATTAGGTATTGACGTTCATGACGCGTATACAGGACAGACACGAGACGTTAAGACGTTATCAGGTGGTGAAAAGTTTAACGCCTCCTTATGTTTGGCGCTGGGTATGGCAGATGTCATTCAAAGCTTCCAAGGTGCTGTTCGTATGGAGACGATGTTTATTGATGAAGGATTTGGTGCATTGGATGAGGAGGCTATCCAAAAAGCTATTGATACACTGATCGCTCTTCAACAATCGGGTAGAATGATCGGTATTATTTCACATATCGATGAAATGAAAGAGGCTATACCTGCTACATTGCAAGTAACCAAGTTGAAAGAAGGTTACAGCAAGACGAAATTTGTTTTGACTTGATGGAATAGTTTTTGAATCGTAGGCAAGTTTTGGGGGAGTAGCGTGGCACTGTTAATCGACTCTGCTATGGAAACCCAAAACTGCTTTCTATTTAATTTAGTTGTTTACATTTATTTTTCTTATTAGTCTAAACTGATCTCTTTTGAGGTCAGTTTTTTCTGTTTTGAGAACTCTATTGTAATTCAGCTTAAATAGTCAGTAAGTTAGCAATATAGACAAAAATTAAATGATTTGACTGGCTGTTGATTTTCTAAATAGGGAAGAGTAATATAAGGGAACGTGATATATTGCATACAAATAAGTGCTGTTGACTTTGGGAGGAATTTTATACATATGGAGAAGAAATTATCATTTTCATCGAGTCTCGTTATTGGGGTTATGCTATTCGCATTGTTTTTTGGAGCAGGTAATTTAATCTTCCCTGCAGAGCTAGGACAGCTAGCTGGAGATCAAACGTGGAAAGCGATGGCCGGCTTTTTGTTTACTGGAGTAGGTTTGCCTTTCTTAGGTATATTGGCTATCGGTTTTTCTGGAAGGAAAGATTTGCAAGACTTAGCAAGCCGAATTCACCCAGTATACGCTATTCTATTTACAGCGATACTTTACTTAACGATTGGGCCTTTCTTTGCAGCACCACGTACAGGAGCTGTAGCATTTGATATTGGTGTTGCGCCATTTTTAAACGGATTTTCAATCGATCTCGCACGTTTTATATTTACATTAGCTTTCTTTGGTATTAGCATGTGGCTATCATTGAACCCTGCAAAAATTGTCGACCGGGTCGGTAAGTATTTGTCGCCACTTATCATTATCATATTGATTGGCTTAATTGGTATGACTCTTCTTAGTCCGATGGGAAGTGCGCAAGTATCGCAAGCGCCTTATAATGAAACGCCGTTCTTTACAGGTTTTCTTGAAGGCTATAACACGATGGATGCACTAGCTTCGTTAGTATTTGGAATCATTGTGATTAACGCATTGCGTGCAATGGGCATTACTAGTAAGAAGCAAATATTGGCTTCTACGGTTAAGACAGGATTTGTAGCAGCTGGATTTTTAGCCATTATATATATCGGTATTGCTTATCTGGGTGCCACATCGGTTGATTTATTTGGCTATCTGGATGGTGGAGGTTCTGTGTTAAGTGAAACTTCCTCGCATTTATTCGGTACAACAGGTCTAGTGTTGCTCGGTGTAGTGATTATGCTTGCTTGTTTAACAACGGCTATAGGGCTACTGACTGCATGTGGAGAGTATTTCCATACGATTATCCCGAAAATAAGTTATAAATTCTTTGTAGTTTTCTTTTCAGTATTTTGTTTGGTCGTAGCGAATTTCGGTTTAGCGAACATTATTAATTACTCGCTTCCTGTACTCGTTCTACTTTATCCACTGGCAATGGTTTTAATTCTGTTGACGTTCACTGGCCCTTTATTCCATCAATCCAGTTTGGTATATCGAACAGCGACCATAACGGCTTTCTTTGTCAGTTTCATTGAAGCGCTTGTGAAATTTTATTCACTAGTAGAGAAGCCTATGCCGAATTGGCTTGAGACTGTACAAGAGGCGTATACAGCGTACATCCCATACTATGCAGAAGGTATCGGCTGGTTAGTTCCAGTATTGATTGTGATAGTTGTAACGGCTATTGTAGCGATAGTAAACAATAAAAGAGCGCAAAGTGTCCAAGTGATCTCTACAAATGAAAAAGCATAAAATGAAAACAGGATCCGATTATTCCGGATCCTGTTTTCCTATCTATTTACGAATCGACTTTTTCAATCGAATGAAACTCCTCGATCGCGCGTAACCAATTTTCCCTCATAACTTTTGTAACTTGCTCACCATCACGCTTACTCATTAAATCTATAATCTGATCATGTTCTGTAATCGATTTCTCCGTCAGTATAATGGAATTATGAAAGAAGAGTCTACGTACATGGGCTTGTAATGAGACAAGCATCGAAGAAATATATGGATTATTCGCTGTGTCTACAATGATTTGATGGAATTTTTCATCTGTTTTCAAAGCTTGGAAATAATCTTCCTTTTCAACTGCTAGCGCGAATTTCTTATTCGTTTCACGTAATTTCTTAATAATACTTTCAGTTAGATTGGGTATGCAAAGTTCAGCTGATAATGCTTGCAACGCAGCGAGTGGAGGGAGCAAATCTGAAATAGATTCACGATCTACATCTGTCACTTGGGTTGCTTTACCCGGAAACATTTGAACAAATCCTTGAACTTCTAATAATTGTAGTGATTCCCGTATAGGTGTCCGACTTACTCCAAGTGCTTCTGCTAATTCAACGTCATTTAACTTTTCTCCGGGCTGTAGGGTACCATCGATAATCCATTTTTGCAGTTGACTAAACGCATTTTCCTTGGCCGTCTTTCGTATGGGTAGTGCATGGTTAGTTGGTATAGGCAATTTATCCCACCATCTTTCTCCAAAAGTTGTCTTCACGTAAAGCTATTTTTACTGATAACCAATATACAATATACTACAACTTTTTTCTGTTGTTTAACAGTATTAAGCAAAATTCAAAGAAATAATTGGAAATCTTCATAACGTCATATAAGATAATATTTAAAAATGTTGAGATAAATGCAAATAGTTCTTGTAGTTTCCGCTTGTATTTGATAGATTAATGTCTATAGTGGATTTGCTTCCTTTAGTAGATCAAATTTTACAAATCTTCTAAAAAGTCATTGCAAATCTAGTAAACGTTTGGTATCGTTTACATGTGTACTATAACAAATGGATATCCGAATACGCTGTAATACATTATCGATTTAGCTTGATGATGAAAGCGGTTTCAGTGAAATGGGGGGAATATGAACTACTTTACTTCGTAATATAAAATAGAAAGGGGATTAACTAATGACTAATCAAGTGGCACGTGGGAAATCCACGATGGACTATGAAAAGCTCGTTCAATCAGAAGACTTTAAAGGTCTTGTAAAAAGAAAGCAAAACTTCTCTAGACCGTATGTTGTTTTCTTCTTCGCGGCGTACTTCCTTCTTCCATTATTAACTGGTTATACAAAAATTTTAGAAAAACCTGCAATTGGTGCGATGACATGGACTTGGATCTATGCATTCTCTATGTTCGTGATGGTATGGATATTCACATCCATTTACATGAACAAAGCAAAACAATTTGATATTGAAGTAGATAAGATTATAGAGAAAAATGTTTTAAAATAAGGGGGTTTAGTTCATGAGTTGGATTTCATATGTTATATTCTTCGCAGTAATTGCGCTGACGCTCTACATTACATACTGGGCGGCACAGCAAACGACTACCGCAAGTGATTTCTATACTGCCGGTGGTTCATTAACAGGTTGGCAAAATGGTATGGCGATTGCTGGTGACTACTTATCAGCCGCATCGTTCCTAGGTATCGCAGGTGCGATTTCACTTAACGGATTTGATGGTTTCTACTATAGTATTGGTTGGTTAACAGCTTATCTAGTTGTTTTATTCTTGATTGCTGAACCACTACGTAACTTGGGTAAGTTTACGATGGCAGATATGATTGGTGCTCGTTTCGGCGCTAAGAAAGTGCGTGGAGCAGCAGCATTGAACACAATTACAATCGTAATGTTCTACATGCTTGCACAATTAGTTGGTGCAGGAGCTCTTATTAAATTATTATTCGGTATCGAGTATTGGATTGCTGTTCTAATCGTTGGAACGATGATGTTAATCTACGTTCTATTCGGTGGAATGACTGCAACAAGCTGGGTACAAATCGTAAAAGCAATTCTTTTGATGTTGGGGACAATCATTATCTCCTTCTTGGTACTTATGAAGTTTAACTTCAATTTTATCAGCATGTTCGAGACAATGAAAACTGCTACTCCACATGGTGAAGCATTCCTTCACTCAGGTGTTGTCTACACAGACACAATCGGTCTTATATCAGTATTGATCGCACTAGTTTTAGGTACTGCTGGTCTTCCACACATCTTAATGCGTTTCTTCACAGTTAAAGATGCGAAAACAGCACGTTCTTCCGTAATTTATTCTGTATGGATTATTGGTATCTTCTATGTATTGACGATCTTCCTTGGATTTGGCGCAGCTAAATTCGTTGGAGCAGACGCAATCATTGCAGAAAACGCCGCAGGTAACATGGCAGCGCCAATGCTAGCTGGAGTTCTTGGCGGAGACGCACTTGAATCCTTCGTAGCAGCTGTTGCTTTCGCGACAATCCTAGCAGTTGTTGCAGGCCTTGTACTTTCAGGTGCATCTGCAATCGCTCACGATATTTATGGACAAATCTTTAAAAATGGTAACGTAACAGAGAAACAACAGGTAAATGCTGCGCGTTGGGCTTCCATCGCTATCGGTGTATTCTCTATCCTTCTAGCACTTGGTTCAGAAAAGTTGAACGTTGCGTTCTTAGTATCACTAGCATTCTGTGTTGCTGCATCCGCAAACGTACCAACTATTCTTTTAACAATCTATTGGAAGCGTTTCAATACAACAGGTGCGGTTGCATCTATGTTGACAGGTCTTATCGTTGCGTTAGTTCTTGTTGCGATCAGTCCTTCTGTAATGAACCCAGTTGAAGGTGCTACTCTAATCACTGGTAATCCAATCTTCCCGTATGCTAACCCGGCTATTGTTTCCGTCCCTGCAGGTTTCCTTGCTGCAGTTATTGGTACACTTGTTAGCTCTAAACGTCACGAGAAAGATGAAGTTTCATATGCAGAAGTTCGTTTCAAAGCAGAAACTGGCTACAAAGAGCTCGATCTTTAATAACTAGCTTGATTTTCAACAAATGGTTCTCTCTTCTACAAGCACGACAGAAGAGGGGGCCATTTTTTATTAAAATGACACACTGCAGAAGTAGGCTAGACATTGATTGTTTATGGAACATTCCCGCTTGAAGAGTACTAGGAGGAAACATATAGGTACTGATGACATTTGCATTTGAATAATATGAAGTGAAGTCGTGTGATAGCTAATACGAAACAGGGGGTTTTGAAATGCTGAAGATGGTGAAAGATCAGGAATGGTATGATAAAATTCATGAAAATCCGTTATTTATAAACACGCCAAACAAGGAATTTGAACAGTTGTTGCTTGAATGCAAGCTGAGAATGTATGAAGAAGCGGAGAAATCTAACTATTTCAAAACACCCCAAGAAGGGTTGCTCATTGTGTTGAAAGGGTCTGCGGAGGTTCAGATAGAAGGACAAGATGGCAGCTCGGTAACACTGGAGTTTATTCAAGAAAATGAAATCATTGGCTTTTCCAACTTTGCTTACTATTTAGGGGAAATGGCTCGACCATTGGATAAACATCATATTGATATGGTCGTGGCAGAGGGCTCCGTTTGTCTCCAAGTTCCGTATGAAGTAATTAAGCATCGGATGGACAATCAAAATGTGCGCGATTATGTCTTGCGCAAAATGTCGATTCGTTTAGCGAATGTCTATACTTCATTAGGGGAGCAAGTTCGTTTGGCTGACGAATATGGTGAAAGTGAACCGTATGTCCGTCGAGTACAGGATTTCATGAGCAGTCCAGTGGTGACAATCCATGCGGAAGCGGAAACGAGAGAAATCGCTGAATTGATGATTAAACACTCCATCAGTTCCATTATTGTTACAGATCAGTCCGGTAAACTACTTGGAATCGTAACGGAAAAAGATCTGGTCGAACGAGTAATAGCGGGTGGAGGTTCTCCCATCGGACTTAAGGCAAAAGATGTCATGACGAAAAAACCGCATACGATCAAGGTATCCGATTATTATTATGAGGCTTTGACTAAATTTTATAAACATGGTATCAAGCATTTACCTGTAGTCAAAGCAGGCAAGCCTATAGGGATCGTGACATTTGCTACGTTGATGACGAAACGCGATCGTAACTCCATGAATATTTTAAAAACGATAGAAGAAGCTTCCTTTGAAAAATTACCTGTTGTTAAAGCGGCGATTTACGATGTGTTGTCCAACTTAATACAGGATGAAATATCCACGATCCATACATTGGAAATCATTACGAAGTTCTATGATCGTCTAGCTAAGCACTGCGTTATGCTGGCTGTGCAGTCACTTGAAGATCAAGGGAAAGGTAGACCACCTGTTGCGTTTGCCTGGTACCAGATGGGCAGTGGTGCACGTGGAGAGCAGTTTATGCTGACAGATCAGGACCACTTCCTTGTTTATGAAGATGTAACGAGAGAAGAGTCTCAACAAGTAGAGAACTATTTCGAACTTCTGGGCAATGAAATTGTCGTTCATCTTGAGCAAGCTGGATATACTAGGTGTATCGGATTCATGATGGCTAGTGAATCGCAGTGGCGTGGCACGATGGCAATTTGGCACGAGCGTATTCGCCAATGGGCGCTGCAATCTACACCTGAACAAATCTTGCTCGGATACAACTTCCTGTCATTCCGATTCCTCTACGGTGAAACTGCTGTCAATGATCGGTTTATTGAAATGGTCCATGATTTGTTAAGAAAATCTGCTACGTTTATTTACTATATGGCACAACAGGAAAGAGAAAAACCGATACCACAATTGCAACAAAACTTTTTGAACATTTTCAGGGGCCGCAGTAAAGCGGATGTGATTGATATTAAGAAACATGCTTTATTCCCGCTTCATCATTGTTTGCAAATCTTAGCGGTTAATAATGGGATTATCAACGCGACACCTCTTGAGATTATATCGGCTTTGCAGAAAAAGAAGAAATTCACTAAAGACTTTGCGGAAGAAATTCGCCATGCGTATGAAATATCCTTGAGTATTCGTATTTCCATGTCGTGGGAGAAACATTTACGCGGGGAGAGAATATCTACAGAAATCGACTTGCGCAAGCTGAGAAGATGGGAATTGAACGAATTACGTACAACGCTAGATACAGTCAGAGCACTTCAATCGCATTTATTATCAAAACTTTAAGATAATATAGATAAAGGTCCCTGTACAAAATTGGCGCATAATGTACTATAGAGGTAGGGGGCGATATCGTGTTTTGGAAAAAGAAGAAATTGACATACGAATTACAGCAATCAATTCAACTAAATACGCCGCTGCAAGATATGAACTTTACAGTATTTGATACAGAAACTACCGGTTTTGCTATTGGTGCAGGCGATCGAATGATTGAGATAGGTGCCGTACAAGTTGAAGGATTTGAGGTTACGGATCATGTATTTCAAACATTCGTGAATCCATCCAGAGATATTCCTCCTGTTATTAGCAAACTGACGACTATACAGCAATCACAAGTCGACCATGCACCGATGCCTCTTCCGGCTATCGAAGAATATTTTGCTTTTATTGAAAAACATAAAAGCGCAGGGTGGGTTGGGCACCATGTTAGTTTTGATGAAATGGTCATTAAGAAAGAATTAAGTCGTCAGAAATGTACATTTCAAACCCCTACATCATTCGATACGATGCATTTGATTAATTATTTGAATCCTACGGGTGAACAGCAGGACTTGGAAGACTATGCACGTTTATTCGGCACAGAGATTTTTGAACGCCATCGTGCATTAGGTGATGCGTTGACGACAGCGCATGTATTTACAGCATTACTAAGAAAACTCGATCGTCAAGGCGTGAAGACGCTGGCAGATTTACTACGTATTAAAAATGGTGGAGCACATACATTTGTTTCTCAATCTTAAATTCAGTGAACGGGTTCGTCATTCAATGAAACGTGAGTGACGGACTCGTTTGTTTATTATGATATAGTAGAAAGTAGAGAGTCGAATGGGTGGGGGACGTGAAGTAATGAATAAACGTCAAGCGATTTTATTGATCATCATTATAGTGGCTATTGCAGTGTATTGCTGGATACTATTTTTTGAGTTACCGACTAAGACAGTGGAAGGTGCAACAACATACATAGAATCACTAATTAGTTGATTCGTATAGAAAGGGAGCAGATACAAATGGATATTATCATCATTACAGGCGCTTCAAAAGGAATCGGTCAACAATTACTTAGTCAATTTAAAGAGACGGGAGCAACAGTGTACGGTATGGCACGGACGAATCCAGATCAGTTACATACGATGTATGAAGTAGATCTCGCAGACTGTGAGAGAGCGACTGCCATTCTTGGAGGAATAGTGAGTCAACATATGGATGAAGCTAGTTCATTCACATTGATCAATAATGCAGGTATGGTAGATCCGATCAGTTTGGTAGGTTCATTGGATGCTCAAAAAGTGGAGCAAGCGATTAAATTGAATTTAACGGCACCGATTCACTTAATGAATACATTTATCGATACATTGAAAGATTTCAAGGGAACAAAAAAGATCATGAATATTTCTTCTGGAGCCGGGCGCAGTGCGTATGAAGGTTGGGGGATTTATTGTACGACGAAGGCTGGACTTGATCAGTTTTCACGTGTCGTTGCAGAGGAGCAGAAAATGGCGGATTATCCAACTGGAATTGTATCGATTGCACCAGGCATTATCGATACAGGGATGCAAGAGACGATTCGTTCATCATCTGAACACCAATTTCCACACTTGAAGCGTTTTGAAGCGTATAAGCGGGAAGGCCAGTTAAGCTCAGCCTTTGAAACTGCAGAAAAACTAATGCGATTTGTGAATGAAGTAGACTTTTTAACAATTGATCCAATTGCAGATATCCGTAAATTTGATTAACTAAAACCCGTTGCCACCATGTTAGGTGGCAACGGGTTTTATGATTCTCCAGCTTCTACTGTACGCACTTCTGTAAAATCTTTCATTTTCTCGAGTGCAAGTAAAAATGGAGGGTTTCTTCTTTGATTTAGCAATTCATAGCGGATCGCATGCACATCACCTTGGTGCAAAGTCGAGACATAGTCAAGCAGTGCATCACGTTCTTCAGCTCCACCTTCATGCCCATCGTATACGGTGATTGTGATAATGCCGGACTTTTTTAGTAAACCAAGTAACGCATCGAGTGCGGCAATCGTAGATGAAGGCGTCGTGATGATACTGGGATCTTCACTGTATGGTAAATAGCCTAAGTTGAACATAGCTCCGCTAATTTCGCCCTCTACGTATTGACGGACATTCGCATGGCTATCATGAATGAGTGTAGCGCGACTGGCTAGCTCACCAAGATGTTGCTCCGTTGTTTTAAGGGCTTGTTGCTGAATATCAAATGCTAGTACTTGTCCTTCGTCACCGACTAAGTCAGCTAAGAAGAGTGTGTCGTTGCCGTTACCAGCGGTCGCATCGACGACTGTATCTCCAGGCTGCACGCGTTCAGTAATTAGCCGTTTCGCTATCGGCAATACGCGGTGCAGCAATATGTTTGTCACATTATTTCACCTCTTGCAAATATTTTTTCCCTTGCCAACTATTACGTCTCTCCAGTTCTTGATCAATTCCATTCAATACTTCCCATTTCGTGACGCTCCACATCGGTCCAATTAATAAATCGATTGGGCCGTCACCCGTGATGCGATGCACGATCATTTCAGGAGGCATGATTTCCAGTTGATCGACGACTAAATTAATATACGCTTCCTTCGTTAGGAATTCTAGTTTGCCTTTTTCGTATTGTTTGACCATAGGTGTTCCTTTTAATAAATGCAGTAAATGAATTTTAATACCTTGAACATCAAGTTCAGCAACGGCTTGAGCGGTTTCCATCATCATTTCCTCGGTTTCACCAGGTAAGCCGTTGATGATATGACTGCAAATATTAATATTATGTTTACGTAACTTGTCGACGCCTTCTTTGTAGCATTCGAAATCATGCGCGCGGTTGACGAGTTTTGCGGTAGATTCATGAACCGTTTGCAAGCCGAGTTCTACCCATAGATAGGTGCGTTCATTGAGCTCAGCTAAATACTCTACTACGTCATCCGGTAGGCAGTCAGGACGCGTCGCAATTGATAATGCCACAACGCCTTCTTGTGCCAACGCTGCTTCGAACTTTTCTTTTAGAACGGGAAGAGGGGCGTGTGTATTCGTATAGGCTTGAAAATACGCCATGTATTTCGCATCTTTCCATTTTCGTTGAGAACGTTCTTTGATTTCGGCAAATTGAACTTCAATGGCATCTACGCGATCGCCTGCGAAATCACCTGAGCCTGCCACGCTACAAAACGTACAGCCGCCATGTGCAACCGTACCGTCACGATTCGGGCAATCAAACCCCGCGTCGAGCGCTACTTTCGCAATTTTACAACCGAATGTATCCTTTAAATGTCTTGACCATGTATGGTATCGTTTCCCTTCACTTGGAAACGGAAGATTGATTTCATTCATTATGTACAGCTCCTTTACATCAGACATTGTACCACGGAATATACAGGGATATCACACAACAAACCGCAGGAACTATTTAGTATACGACAAAAAGCAACAGAGAAGGCTTGTATTCAGCTTGCGTTTCGGGTAAACTGAATAAAATAATGAAGGCCATGATGAGGAATAGTACTTCTTACGCTACTTTTTAGAGAACAGACGGTTAGTGCAAGTCTGTATGAGTGAAGAACGAACTCGCCTTTGAGCCTGTATTGGTGAATACTTGTAACTAATACCGTACTCCGCGTTAAGGAATCAAGTTGGACGGCATAATCCGTCAATTTGGGTGGTACCGCGGGAAACTATATAGACTCTCGTCCCTTTACAGAGGGACGGGAGTCTTTTTTATCTGTACGCGCCAATACATGAAGCAGAAATTGAATCTTATTGGAGGAGTTTTGGACATGAGTTATCAACACACGAAAATTGAAGAGAAATGGCAGAAGTATTGGAAAGATCACGATACATATAAAATGATTGATGATCCATCCAAGCCTAAATTTTATGCATTGGATATGTTCCCTTATCCGTCAGGCGCGGGTCTGCATGTTGGGCATCCGCTTGGCTATATCGCGACAGATATTTTAAGTGCATTCAAACGTAAGCAAGGATATAACGTATTGCACCCTATGGGATGGGATGCGTTCGGATTGCCTGCCGAGCAGTATGCGATTGATACAGGAAATGATCCAGCTGAATTCACAGCGAAGAACATTGCAACGTTCAAACGCCAAATGCAGGATCTCGGATTTTCTTATGACTGGTCTCGTGAAATCAATACAACGGATCCAAGCTATTACAAATGGACGCAGTGGATTTTCATTCAACTATATAAGCGTGGTCTCGCGTATATCGATGAAGTAGCTGTCAACTGGTGCCCAGCACTAGGGACAGTTCTTGCGAATGAAGAAGTCATCGATGGCTTGTCTGAGCGTGGAAATCACCCAGTTGAACGTCGTCCGATGCGCCAATGGGTTTTGCGTATTACGGAATATGCAGACCGTTTGTTAGAAGACTTAGATGATTTGGATTGGCCGGAGAGCTTAAAAGATATGCAACGTAACTGGATCGGTCGTTCTGAAGGTGCACAATTAAAGTTTGAAATTGCGGATACTGAGCATTCATTCGAAGCGTTCACTACACGTCCAGACACGATATTCGGCGCGACATATGCAGTATTGGCACCTGAACATAAATTAGTCAGTTCGATTACTACCGATGCACAGCGTAAAGCAGTCGAAGAATACATTGATTCAGTAAAATCAAAGAGTGATCTTGAGCGTACAGATTTGGCTAAAGACAAATCAGGCGTATTCACTGGAGCGTATGCAATCAACCCAGCAAGCGGTGAGAAAATGCCGATTTGGATCGCGGATTACGTCTTGGCTACTTATGGAACAGGTGCAATCATGGCGGTTCCTGCACATGATGAGCGTGACTATGAGTTTGCGAAGAAATTTGATTTGCCAATTGTGGAAGTAGTGGCAGGCGGCAACATTGAAGAAGAAGCCTATGCAGGGGAAGG
The DNA here is from genome assembly GCF_002743265.1 of Sporosarcina sp. P29. Lineage (NCBI taxonomy): Bacteria > Bacillati > Bacillota > Bacilli > Caryophanales > Caryophanaceae > Sporosarcina > Sporosarcina sp. P29. The sequence continues at coordinate 226,119 of NZ_PDYX01000001.1, read as the reverse complement.
CGAGCACGTGAACTCGGACTTCTTGAATGGTTTAGGAAAAGAAGAAGCCATCTCAAAATCGATCGAATGGTTCGAAGAGAATGGTACGGGCGAACGCAAAATTACGTATCGTCTGCGCGACTGGTTATTCTCCCGTCAGCGTTATTGGGGCGAGCCAATTCCTGTCATTCACTGGGAAGATGGCACGATGACTACTGTCGATGAATCGGAATTGCCATTGATGTTGCCGGTAACAGACAATATCAAGCCGAGTGGAACAGGTGAATCACCACTTGCAAACATTACGGAGTGGGTCAATGTAGTCGATCCGGAAACAGGTATGAAAGGTCGTCGTGAAACGAACACGATGCCACAATGGGCAGGAAGCTGCTGGTATTACTTGCGTTATATCGATCCGAATAACGATGACATGATCATTGATCCAACATTGGCTGAGCGTTGGTTGCCGGTTGATATTTACGTAGGTGGAGCGGAGCACGCGGTACTGCATTTACTATACGCTCGTTTCTGGCATAAAGTATTGTTCGATATCGGTGTTGTACAAACGAAAGAGCCGTTCCAAAAGCTCTTCAACCAAGGGATGATCTTAGGCGAAGGACACGTGAAAATGTCTAAGTCACTAGGTAACGTCATCAACCCGGATGATATCGTTCATTCACATGGTGCAGACACGTTGCGTATTTATGAAATGTTCATGGGACCACTTGACGCGTCGAAAGAATGGTCAACGAATGGTTTAGACGGATCCCGTCGTTTCCTAGATCGCATTTGGCGTCTCCTCGTTAATGAAGATGATACATTGACGGATAAATTGACGGATGAAACAGGTGGACCTCTAGAGAAAATCTATAATCAAACAGTGAAAAAAGTTACGGAAGATTACGAAGCTATGCGTAACAACACAGCAATTTCTCAATTGATGGTCTTCATCAATGAAAGCTATAAAGTGGAGAAGTTGCCAAAAGCATACATCGAAGGATTCTTGCTATTAATTTCACCGATCACGCCTCACTTAGCGGAAGAACTGTGGTCGAAACTAGGTCACACGGACACGATTGCTTATGCACAGTGGCCGACATTTGATGAAACAAAATTAGTAGACGACACAGTGGAAGTGGCGGTACAGATCAACGGTAAGATTCGTGCGAAAATTACTGTAGACAAAGATAGCTCGAAAGAAGAGTTAGAGCAAGTAGCTTTAGCGAACGAAGACGTGAAGCAGTGGATGGAAGGTAAGGAATTGAAGAAAATCATTGCGATTCCTGGACGCCTTGTCAATATTGTAGCGGGTTAATGAAATGCGGAAAGCCGGTTGGAGATTCATTTCTCCAACCGGCTTTTTTTGTTGTGATCGTATTTTTCGGTTATGTGCTCTAACATGCTGGTCAAGCGCTCTATCGGCCGGGCTAAGCGCTCAATGTGTCACGCTATCCGCTCTATCGGCGGGGCTGCTCGCTCAATGTGTCGTGCTATCCGCTCTATCGGCTGGGCTGCTCGCTCAAAGTGTCGTGCTATCCGCTCTATCGGCGGGGCTGCTCGCTCAAAGTGTCGTGCTGTCCGCTCTATCGGCGGGGCTAAGCGCTCAAAGTGTCACGCTATCCGCTCTATCGGCTGGGCTGCTCGCTCAATGTGTCATGCTATCCGCTCTATCAACCGGGCTGCTCGCTCAATGTGTCGTGCTATCCGCTCTATTGGCTGGGCTGCTCGCTCAATGTGTCGTGCTGTCCGCTCTATCGGCGGGGCTAAGCGCTCAATGTGCCATGCTATCCGCTCTATCAACCGGGCTGCTCGCTCAATGTGTCGTGCTATCCGCTCTATCGACCGGGCTGCTCGCTCAATGTGTCGTGCTATCCGCTCTATCAACCGGGCTAAGCGCTCAATGTATCACGCTATCCGCTCTATAAAACGATCCAACCGCTCATAAGACAATTCAAAGTTACTCCAATAATCCAGCATTCATCCCGGCCAGACGTCCTGTTACAAGCGCTGCGGTAATATTATAGCCGCCCGTGTATCCATGAATATCCAATATCTCTCCACAGAAAAACAAACCGATTTTCTTACGTGAAGCCATCGTCTTTGGCTCCACTTCTTTTACTGAAACACCGCCACCTGTAACGAACGCCTTCTCGATCGGTTGTGTCCCTGTAATATGGACAGGGAACGTCTTCAGAAGTTTGGCGAGTGTTCGTATAGCTTCACGTTTAATATCTATGCCGATTTCAGTTTCTTCGATTTCTGCTTTCTTCAATAAAAACAGCAACCACCGTTCAGGCACGAGACCTTTCAATGAAGTTTTCACTTGTTTTTTCGGTTCATCCTTTAAAATCTTCGCAATCGTCTGCGTTAATTGTTCTTCATGTTGATCAGGTATTGAATCAATTTGTAGTAAGACAGGCTGCTTGCCATTCTTCATCTGCTCTTTGACAACATATTGACTACAACGTAAAATCGCAGGACCACTTAATCCGAAATGGGTGAAGAGCATGTCCATGTGATGTGTCACAAGTGTTTTTCCCTTTTTATTCAATACGGATACTTTGACGTCGCGTAACGCAAGGCCTTGTAAATCTTTTGAGACGATAAATGGCTCGCGTGACAGTAACGGCACTTCTGTCGGATACAATGTCGTTACGGTATGACCCGCTCGTTCAGCCCAAGGGTATCCATCTCCTGTGCTACCTGTTTGTGGAACGGCTTTGCCTCCGACGGCAACGACGACTGCGTGTGCGCGTACTTCTTCACCGTCTTCTAACCGAACGCCTAGGATCTTTTCGTCATCCATTAATAATTTTTGTACTCGGCTTTCCAAGCGTATTTCCACGCCTAGTTCATCCATCTGATTCAAGAGCGCGTTTACGACATCTTTTGACTTATTGGAAACAGGGAACATCCGTCCGTGATCTTCTTCTTTTAAAGGCACGCCAAGGCCTTCGAAGTAGTGAATGATATCCTGGTTGTTAAAGACAGAGAACGGGCCATATAAAAACTTTCCGTTTCCTGGTATATGTTTAATAATTTCTTCTTGAGAAAGTCGATTTGTGACGTTACAGCGACCGCCGCCTGAAATGGCTAGTTTATTGCCGAGCTTCCGTCCTTTTTCAATTAATAGAACGCGCTTTTTTTGTTCGGCTGCTGCAATGGAGGCCATTAAACCTGAAGGACCGCCACCAATTACGATTACATCATACATTATAGAACCACTCTTTCATTTCATTTTGTCTCTCATTATACACCATATGGGCATGGTTGCTTTTTGATTTGGACTTTAGATAAAGATTGTGCAAAAGCGTGTCGAGGGGTAAACTATACAAGAATCTCTTTAGGAATGGAAGGAATCAATTATGGCATCGAATTTATTGAAAGGCACAGCCATTTTAACGATTGGCTTATTTTTATCGAAGGCACTCGGTTTGCTTTATGTAATTCCGTTTTACGCAATCGTTGGAGAAAAGAGTGTCGGTCTCTATCAATACGCATACATACCGTATAATCTAGCGCTGGCGGTCGCGGTATCCGGGGCACCGCTCGCCATATCGAAGTTTGTTTCTAAATACAATGCGTTAGGCGATTATGCGACCGGACGGAAGTTGATGAAATCGGGTATGGTCGTCATGTCTGTAACAGGCTTGCTGTCGTTTCTTGCGTTGTTTTTCCTTGCGACTCCGATCGCGGAACTTGTCATCAAGGACGAGGAACAGATTTTCACAGTTCAAGATATTGCGACTGTTATTCGCTGGGTTAGTTTTGCCTTGCTTGCGGTACCGTTACTTAGTATCGCTCGAGGATTTTTGCAAGGATATCAAAAATTCGAACCTACATCTGTCTCTCAATTAATTGAACAGATCGTACGGATCATCGTTGTGCTCGTTGGAGCGTTCGTGGTCGTCAATGTACTGGATCTATCCCCACGAATCGCTGTACAGTTTGCAGTGTTTGCTGCGTTTATTGGAGCGCTTGCTGGTTTATGGAGTCTCTACTATTACTGGAAAAAGTATCAGGATGAATTCGATTATTTGTTATCGAATAGTCCACCGGCGAGTTCGGTTTCCTTAAAACAAATTTATACGGAAGTCCTTGCGTACGTATTGCCGTTTGTATTGGTCGGAACGATTAATCCAATCTATCAATTCGTCGATATGATTACATTTAACGGCGCTATGAAATCAATCGGACTTTCCAGTGTCTCTGATTTATATTTAACAAAACTGAACTTTTTAACACATAAGATTGTGATGATACCTGTGATGGTCGCGACAGGATTTTCGATGGCGCTGATCTCTATTATCACGAAGGATTACACATCTAACAATCAAAAGGGCATCACACGTTCACTCGATCAGACGTATCAAATTATGTTGTTCTTGACGATTCCAATGGTTATTGGATTGATTGTCTTAAACAATGAAGTCTATCAATTCTTGTATGAGTATGATGTGGCGGGAGCAAGCGTCTTAGCTGCCTACGCACCGGTTGCGATTTTATTTGCGATGTTCACGGTAACGGCTGCAATCTTACAAGGAATCGATCATCATAAATGGATCGTCTTCACTTCATTGCTCGGATTGTTAGTGAAAATGCTGATCAATATTCCATTGATTAAACTGTTTGAAGTGAACGGCGCAATCATAGCCACCGCAATTGGCTACACGGTAGCAGTATGTATCAACTTGTTCGTTATCAAAAGAGCATTGAATTATAAATCTGAAATGGTCATTAGACGCTTGTTCTTGATTTTGGCTTTCAACGCAGTGATGTTTGCAGGTGTTTGGCTGACGAATAAAGGCTTGAACATGGCGCACATTCCAGTAGGACGTTGGCAAGCATTATTGTATGTCATGATTGGATCAGGTGTGGGAATGGTGATCTATGGATTCCTGGCTTTCAAATCAGGACTTGCACAACAATTATTTGGAGATCGTCTGACACGTATAATGAGACGTATCGGGTTTGGAGGCTAATACATGAGGTTAGATAAATTATTATCGAATACAGGTTATGGTTCACGTAAAGAAGTTCGGCAGTTGTTGAAAAAAGGAATGATCCGGGTGAATGGGGCAGTGGAAAAAGATCCTGCACAGCACGTGGATCCGGATGCAGACGCGATTTCATTGCTAGGTGAAGAAGTCATCTATAGGGAATTCATCTACTTGATGATGCATAAACCGCCTGGCGTGTTATCTGCGACAGAAGATAACCGGGATCAAACAGTCGTGGATTTACTTGGAAGTGAAGAACGTCATTTCGAACCGTTTCCGGTAGGTCGTTTGGATAAAGACACAGAAGGGTTATTGTTGCTGACGAACGATGGGAAGCTTGCACATAATCTGTTGTCACCGAAGAAAGAAGTGCCGAAAACGTATTATGCGAAAGTGGCGGGAGTTGTAACGGAAGAAGATACTGAAGCTTTTGCGCGCGGTGTAATTTTAGATGATGCCTACGAAACAAAGCCGGGCATTTTACACATAATACATTCTGCCGAAGAGTCGGAGATTGAACTGACGATTACAGAAGGAAAGTTTCATCAAGTGAAACGGATGTTTGAAGCGGTAGGAAAAAAAGTGGTATATTTGAAACGTTTAACGATGGGGCCGCTTGTTTTGGACCCAGATTTGGAATTAGGGGAATACCGCGAGTTAACAGAAGAAGAATTGCTGCAATTAAAAGAAGTAGATCGTTCCAAGCAAAAAGGCTGATGCAAAAGCGTCAGCCTTTTTGCTTTGTACACTTGTATATAGGAGGCTAAATCAGGAAGGTAATTTCACTTTCTTGGACGTCGTCGTCCATTCGCCGCGGACTGAGCTCTTAATCAATTCATTGTACTCCAGAACGTTTAAGTCACGTTGTGCCGTGCGTGATGAAATGTTGAATTCATCTGCCACGTCCTCCGTTGTTACTTTTCCGTTATCCCGAATGAACAGATAGACATCTTTGATACGAATTAACATGCGATCGGTAGCTGGGTTCATCTAAGAAACCACTCCTTCATCTTCATATTTTCACGCCAACATTGCAAAAGAAGACTGTTGGGGTATTCTCTGACATTACCTTTCCTGAATCGCTCCTTATATCTAAGTTATGCCAGAATAGTATGTGAATGATTCTGACAATAGTAGTATAACGTATTTTATGTAAAAGCGCACATGTTTTCGCTTATACTTTTGAATTAATTAGAATAAATAGATTACTAGTTACCTAGTTAGCACTAGTTTTGAAATGATTAAAAAAATGGTCTTCACTCTATTAAGGTCTAATTGATTTTATTCCATAAACATGTGAAAATAGAAAAAGAGGAAACTGGCAGTAGTTTGGCTTGAGGTTTCATAATAGAAGGGTGGCGGTTGTGTGATCTTTTTCAAAGATGGGGAATTCCTAACAGAAGATAAACTGAATGTGTCCGTGAATGATCGTGGCTATGTATTTGGCGATGGAGTCTATGAAGTAATTAAAGTGTATGATGGTGCTTTGTACACGGCGAAAGAACATTTGGAGAGATTACTTGAGAGTGCTGAAAAAATCCGCGTAAGCATGTCATATACACTTGATGAGTTACTGGAAATCGTACAAAAGCTTCAGTCCGATAATCAAATATCTGTTGGACATATTTACATACAAGTCACACGCGGTGTGGCGCCACGTGCCCATCATTTCCCGGAAGACAGTGTTCCTGTCATGATTGGCTATGCTGTAGAAAATGCACGTCCGTTAGAAATCCTTCAACAAGGTGCGGCTATGAAGTCTGTTGAAGATATGCGTTGGCTTCGTTGCGATATAAAAAGTTTAAATTTACTTGGCAATGTCATGGCGAAACAAGAGGCATTTGATCACGGATGTCAAGAAGCATTGTTTGTTCGAGACGGCTTAGTACGTGAAGGTTCTTCTTCTAATGCATTTGGTATTAAAGACGGAATTCTTTATACACATCCTGCCAATAATTTTATTTTGAACGGAATTACTCGTCGTGTCGTTTTACAGATTGCAGAGAATTTAGCGATTCCGGTTAAAGAGGAAGAATTCACATTGTTGCAAGCGCTAGATATGGATGAGTTTTTCTATACGTCGACGAATGCTGAAATTACACCGGTTGTAACAATAGATCAGCAACCTATTGGACAAGGAGTTCCTGGGCCGTTGACGAGAAAGTTGCAAACAGCATTTGAGGCGCAAATTCCGAAGTTGGTGGCTGCTGGTCATAATGAGGAAAGAGAATTAAATGGCCCAGCTAGTTAAACTCGCGGATTATATTTCCCGGTACGAGAATGACTTAACTCGCTACCCGACACAATTCATCCGTCTGAAACGCTATCAGTGGAAACGTATCAAAAACCAATGGGAGCATGGTGTTGATTTATATGCGGAGCAAGCGGCTACTTTTCCTGAGGATGTACAAGTGCCTTCGAAATGGTATACGTTATTATTCAAGAAATGGCGTAAGCAAGCAGATGTGGAATTGACAGATGAGGCCCCTGTTTCCGAGGAAGCAGTAGAAGATCGTGAGAATGATAGGAGTTTTTCGGCTTCGATTTCAGGTCAACCTTCGAATATTGAACAGTTAAAGAAAGCTTATCGTGATCAATTGTTTCAATTCCAATTAAAGTGGGCGAGTTCTACATTGTATGACCGGTCTCGTGTAGATCCAAAGTATTTCTCTGACCCCTTATTGAAACAGCTACTACTGCGTTTACCTGATAGCTTTTTGTTGTTATATTATCCAATCGTCAAAGTCAGTAAGGCACCTGTTGAGTTGGATATCATTTTATTGGCACCTACTACATGCTATTGCATCACGGTGCTCGAAGATGAAAGAATGGCCGCGTACATAGGTAGTGGCGAAAGGTTTTGGCTGAAGAAGTTCGGTGAGGAAGAAGTGAAAGTACTGAATCCTACTATCGCGCTTAGTAGGATGGAGAAAGTGGTTTCATCATTTTTCAGAGCGGCGAAAGTGGAGATCCCGATCAAGAAGCTGATAGTTTCTAGAAACGGCTATATTGATTATCCCGGAACTCCATTTGAAGTGACAACGATTGATCGCAAAACATATGAACAATGGCTGACCAAGTTATGCAGTAATCCGAGTCCGATGAAGCATACGCAATTTAAAGCGGCACAAGCGATTTTGGATCATGCACAAACTACAGCGATGAGTCGATTGTTTGATGCAGAAGAAATTGTGGATGAGCAATAGAATAGAAATTACAGAAAAAGTGAGAGTGTACTGATTATGCGTTTACGAAATAAGCCATGGGCTAAAGATTTCATGGCAGAGCATCCGGATGTATTGATTTTGGATCCGGAAGGTAAGAAAAATCGTTGGACTGAAGAGTTTGGAAACGATGCGCCAATTCATATTGAAGTAGGTACGGGTAAAGGGCAATTTGTTATTGGAATGGCATTGGCTAATCCAGAGATTAACTATATTGGCATCGAACACTTTGATAATGTAATTGTGTCCGCGTTAGAGAAAACAATTGAAGCAAAAAAGCCTTCAAATCTTCGTTTGATGCGTGTCAATGGAGAAGAGTTAGCTTCCATTTTCGCGGAATCAGAAATTGATCGTGTCTATTTAAACTTTTCTGATCCATGGCCAAAAGATCGCCATGAAAAGCGTCGTTTGACACATCCAAACTTTTTGGCGAAATATGAAGGTGTTTTGAAGGCCAATGGAGAAGTGCACTTTAAGACAGATAATCGTTCGCTGTTTGAATATTCTCTTGTCTCCATGACGGACTATGGAATGAAATTACAATCCGTTTCACTCGATTTACATGCAAATATGCCAGAGGATAATGTGTTAACCGAATATGAAGAAAAGTTCTCAAGTAAAGGTCAACCAATTTATCGTTTGGAAGCACAATATCAGAGCTAATTCTGGTGAGATAGAAAGCTGTTGGACGTTGTACTTTTCTGCTGGATCTTAAGAGTTCCGTGGAAAAGTACAACGTCAATACAACAGTTACTAAAGGATGTAGGGAGGAATTTTTTTGGATCAACTAACTTTTCATGATATGAAACTAACATGGCTAGACGGTGGCGTGAACTATTTAGACGGTGGTGCGATGTTCGGTGTCGTTCCGAAGGCTCTATGGTCAAGGCGCTATGAAGCAGATGAAAATAATGTGATTGAATTACGAACAGACCCAATCCTCATTCAATATCAAGGGACAAACTATTTAATTGATTCAGGTATCGGTAAAGGTAAGTTGGACGACAAGAAAAAGCGTAACTTAGGTGTACGGGCCGAAACACGCGTAGAGGAAAGTTTAGAAGAACTCGGTATGACACCGGATGATATCGATGTTGTGTTAATGTCTCATCTTCATAATGATCACGCGGCAGGTTTGACGCAGTGGGAAAACGATGAGCTTGTGTCGGTATTTAAGAATGCCAAGATCTACACATCGCAAGTCGAGTGGGATGAAATGAGAGAGCCAAATATCCGCTCACGAAATACGTATTGGAAAGAAAACTGGGAACCGATTCAAGATCAGGTTACGACGTTTGAAGAAGAGATTGAAGTGGTGCCAGGCATTAAGATGATTCATACGGGCGGTCATAGTGACGGTCATTGTGTGATTAAGCTGGAGCAAGAAGGCGAGACGCTGATTCATATGGCGGATATTATGCCGACGCATGCGCATACGAATCCTTTATGGGTACTTGCGTATGATGATTATCCGATGGACTCGATTTTTGCAAAAGAGCGCTTGATGAAGGAAGCGCTTCCAAATAACTATGGTTTTATTTTCTATCATGATGCGGTGTATCGCATGGCGAAATTTAGTGAAGATGGCAAGACGATTGTGGATAGCTTGCCACGTACTCGATGAGGTTTAAGTTTAAGTTCAAGTTCAAGTGATTTAGTAAGGGGAGTGCGCAGTTGATCGACGTTCCAGGCCGACGCTTTCCCATTATCCATTGAACGCCACTTCCGCCAGCGCCGAAGTGGCGTTCAATGTACTCTCCACTCCCATTGCTAGTCAAACTACAAACTGCATGTAGTGCTCGAATCGAAAATGCTCTCAATAGACCACCATATACTGCCGCTTCTTACTTACCAGGATGAAACGCAATACAACTCGCACTTAAAATTGACTCAAACAAAAAAAGAGGCTATCGCAAGAAGTAGATACTTCTCGGATAGCCTCTTTACGTATATTTGATTATTGATTACTGACGAACTAGCTCTACGACAGTGCCTGTTTTCGCATCTGCTGCGAATTCGAATTGCTCGAGCTTGCCATCTTTCATGCGTGAAACGCCACCACGGTAAACATCCATAGAAATTACGTGGTTTGTGAAAGGTTCTGGTTTCATAACGATCCAAGAACCATCGATTGGTCCTTCTTCTTTAAAAGCGTCTTTTACTTTTTTCAATACGTTGTCAGCAGGTACTTCTTCATTGTAACGATTAAATGCCTCATTCACTACTACGCCTGCAGCAACTCCGGTTAAAATTCCAGCTAAAAAGTCTTTTACTCTCATGGCTAATTGCAGCCTCCTTCGCAAATCTTTTCTTATAGTGTAACATAGTTTAAAAGTGCATGGCGATTCAAAAGTGTTTTCGACTTTATAAATCGGTAGAATATGGCACTTTTGTGTAAAGCAAATGCTTAACCTAATTAGTATTCATCTGTTTGGTATGTGGATATAATACATATAGACAATAAAAGAAGTGAGGGATTTAGATGAAAAAAGAAACGTTAGAACTATTTCGTACATTGACTGAACTTCCGGGCGCACCTGGTAATGAATACCGTGTCCGGGCTTTTATGCGTGAGCAGTTAGCACAGAACTCGGATGAGATTATTCAAGATGGTCTGGGTGGCGTGTTTGGTGTTCGGCACGGAAAAGAAGACCAGCCGAAAATTATGGTTGCGGGACATATGGATGAAGTCGGCTTCATGGTAACAGGTATTACGGATAACGGGATGCTTCGTTTTCAGCCTTTAGGTGGCTGGTGGAACCAAGTGCTACTTGCACAACGAGTCCAGATCATCACAGAAGATGCAGATATCCCAGGCGTCATTGGCTCTATTCCGCCGCATTTATTGAGTGACGCAGAGCGCAGCAAACCCATGGATATCAAAAACATGCTGATTGACGTCGGTGCTGACGATAAAGCGGACGCTGAAAGTTTCGGCATTCGTCCTGGTCAGCAAATCTTGCCGATATGTCCATTCACACCGATGGCTAATCCGAAAAAAATTATGGCCAAAGCATGGGATAATCGCTATGGTTGCGGACTCGCAGTGGAGCTATTGCAAGAAGTGAAGAATGACACGTTGCCGAATACATTGTATTCAGGTGCAACGGTTATGGAAGAAGTTGGGTTGCGTGGTGCGCAAACGGCAGCACGTATGATAGATCCAGATTTATTCTTCGCACTCGATGCGAGTCCTGCAAATGATGCAAGTGGCAATAAAAATGAATTCGGTCAGTTAGGTCAAGGAACGTTGTTGCGCATTATGGACCGCTCGATGGTCACACACCGTGGTATGCGCGAATTCATTCTAGACACTGCTGAAACTCACAATATACCGTATCAATACTTTGTCTCCCAAGGCGGTACGGATGCAGGGCAAGTCCATATCGCGAATGACGGCGTGCCAAGTGCTGTCATCGGAATTTGTTCTCGCTACATCCATACTGCGGCTTCCATTATCCACACAGATGATTATGCAGCAGCGAAAGAATTAATTACAAAATTAGTAAAAGCATGTGATAAAACGACTGTGGAAACGATTAAACAAAACTGCTAAACGATTAGAAATGAAATGAGGGTGCTGAATGAAATTTGTTCTTGGCTCTGAAAATCAGGCGAAAAAACGTGCGGTAGTTCGAGTCGTTGAACGCTATATGGAGAACAGTATCATTTCCTCAGCGCCCGTTCCGTCGGGTGTCCGCGCGCAACCGATGAGTGAAGAGGAAACTCGGCAAGGGGCTATCAATCGTTCAATCTCTGCAGCACACCATGCTTTTGGTATCGGTTTGGAAGGTGGTGTCCATATGATTGGTGACACGATGTACCTCTGTAATTGGGGCGCCCTCACCACGCCGGAAGGCAAAACGTTTACTGCGGCAGGTGCACAAATCCCTTTACCTGAGGACTTGGCCAATGAAATTCGTTGCGGCAAAGAGCTAGGTGATGCGGTCGATGCCTATTTTACAAAGCAAAATATCCGAATGTCTGAAGGGGCTATGGGTATGTTGACGGCACAACTCGTTCCAAGAGATGCGTTATTTGAACATATCATGCAATTATTGATCGGCCAGCTCTTGTATAGCACGTCACTACAGAGCTGACGATTGCAATAGCGTCGGGGTGCGATTAGAATAGGACTGATAGAAAATTGAACGAAAGTAGAGAAGGGGGGAACCTGAATGTTGCGAAGTGGAAAGGTTTTCTTGCTGTTGCTACTAGCTGTCGTATTGGTAGGCTGTAATCAGAAGGTGGAAGTCCGTACTGACGATGCATTTGTTTCAGCAAAAAAAGTATTCGAACTTAATAGTAAAAAAGCGAATCAAACGGTGGGCGATATTGAATTCTATAAACCGCCAACTCTACGAATAGATAAAGAATCAGTTTCACAAAAGATTGTTTTAACTAAACGAAATGATTCATTTTATCTAACCGTTAATCCGAATGAAAAGAAAAACAGTCAAGTGTATTATGATGTTCTATTGACGGATGAACCGGATCATTTAGTAGGTGCACAAACATTTTCTAAAGATGATGCATTTGGCTTCGTTGCGGTTATTCAAAAAGGTGAGAAGCAAGTAGAGTTAATTGCAAACGTAGGTGGAGCGAAAGTGGAAACCGTCACGAATGAAGAAAACACGGACGCTTATTTAGAAAAGATGATGGAAATTGCTCGTTCGGCTCAGCATAACGATCAGTAAGTAACTTAGAGTAGTGAAGGAGAGGGTTAACGAATGGAAGCTGCAGATTTGGTAGAAGAACTAAAGAAACGCTTACCTAAAGAGAACTTTGATTGGCAATTTGACCGACAGGCGGACAAGTTGCGGATTGTCCACCATACTCTTCATAAAGGTATGGATATTTCATTACCTGAAATTTTATCCAAGTATGAGCAGAAAAAAGATCGTGCAATTGATGAAGTGGTGTATACCATTCAAGAAACATTTCGCGCTATGGAGCAAGAACAAGAAAAAGGCTTCGTAGGAGAAAATACAATCTATCCTGTCATCCGTTCGACTTCATTCCCAACAGAAAGTTCTGCGGGACAACCTTTCTTAACGAAAGATCATACAGCTGAAACACGGATTTTCTATGCGTTAGATCTAGGGAATACGTATCGCTTGATTGATCATGGGATGTTGGCCGATATGCAGATGACAGAACAAGAAATACAGGAAATCGCAATGTTTAAAGTGAAGACGTTACCGACTGCTTATAAACAAGATATCGTTTCCGATAATATTTTCTACTTTATCAGCAACAACGATGGCTATGATGCGAGCAGAATATTAAACCAGCCATTCATGAAAGAAATGGAACAGAAAATTGAAGGTCATATGGTCGTTTCCGTTCCGCATCAAGATGTGTTAATTATCGGAGACATCCGAAATGAAACGGGCTATGACGTCGTGGCACAAATTGCTATGCAGTTTTTCACAACAGGAGCTGTTCCTGTTACGTCTCTGTCATTCATTTATGAAGATGGTAAACTAGAACCTATTTTCATTATGGCGAAAAATAGATTAGCTAGAAGGGATAAGAAAAAATGAACCTATTTTATAATCCAGAAGGTGTTGGCGATGTATTGTTCGTTCAACTTACAACAGAAAGACCCACAGCAATTACTGCTGAAAGAAAAAACAATGTTACATTGATCAAAAATGAAGAAACGGGAACTGTAGTTGCGTTCAATTTATTTGATGCATCCAGTTATTTCCCTGTTTCAGCAGTTGGTCAAGTGGAACTGACAGAAGAGCTTGGCGAACAACTACAAACAGCATTAAAGACAAATGACATCGATTTAGAATTGGAATTGGATTTCACGCCAAAGTTCGTTGTCGGCTATGTTGCTGAAAAAGAAAAGCATCCAAACGCAGATAAGTTGAACGTTTGCCAGGTAGACGTAGGGGAAGAAACATTGCAAATCGTTTGTGGCGCTGCCAATGTGGAAGCTGGACAGAAGGTTGTTGTAGCAAAAGTAGGGGCTGTAATGCCTTCAGGTATGATCATTCGTGATGCGGAACTTCGGGGAGTAGCTTCATCAGGTATGATCTGTTCTGCTACAGAACTTGATCTACAAGACGCACCTGAAGCAAAGGGAATCCTCGTATTAGAAGACGATCGAAAAGTCGGGGAAGCTTTCAAAGCGTAAGTTGTAAATATATCCATAGAAAAAAAGCTTTTGCACAAGCCTCATTAAGCTTGTAGCAAAAGCTTTTTTGTATTATTGTTACAAAGGGTTACAAATCATCATTTTATACAGAAAGAACATAGAACTGTTTGATTTCCTTATAGGTAACCTGTTAAAATGAAATGATTGATATGAAAAGAGTGATATATTTGAGCTGGCTACGGAATATGAAGAGACGCCTTCAGCAAATGCAAGAAGGCTCTGAAAAAGAGAACCCATTATATGAACAATCAACTACTGAAAATAACATTGAAAAAAATAATGAAAACCAAAACCAAAATCAAATTAAAAACCAAAATCTAAACGAAGATCTTGATGAAAATAAAAAAACAAACTTTCGATTTCCGATAGTTTCTGACTATGAAATTTATGGATGGGAACCACAAATCCATCATGATGAATATACAAAAGATTATTTACAAGAAGAAGCAGCGACACAAGAAGATGCATATGAAATACTTCCTTTGGAACAGAATGAACGTTGGCCAGGTCGTTATGAGCGAGGTGGAAATGTCTACCGTGCAGAAGCAAAACGAGATTTTGCTCACATCATTCCACCTACATCAAGTCCACTACCTCTTCCATTTTCCGGAAGAAAGCATGACCGTACATTGCACGCGGAGCCGCAACGAATTGAACCCTATGAATCACGGCGTCCTGAACTAGAGGAACCGTATCAGCCGAAGGAAGAACCCGTGAAGGTTGAGAAGCCGAAGAAATTTAGAAAGCCGTTTACACCTACTCATGTTCCTTCACCTATCTACGGATTGAACACTAGTTCTCCAATCAGTGAGGCTATGGAGTCGGTCATAGAAAAGAAAGATACGAAAGATCAAGTGTTGCATGATCAATTAGAAGATCATGATGATGAATTGCCATTGTCCTTGATTTCCAATCAACAACCTAATGAAACACCATTATTTGCTAGTTCATCAGAAAAAAGACAGTCTGAGGTGTTTTCAGCGCCAGAACAAGCGCAAGAAGTAGAAGCACCTAAATCAGAAGTATCTGAAGAAGCTACGCAACTAGTAGAACAGACTGAAGAAATACCAGTGATAGAAGAAGAATCACTAGAAGTAGCTGAACACGACTTAGTGCAAGATGAAACCGAAGAAACTGAAGAAACAAGTGAAGAGTTAGAAGAAGTACCAGTAACAACGGTAGAACGAGAGGAATCGCAGGAAGTCTCTGCCCAAACGGAAGATGTAGAGCGTCCTCTATCGGTAACGGAAGTTGAAACAGAAGTAGAAAAGCATGAGGATGTTGAAGCTGAAATCGAAGAAATTGTAGTAGATTCAGAAGCGCCAGTGACTGTTACGATTGAAAAAGAAGTAGAAGTAGAAGTAGAAGTAGAAGTAGAAGTAGAAGAAGAAGAAGAAGAAGAAGAGGTAAAAGAAGAGATAGAAGAGGAAATAGAAGAAGTAGAATCCGAAATGGATGAAATAGAAGAACAAGCGCAACCAGTTAAAAAAGAAAAAGTCGTACCATTTAATGTGTTGATGCTTAAATCTGATAAAGAAAAATTAGCAGCAAGAGTAGAAGAGTTAATTGCAGCTAATGCAGCAAAGAAAGAAGTAGTAGTGGAAGAGCCAGTTGAAATAGAAGCGGATCATATGAATCGCGAAGTGGCGGAACCATCCGAAGCGGTAGGGGATATACAACCGGTAGAGCAAGAACTACAGAAGAATAGTATAGAACCAAGCGTGGAAGAACCAAGTTCCATCGAAGAGCCGCAATCCATTGCGGTAGAATCTTATGTCGAAGTAACCGAGACTGTGTCGACGACTTCTGAAACGATTGTAGAAGAGCCTGAAGAGGAAATAATCGAAGAAGAACCACCACATTACGGATTCCCGACGATGCAGTATTTAGCACCACCGGAGGAAGAAATCATTGATGAAGAGTGGCTTGCGTCGCAGTCCGCGACATTAGAAGAAACTCTTTCTCACTTTGCTGTAAAGGCGACTGTCGTGCAAGCTGTACAAGGACCTGCAGTTACGATGTTTGAGTTAACGGTAATGCAGGGGACGAAAGTAAGTAAAATTCGAAATCTTACCGACGACTTAAAATTGGCTTTGGCTGCTAGAGATATTCGTATCCAGGCACCGATTCCAGGTACAAGTATGATTGGTATTGAAATCCCAAATCGCAAAACACGTGCTGTTCGAATTTCAGAGGTTATTGATAGTGATTCCTTTATGAACTCAGACTCGCCCTTAGAGGCTGTACTTGGACTGAGTTTGACTGGTGAGCCGCAAACACTTGACCTACGCAAGATGCCACACGGAATGATTGCGGGTGCAACAGGCTCCGGTAAATCCGTCTGCATCAACTCTATACTGATCAGTTTGCTATATAAAGCTTCGCATCATGATCTGAAACTATTGCTCATTGATCCGAAGATGGTAGAACTAGCGCCATATAATGGTATTCCTCATTTGTTGAGTCCCGTTATTACGGATGTAAAAGCGGCGACTGCAGCGTTGAAATGGGCAGTTAATGAGATGGAAAGACGCTATGAACTGTTCGCGCATTCCGGCGTACGTAATATTGAACGCTATAACGAAATGGTCATGGAATCACGTCGTTTCTCTTTAAAAATGCCTTATATCGTAGTAGTGATTGACGAGTTAGCAGATTTAATGATGATGGCACCTGCAGATGTTGAAGTGTCCATCAGCCGAATCACACAAAAAGCTAGAGCGTGTGGTATTCATTTAATCATCGCAACACAGCGACCTTCTGTTGATGTCATCACGGGAACGATCAAAGCCAACATTCCAACTCGCATAGCATTTGCTGTATCCTCACAAGTGGATTCTAGAACGATTTTAGACACAGTAGGTGCAGATCGTTTACTTGGTAAAGGGGATATGTTGTATTTAGGCAATGGCCAATCGGCTCCTGTCCGTCTTCAGGGGACATTTGTCACGGATGATGAAATCGAGCGTATAATAGAACATGTTCGTAATGAAGCAGAACCGAATTACTTATTCGGCCAAGATGATTTGCTGGCGGCCGCTGTCCGAGAAGAGGAATCGGATCCGTTATTTGAGCAAGCTTGCAACTTTGTCATCGAGCAGGGGAGTGCATCTACCTCGTCATTACAGCGCCATTTCAGCATCGGCTACAACCGGGCGGCAAAGTTAATCGACCGAATGGAAGCAAATCAATTTATATCTGAGCAAAGAGGAAGCAGAGCGCGCGACGTCTTTTTGACTGAACAAGCATTTGAAAGCTTCATGAAATAATAAATCCAAAGTTCGTATCCAAAGGTTTGTGCGAACGCGTGGTATACTATGACAGGAAATAATCTTCTGGTCTACTATTGGACAATTGAAGATAAAAAGTGGGATGAAAGAATTCCCGGGAGGTTTCAATATGACATTGTTACATTTTACTGGTATAAAAGGATCGGGAATGAGTTCCCTTGCCCAGTTGCTGCATGACTCTTCTTATACAGTTCAAGGTTCTGACGTGGAAAAATACTTTTTCACAGAAGATCCCTTACATGAAAGAAATATAAAAGTACTTCCATTTGACGAGAATAATATTCAGCCGGGCATGAAAGTGATTGCGGGAAACGCATTTAAAGATGATCATCCTGAATTACTGCGGGCAAAAGAACTGGGTGTAGAGGTTATTCGTTATCATGAATTCCTTGGTGACTATATGGAACAAT
This sequence comes from Sporosarcina sp. P29, assembly GCF_002743265.1. Lineage (NCBI taxonomy): Bacteria > Bacillati > Bacillota > Bacilli > Caryophanales > Caryophanaceae > Sporosarcina > Sporosarcina sp. P29. Next base: position 208,047 of record NZ_PDYX01000001.1, on the reverse strand, counting down.
TTACTTCCATTGGTGTGACGGGGACGCATGGTAAAACATCTACAACGGGTTTGCTTTCACATGTATTGGGTGGCTTTGCGCCAACATCTTATTTAATTGGAGACGGTACAGGTAAAGGTGTCAAGAATGCGGAGAATTTTGTATTTGAAGCATGTGAATACAAACGTCACTTTTTGGCATACCATCCAGACTATGCAATCATGACGAATATTGATTTTGATCATCCGGATTATTTCACAAGTTTGGACGATATCTTGGATGCTTTCGGAGAGATGGCGAGTCAAGTGAAGAAGGCATTAATCGCTTGCGGTGATGATGATAATCTTCAGAAACTCCAATGTCAGGTTCCGATTGTTTATTATGGCTTGGATCCATCCAATGATTTTTACGCAGCGAATATTGAAAAAGATCAAAATGGCTGCTCATTTGATGTATTCATCCGAAATGAATTCTATTATCGTTTCACAATTACATTAACAGGCGACCATGCCATTCGAAATGCGTTGAGTGTTATTACGCTTTGTCATTATGAAAATATTCCAGCTGAAATTGTAAATGAACGCTTTGCGACGTTTACCGGTGTGAAAAGACGTTTTACTGTCTTGGAATTAGATGACCGCGTCATTGTGGATGACTATGCGCATCATCCAACTGAAATCCGTGCGACATTGGATTCCGCACGTCAAAAATATCCGAACCGTGAAGTGATTGCGGTGTTCCAACCGCATACCTTCAGCAGAACTGCTGCGATGTTAGATCAATTTGCAGAAGCTCTGTCTGAGGCAGATCATGTGTACTTATGTGATATTTTCGGATCTGCAAGAGAGCAAGTCGGAAGTTTAACCATTCAAGACTTGATTGATAAAATCCCGAACTCCCAACATTTGAAAATAGAAGATATGTCAGATTTAGAAGCACATCACAATGCGGTAATCTTATTTATGGGAGCCGGAGATATCCAATTATATTTAAAACAATTTAAATCAGATATTACGAAAGAAGAAACAGCCTAATCTTTTATGAGAAGGCTGTTTCTCTTTTTTTTTTAGAATTTATTGGTTTCAATAAAGGATATCACCTAGTTATGTCGAACAGGAGTAATAGGACGAAAAGTTTAGAAACTCTGAAAGAGGGGTAAAGTTTTCGTAAGAATATGCTCTAGGAGGATAACGTAAGTGATCAATTTACTTTACGTTGCAGCAGTAATTGCAGCAATCGCATTTCTTATTCTTTGTGTAAGTCTAGCTATGACACTGGGGTCGTTAAAGACATCTTTACAAAGTGTCTCGCATACAGTAGATGACTTATCAAAGCAATTAGAGGGAGTGACTACAGAAAGTACACAGCTTCTTCAAAAAACCAATCAGCTGGCCGAAGATTTACAAGGAAAAGCGGACAAGCTGAACACTGTGGTGGATGCGGTAAAGGGAGTAGGCGACTCAGTGAACACGCTCAATCAATCCGTTCATCGGATCTCGAGTTCAGTAACTACCCAAGCCGAACAAAACAGTGACAAAATCGCGCAAGTAGTACAATGGGGAACCGTTGCATTTGGTCTATATGATCAAGTAAAGGAACGGCAACCTAAAAAGTCCGCTGGTTGGACGGTATACAAATCGCGCTCCTAGTACAAGCATTTTCCTTTAAAACATACAAAAATAGTTAATTCACAGGAGGAAGAAAAATGACAGAAAACAAACCGAACTACAACGACAATCAAGGTAACTACTCAAACACTTATGGACAGCCACAATATCCGGCGAACTACTCATACCGTTCTACAAATGATCTGTATGACGAAGATAGCAGCGGTACAGGAAGCTTCATTGCCGGCGCAATCATTGGTGGGGTAATCGGAGCGGCAACTGCATTGTTCTTGGCACCGAAGACTGGCCGTGAAATGCGTGAAGATTTAACTACACAAGCTTCACAATTTAAAGACAAGAGTATTGAATTAAGCTCAACAGCAAAAGATAAAGCGGTAGAGCTATCAAGCACAGCAAAAGATAAAGCAGCCGAGTTATCAAGTGCAGCAAAAGATTACACAGCTGACTTCACGGATACGGCAAAAGAAAAAACTACAGCTTTCACTACAGCTGCAAAAGAGAAAACTTCTGAGTTGTCACATAGCTTACAAGAGCAATCAGGACAACTAGTAGACAAAGTGAAAACTGCTACATCAAAAGCTAAAGTTCCAATGGATGATGGTACAGTATCATCTGAAGGTGAAGAAGCAACTGATTATAAAAGTGCAAAAGAAAACAATGAAAAATCTGGAGAACTTTCAAAAGTAAAAGATTCTTCAAACAAAAATGAAGATCAAGTTAAAGCTGACAAATCTTCAAACAAAAACAATACCAATACCAATACCAATAACAACAAATCTCCTAAAGCAGATGTTTCAGCTAAAAAGGATACGAATCAGTCTAAAGCAAACAACTCAACTTCAAACAACAACAACAACAAAATCCATTCAAAATAATAGTGAAAACCTTCCTTCACGGGAAGGTTTTTTTCTATGCGTACTAGTAAATGAAAAGAGTAATAGAAAAAGCTACGCCATGCGATTTCCGCAAGGCGTAGCTTTTATTCAAATATAATCTCAAGTTGATCTCCGCCGAATATCAATTCATTGAAGCGAATGGATTCGCCATTCCGCATTAATCGATAGGCGGCCGTAGATTGAGAGGGTAATGAAAAATCAGTGAATGAAAATATGTCACTGAATAGTATAGGCGAATTGGATAACGATTTGAATTCAACCTGATCGTTACATTGTACTTGGTAGTCAAGGTTCGCCAGTTGTCCGTTTACATAAGCGGCAGTACGTGGTTTTTTGATCACCACGGGTTCTTCATTGAATGTAACATCGGCGCGCTCTTCTAGAACGATATCTAAATCCCTTGCTATTTCCTTTAAGGAAAGGGAGGCAGGTTGCAGCGTTTCAATGATATCGTTCGCGCAAATCTCATATTGGTCTGATACTTCTTGTCCGTTTGCAATGTAGACGGTCTCACGCTTCCTCAGACGGTGGGGGGTTCCGTTCCATGTAACAGTGAACGAATCTGTTCCCGGACTTACATGAGAGGTTATCGCATCTCGTATTCTATTCGCTGCATACACTGTCAGTTCTTCTCGATCAGCAATCTCCGTATCCATTGTCACAGTCTTTCCATTGAGTAAAATTTCACCTATAACCGTCCGTGTCACTCCGTCTAGCTGATAATGAATAGGTTCAGGCGCCTCTACCAAGTCCCTGACTGTCGCTGAGGCGTCTGTACCGTCTTTGCCGAACAATAGCTCAACATGGTCTTGGTTACCTACCCGATCCTTCGTGCCTGCTTCAGCGCCGTTTAACAAGATGGTCGTAGGTGAGCCGTGCTCGCCAGGAAGTGTTCTCCATTGTCCGTTTACTTTTACGGTTAGTGCGAGTCCAGGTCTACCGTATAACTGACGGGCAGTAATGCGGGCCGCGAGTAGCGTGTCACCTACAGTAAGCTCTTTTAATTCGAATAATCGAATGGACTGCTCGTTGACGGTTAGGGAAATATAATGAATCGGCGCTCTTTGCGCTGCGATCGCAATACCGATGGGTGTAACGAGTGCAGGAGAAGCTTCGATATGATCAGCGAGTGTAACCCCTGAGAGTGCGTCGAGACTTCGAATGGCTACCCGATTTTCCGGAAGATCTAGTTGCATACTCACTTCTTTTGTCAGTGTAGGCGTTAACCCTCCACCTCCGACAATCATGACGGCTTGTGGAGAGGAGTTGTGATTCAAGCGTTTGATTTCATTGGCGATGGATAACGCGAGATGTTTCACTGACGGTCTAATGACATCGATCACTTCTTGTGAAGGTATTTCTTGTTCGAATCCTAAAATATCTTGAACCGTCAAGATCTCTTGATCATGGATTTGACGTTTCAATTGTTCAGCTAAAGGAAAATCGAGCAAGTAATGTGAACTTAGTGCTTCGGTCATTTCGTCTCCCGCCACAGGTACCATTCCATAAGCCGTCACGGTGTTTTCTCTAACAATGGCAATATCTGATGTGCCAGCGCCAATATCAACTAATGCGATGTTCAATCTTCTCATAGAAGGAGGAACGAGCACATGAATAGCTGCGATCGGTTCAAGCGTTAGAGCTTCCATTTCTAAATCGGCACGCTGTAAGGCGGCGAGTAAGGATTCCACCACTACACGTGGTAAAAATGTAGCAATGACTTCTACAGTCGCTGATTTCCCGGTTTGATCTATTAAACTACCGATCTTTTCATCTTGCAATTTATAATATAAGACTGAATAACCTACGCAATAATAGTGATCATCCTCTTGCGATTGATGAGCGGCTAGTAATTTTTCCTGTGCATGTTGGACAGCTAATAACTCCAATCGGTTAATATCCTCTTTTGATACCAATGTACGATCTGAAATATCTACCGTCACAGTTCCTTCTGCTGTTTTCAATGAACGACCAGCTGCCGCAACACTGACATGTTTCAGAGGACCATGAGTTTGTTCCAATTCTTCCTTAATTTCTTGAATAATAGACGCCACGCTTAAAATATTATGTATTTGTCCATCAATCATCGATCGCTCTTTATGTTCTTTAGAAATCAAGTCTACAATATGGAATGAATCGTTATGTTCTTCCAGTATAATGCCCACAACGGAGCGAGTCCCGATATCAAGAGCGAATAACTTAGTAACCAGGATTTCCAACCTCTTTTCAAGTTTTTTCTATGTGAAAATAGTGAATATTTATTTATTCGATGAAATTGCGTGACTTTTCTATGAGTATTCATTATACTAGGTCTATTATATAAAAATGTACCATAGATTCCGGTGTTAGCAAAGGAAGATATGTACGGGGAGGAGACAGGTATTATGAGCAAGCAAGATTTAGGTGAGTTGAGAGGTACTATTGATCAGTTGAACCTAGATATACTTAAATTGATCAACGAACGTACAGGCGTTATCCAAGAAATTGGTAAGTTAAAAGAAAAGCAAGGTGTTAATAGATATGATCCGGTTCGCGAACGCGAGATGCTCAACGTCTTAAAGAAGGCAAACATTGGTCCTTTACCAGACGGTATCCTTGAACAGGTATTTAAATCTATTTTCATGTCAGCACTTGAAGTACAGCAAGATGAGCAGAAGAATGCATTGCTCGTATCCCGTACTAGAAAACCTGAAGACACGATTGTTGACGTAAACGGCCATAAAATCGGAGACGGACATCCATCTTTCGTATTTGGACCTTGTGCAGTAGAATCTTACGAGCAGGTTTTGGCAGTTGCCAAGTCAATCAAAGCAAAAGGATTAACGATGATTCGTGGAGGAGCTTACAAGCCACGTACATCTCCATATGATTTCCAAGGTTTAGGCCTGGAAGGTTTAAAAATTCTAAAGCGAGTTGCGGATGAAACTGGACTTTCTATCGTCACAGAAATCATTACACCGTCACACTTGGAGGAAGCACTCGAATATATCGATGTAATCCAAATCGGTGCACGTAATATGCAGAACTTCGAATTGCTGAAAGAAGCTGGAATGGTCAATAAGCCAGTACTTCTAAAGCGTGGAATGTCTGCAACGATTTCTGAGTTCGTCAATGCAGCTGAATATATTATATCTAAAGGTAATACGGAGATTATGCTATGTGAGCGAGGAATTCGTACATATGAGACGGCAACTCGAAACACGCTGGACATCTCTGCTGTTCCCATCTTGAAGCAAGAAACGCACTTACCGGTATTCGTGGACGTTACACACTCCACTGGCCGTAAAGATTTATTGCTTCCGACAGCGAAAGCAGCAATTGCAGTAGGAGCAGACGGCGTTATGGCAGAGGTTCATCCGGATCCAGCCGTAGCATTATCGGATTCAGCGCAGCAAATGGATATTGAGCAGTTTGACAAGTTCTACGAAGAGATTACTCGCTTCATGAACACACACCAAACGATCTAAAACATCCAACACCGATCCTTTATTCGTAAAGGTCGGTGTTTTTCTGTATAGAATGACGGAATTCTGTACAGAAAAACACAAAAGTCCAGTAGAACACGGTATACTAGTAAAGAATAAAGACAGGAGGAGCAAAAATGGCGATCACTATTTACGATGTAGCAAGAGAAGCGAACGTATCGATGGCAACGGTTTCACGTGTAGTGAACGGCAATCAAAACGTGAAGCCGGCGACTCGCAAAAAAGTATTGGACTGTATTGAACGATTGGGATACCGGCCAAACGCCGTCGCTCGTGGACTAGCTAGTAAGCGTACTACCACGATCGGAGTAATTGTCCCGGATATGTCCAAGAGTTACTACGCAGAGCTATCCAGAGGGATTGCAGACGTGGCCACGATGTATGAGTACAATATTATCATCTCGAATTCCGACAAGAGTACCTCTCGAGAGGTTGAGTTGTTTGAAGATCATTTAGGTAAGCAAGTAGATGGACTGATCTTCATGAGTGATTCTATTTCACCTGAAGTACGTAAAGAAATGAAAACAGCGAACGTTCCAATCGTCTTGGCAGGGACGTTGGATTTTGAAAACAACTTACCCTCTGTCAATATTGATCATGAACAAGCCGCATATGAAGTAACTAAGAAGTTAATCGACAATGGCCACAAGCGTATTGCATTTGTTTCGGGACCGTTTACGCGTGACATTAATCGTGTGTGCAAGCGTGTTGGGTATATTCGTGCGTTGGAAGAAGCGGGGATGATGATCGATGAGTCATTGATCGTGGAAACCGACAATACGTATGATGATGCTTACGAAAGCTGGAATGTGCTAGGTAAGTTGTCTGACCGTCCAACGGCTGTCATGACGAGCAGTGACGAAGTTGCAATTGGTATTATGAATGGTGTGCGTGATGAGAATCTTAGAATACCTGAGGATTTAGAGATTATTTGTTTCCAGCACTCTATTCTTGCGCGTATTGTTCGTCCGCAGCTGACTGCGATTGTGGTGCCATTGTATGACTTAGGTGCCGTATCGATGCGTTTGTTGACGAAGTTGATGAATAAGGAAGAAGTAGAAGAGACCGAAGTTGTTTTACCTTATTATTTGGAAGAGCGGCAGTCGGTTAAGAAGTAAGGTAGGAGTTGCCTCCTGCGACGAAGAGTAACGGGTATTGTGTTCAGAACTTTGAGCACTACTACCTTATTTTTGAAAACATCAAGATAAAAAAGCAACTTATCTTCGCGATAAGTTGCTTTTTATTATGCTTTTCGAATGACGTGCAACGCTCTCGTTAGCATTTGCTCGTTTTTTTCATTGATGTCATGTTTACGAGGGACTGGCTCGTATAGGTCCTCAGGGTCTTCCCACGTCTCAATAAGAGGAACAGGGGATTCAGGTTGCCATTTGTTTAGCCAGGCTTCTGGCAGGCGTCCGGTTGGTGTTGGGATGTCCTTCATAGTCAGCCATAGATGAGACCATGCGCGCGGTACTACGCGCCATATATCGTATCCACCACCGCCTATTGCAATCCACTTCCCATCACAGAATTCTTCTGCGAGTTCTTTTGCTAGTTTCGGAATTTCTTCGTAAATCTTCATGGTGCTATACAGATGCGTTAATGGATCGAAGTAGTGCGCATCTGCTCCATTTTGGGTAAGAATAACGTCTGGCTTGAAGTGTTCTGCTACTTCCCGCAAGGCCGTTTTATAGATATGTAGGAATGATTCATCTTCCGTAAATGCGTCGATAGGGAAGTTGAATGACGTGCCATAACCTGCGCCATTGCCTCGTTCAGTTACATTACCTGTACCAGGGAACAAGTAGCGACCTGTTTCATGGATCGAGAATGTACAGACATTTGGATCATCGTAAAACGTCCATTGCACGCCGTCGCCATGGTGCGCATCGGTATCTACGTATAATACGCGAGCGCCATATTTTTGCTGTAAGTATTTGATAGCTACTGAACTATCATTGTAAATACAAAAGCCAGAAGCTTTCCCTTGGAATCCGTGATGCAAGCCGCCGCCGAGGTTCAGCGCGTATCTGGAACGGCCTTCCATTACTTCTTCAATTGCTGTAAGAGTACCACCGACGAGCAATGCGCTCGCTTCATGCATGCCAGTGAAGAATGGTGTATCTTCGGTACCGATTCCGTATATACTACCGATGTTTTCGCTAACATCACCTTTACTCGCTTTTTTCACGATTTCGATATACTTTGCGTCATGAGCCAGAAGCAATTCTTCGTCTGTCGCTGTGCGCGGAATCACGATTTCTTCAGGTTTGATCGTATTCATGTTATCTAGTAAATCTTTTGTCAAAATGATTCGCTTCTGATTAAACGGGTGGGTATCCGAAAATTCATAGTTTAGTTGGTCGGGAGAAAAGATAAAACTCGCTTGTTTTTTCATACGCCCATCTCCGGTTCACTTGGCCAAAGAACTTCGAATCCTTGCTCTTTTAATCCTTCGATGATCGGAAGAGGATTCATTCGTTTGATGCGGATCGCTAGAATTTTGTACTCTTCATTATCTTGATAAGGATAAACCAGTACACTTAGCACATTCGTATTGTGGTCGTGAAATACTTTAGATGCTTCATATAAAATACCAGGCGTGTTTGGAACGCGAATTTGAATATGCGAACTTGGCTGATTGGCACCTGTTAATTCAATATAGTTATAGAGTAAATCTGTTTTAGTAAGAATTCCGACTAGCTGATAATTAGAAACGATTGGTAAACAACCGATTTCATACGTATAAAACATTAACGCAGCTTCTTCCGCAAAGTCTCGCGGATGTCCAATCAATAAGTCGGTTTTCATAATTTTATCAAGTGTTGTTTCATAAAGTGAAGGTTCCAATCTCTCTGAAATGCTGGAAGGAGAGGCTTCTTTGACGTCACGATCTGTAACTAGTCCTTCTATCCGCCCATCTTTCACAATAGGGATGTGGCGGATTCGTTTTTCCTTCATCAGTTGTACCGCATCTGCAATCGTATGCGTAGAATTAAGCGTAATCACATCTGTTTTCATAATGTCCTGTATTAGCATGATCATTCCTCACTTTCAGTAATTAACACGATTTTTGAAACGCACACGATCAAAACGTTCGATGGATTCTTGATCGACTCGTTTTCCAATTCTCGCCATTAGTGCATTTGCGGGATGGGAGCTAACTTCTGGATCATCGGTTGAGAAAAATTCCATGCCACCTGCACGCATCATTTTCTCCATCATTTTACGATACTCCCATACTGTCAACCCAGTTCCTTTCAAATCCCAATGCCAATAATATTCGGTTGTAATAATAATATAATCTTCCACCGCATCATCGAGCATCGATAATTCCAGTAAAGATTTGCCGATGCGTGCACCACGATAGGCAGCAACTACTTCAACGGCACCTAGTTCAATTAAATTATCCATGTTTGCTTCATACCAGCGTTCGAGTGGATCGGGATATAGATAGGTAACGTACCCAACGACCATATTATCGATTCTCGCTACATTGATTCGACCTTCAGGAAACGCAGCGATTTTCACCAATGCTTCTTGTTGTTGTTTAGATGGACGGAATGCTTTTAGTCCTTCGTGAAATTCGAACGCCGCCAATCGCTCTGGTGAAACGGGCCCTTCAATGACCAGTTCCCCTTCGTCATGCGGAAATGATCTGGAAAAGTAGGTCTTTTTATGTTCCACACAGTTCACCTCTTCCTAATATTTCTATCCATTGTACGCTCAAGTACTAGTTGTAAGTTCGGCACGTGTTGCTCTTTGTTAAGTATACAATTGATAGGGTGGAAAAGTATATTATTATCATTAAAATCACTGAATTGTCGGTAATTATAATGGATTAGTAAAAAGTGTGGAAAGTAATGAAGAGGGGAGTTTTATTACTTTCCACACATTTTTTATAGACAAAAAAAGCCGGATTACAATTTCACCTTGTAATCCGGCTTGTGCGTTATTCTTTTGCTGCAGGAGCTGCATCTGGCTTTGGTTCAGGTGTAGCTTCCGGCTTTGCTTCTGGTTTTGGTTCTGGTTTAGATTCGGGTGTAGCTTCTGGTTTCGAATCTGGTTTTGATTCAGCATCTGTTTCCGGTTTTGCATCCGGTTTCGTTTCTGGATTAGTTCCTGGTTTTGTTCCAGAATTCGTATCTGATTTCGGCTCTGCTTTTGGTGCAGGTGCAGCATTTGTTACCGTGTTTGAAGGCCCTGATAGTTGGCCGGTAATATCAACTGCGCGCACATAGTAAGAACCATATCCGACTTTATACGATCTAGAAGCTCCGTCATGAACCGTACCGATTCTAGCACCGTTCTGATAAATGTAATAACCAATTACATCATTTGAAGAGGAGCCGGTCCATGTAAGAACTGAACCATTTTGTCCTGCCGATACGGCTGCTGGTGGTACATTGTCAGCAGGGAATGTGCCGCCTGCGACACTGCTTGAATAACTGCCACGACCTGCAAGTAGTTTAGAAGCATCTCCACCTAAACGTCCAAGCATCCGCTTTCCATATTCAGAAGTTACGCCAATGCCACCAGACGTGACAAATTCACGAGGAGTAGAAGCTAACGCCTGATATAGTTTTCCATTTACTCGAACAGCCGCTGATGAAACGATACTGTCATCCGCTTTTGATGGAACCATCTTTTTCGAATTAAATAAATCCGATCGAACGAGTCCTGCTGATGAACATGCAGCAGAAGGAGCGAGTCCTGAAATGCCACAGAATGAACGTGTGACAACGCCGTTAGGGCGCTTAAAGGTATCTCTTGCTTTAATCGTTTCTGGTATCACGGTATTGGCTGTATTCATCAATTGTCCGTACAATCGTGCTGTCCGTTCTGATGGATGCATTTGACCACTGTTGTAGCCGTGATATAACGGAGTATTTCTGTTTTTATAACCCATCCACACACCAAGCGATACATTTGGATTATAGCCGACTAGCCAAGCATCACCGTAATGCTGGGATGTTCCTGTCTTGGCAGCTAAATCTGGACGAATATTCATGAGGCCAGGTAATCTTGCAGCCGTACCGTTTCCTTTTAGTACATCACGCATCATATCGGTGATGATATAAGAAGTTTCCGGGCTGAACACTTCGACTGGTTCCGCTTTGTGTTCGAATACTATATTACCTTTCATGTCTTCAATTCGTTCAATCATATACGATTCAATGAATTGACCGCCATTGGCAAATGTAGCGAAAGCATTTGTGTTTTCCTCTACAGTGACATCCATCGTTCCTAATGCTGCAGAAAGACCACTACCTGCTTGATCTGTAGCATTTTTGAATTTCATTTTCTTAAGAAAATCAATTGGGTTTCTATCTATAATCTGGTCATATAGACGTATAGTAGATAAGTTTTGTGAACGTGCTAGTGACTCACGCGCTGGCAATACTCCAAGCTCACGGTCGAAGTAGTTACCAGGTGCATAGGTCCCTCTTCTAAACTTCACATCGACTAGCGGACTCCCTGCACCAATCACGCCATATTCAATAGCGGGTGCATAAACCAATAATGGTTTCATAGAAGATCCATTTTGTCGGTATGCTTGTGTGGAGTGATTTAATGCTTCGAGTTCATAATCACGTCCACCGACGAATGATAGGACTTTCCCTGTATGGTTCTCGATCAACGAGGCACCGACCTGTACAGGATTTTGTTTCGTAATCGTTTTGCCTGATTCGTCATCTACTGTTTCGGATGTATACGTATATCCGTAGTACTGGAAGCTGTCAGCCACTTCATTCATTTTGTCATACAGCTCTTTGTTGATCGTAGAGAAGATACGATAGCCGTCTGTTCGCATGGAACGGTCTGCCATGATTTCGTATTTTTCTTTGATCTTGGAATCACCTTCAAAACGGTCCGCGTCGATGCCATCTTTTTCAGCTAATACTTTAGCTAAAATTTCGATGGTACGATTTTGAATTTCTTGTGTGACATACGGATAACGTTCCGTCGCACGGCGTGAAGGTTGTCTGAAGTCTTTCGTTACATCGTAAGCCTTTGCTTCCTTCCATTCTGCGTCCGTAATATAACCTGCATCACGCATTCTGAACAATACCGTTTTCATTCGGTTAACACCGTACATAAGTTTTTCCCGTTCTTTAATCCCTTGATTTTTACTGTAGAAGGGCGTGTATGTATAAGGTGCTTGTGGAATACCCGCAATATATGCAGCTTGCGGCAAACTTAAATCAGCGGCTTTAATGCCGAAGATACCGCGTGCGGCTGTTTCGATACCTGCGATATTCTGTCCCGAAACATCACGACCATAAGGAATGATATTCAGGTAAGCTTCGAGAATTTCATCCTTCGTCATGAAGTGTTCCAAACGCATAGCTAGCAAGATTTCTTTGGCTTTACGTTCGTACGATACTTCATTCGTCAGAATCTGGTTTTTGACTAATTGCTGTGTGAGTGTTGATCCACCCGTTTGACTGTCTGAGTTCGTAACATCTTGGAACACGCCACGGAATATCGCTTTTGGCACGACACCTTTGTGTTCTTCAAAATATTCATCCTCAGTAGCAAGCACAGCGTCCAGTGCATACTGTGAAACTTTATCTAGCGTAATTTGTCGGCGCTCGATGTCCGAGTTGATCTTGCCTAGATAAATACTGTCTGCAAAGAACATTTCAGATGTTTCTTCATAAGTAAACACCTGGTCTCGAAGTTCTTCTTTCGTTCGTAACGGTTCTTTCGCAACGAGAGAAGCGAAATAGCCTGCACCAACTGAACTCGCAAATACGGCCCCAATGACGGCGAAGATAATGAGTAAAATAAACAAGTTCCAAAGTACGCCGGTACCGATGCGAAGTTTTTTGGCCCAAGGCTCTTTTTTCGCTTGTTCAAACTTATCTTCAAGTTGCTTAATTCTATTATTCTTTTCGTTATTCAAAGTTTTTCTCCCCCCAAAAATCTTTCTCATTATATCACAGATTCAAGAGGAAATATGCATTAATTGTTGACTTTCATTGGAAGATAGGTAAAATTGAACTCATACGAAATTACATGTCGAAGAAACCGAAGTAGTGGTAGTGAGTTCCGTCCTAGAGAGACAGCGGTTGGTGGAAGCTGTTCGGTGCACTATACATGAATTACAGTTTTGGAGTGTACGTTTTGCGCAACGTTACTAGCGCCTCAAAGCCGGAGAGTGTTTACTCTCAAGCCGGGTGGTACCGCGTTATGAATTACTCAACTAACGTCCCTGCATGATCATTTATTGATCGTGTGGGGACTTTTTATGTTGAAAATAGGAGGAAATAAAAAATGTCGAATGAATTAATGGATGATTTACGTTGGAGAGGTTTGCTATACCAGCAGACGAATGAAGAAGGACTTGAAAAGCTTCTAACAGACGAGAAAATTTCTCTATACTGTGGGGTAGACCCAACAGCAGATAGTATGCACATCGGTCATATCGTACCGTTGCTGACACTGCGTCGCTTCCAGTTACACGGACATCAACCGATTCTATTGATCGGTGGCGCTACAGGGATGATCGGGGATCCATCTGGACGCTCTGAAGAACGCCAATTGCAGACGACAGATCAAGTAGACGACAATGTTCGCGGAATCAAAAAGCAACTAGAAATGATCTTTGATTTTCAAACAGAAAATGGTGCGAAGCTAGTAAATAATAATGACTGGATCGGTTCCATGTCATTGATCGAATTTTTGCGTGACTACGGTAAATTGCTAAGCGTCAATTACATGCTAGCAAAAGATAATGTGGCGTCTCGTCTAGATCAAGGGATTTCGTTCACGGAATTCTCGTACATGTTGATGCAAGGTGCAGACTTTAATCACTTATTTGATAACCACAACTGCCGTGTGCAAATCGGTGGATCCGATCAGTGGGGGAATATTACGACAGGTCTAGAAGTCATCCGCAAAATGCATGACGAAGAAGTACAAGCATACGGATTCACAATTCCGTTAGTAACGAAAGCGGATGGCACGAAATTCGGTAAATCTGCTGGCGGTGCAGTATGGCTTGATGCGAAGAAAACTTCTCCATATGAGTTTTACCAATTCTGGATTAACGCAGCAGACGCGGACGTTGTGAAATATTTGAAAATCTTCACATTCCTAAGCCGTGAAGAAATTGAAGCACTTGAAGTATCCGTACAAGAAGAGCCACACTTACGTAAAGCACAGAAGACGTTGGCAGAAGAAATGACGCGCCTAGTTCACGGTCAAGACGCACTAGATCAAGCACTACGTATTTCTGCAGCACTATTTAGCGGTGACTTAAAAGCATTAACAGCTACTGAAATGAAAGATGCGTTTAAAGACGTACCGACTGTAGAAATGGAAAAAGTGGATCAAAACATCGTCGATTTCATTGTACAAGCGGGTGTATCTCCATCGAAACGTCAAGCGCGTGAAGACGTAACTAACGGTGCCATTTCCTTCAATGGAGAGCGCATTACAGATACGGCATTCACGGTAGGGGCAGAGCAACGCTTGGAAGACGCATTCACTATTGTGAGACGTGGGAAAAAGAAATATAGTATGGTGAAGTTTGTTTAACTGGGAGATCATAAATTGAAAAAAGAGTATATGATGTACGCGATGACGTTAGGTTTAATAGGCGACGCGATTAATGAAATGATCGATGCGGTGGAAGAGGATAGCCCAGAAGGTGTTAAACGCGCCGCTAAGCGATTTACTACTGTAACGACAACCATTAAAGAAGAAACGCCACCAAACATTTTCGCGATTGAGCATCAAGAACTGGTTGAAGCTTTTACACTGTGGAATGTAGCGAACAAGCAAGCGACCGCTATGCGATCTGAAAACATCGTGGAAGCTGCATCAGCCGCTTTAGATAAGCATGAAGGTTTCCTAGTGAGTATCATGGATTGAATTTATGATACGTTACGGAATTAATAGTTGATGAAAAGGCATCTCTTCGGAGGTGTCTTTTTATGTTGGAAATAGTAATTCTGTTGATATAGGGAAGGGAATATAAATGAAATAGCAAATTTTAGTAAAAGTACCTATGTGGTAAAACAGCTATAACTGATTACCTCATAGGCACTCTACTTTATTGTGTGCTTATTGTATTAACATTTTTTTGATGATGCGAATGTCTGTATCGTGATCATTAACAAGGCGTTGAGTCATGTGCATTTCATCTAATTTTTCTGTATTCCGTGAGACGTTTTCGGTTAAAGCGTCAATTTTCTCATCAGTCGAAATGGAGCGTGCATCAAGTTCAAATATAGCCTGTTTCATAAATCTTTGTTCTTCTTTAATGGAAGCAACATCCGACTTGAGTAAAGAGACGTCCGTTTTTAGTAAAGAGACATCAGTTTTTAATGAAGAAATATCAGGTTTTAGTGAAGAGAAATCGGTTTTTAAAGAAGAAAACTCATCTTTAATATCTTTTTTAAAGACGGATAAAACCTGTTCCATGTTCGTCATTTTATTAACCATAAGTTCTAGAAGGTCTCGATCCGTCATATAATACCTCCTCATAGTTTTTGTATGTGTTTTTTAATAGATATCTAAATTAAATTTGCTTATTGTATATTTGATGTCTATCATATCATGTTTTAAACAATTTGTACAGAACGTATATTCGTGTCTGGTATATTTCTATCGGAGTTATTTGGGTGATGACAACCCTAAACGTTCAAGAAAGCACAAAAACTTAGCGCTCACATCCTCAACTTAAAAGGGTTTTCCTTCTCTATGTCGAATACTGTAGATAGAGGGAAGTGAGAAGTTTGAAAAAATACAGAGTACATTACCACTTTGCAGGCGCTGAAAGTATTGTCAGAATCGTTGAAGCAGAAGATCAAGAAGATGCGTTAGGGATGGCGACAAGTTCTCGAAGCAATGATATTGTTTTTACAGATAGTAAAGGAACGTTATATTGTTTCTTTTATAGAGACGTAAAATATGTTTCAATTGTAGAAGACAGATCATAAACAACAGAAGTATAAAACTTTTGTGAAATATTAATTCGGAGCGTCCTTTCTTGGGACGTTCTTTTTTTATATATTTTTTAATTCCTCATAAAGAAGATTTGCTTCCATGCATCATATAATAAAAAACCACATGTACATATAGCTTTTTAGCACGTTTCAAAATGGTACGACGGATGTTTCATTTTGAAACGAAGGTGCCTATCAATGTGAAACGACACATCGTATCATATTGGTACGGCCTATAACCAAAGAACTTAAGAACTAAAGAATAAAGATATTGTCGAGAAGCATCTCGACGTCGAGTATTTCTCGATTCCTTTTCGGCTGAGAAAACTTTTTACACCTAGTATCCTTTTTGCTTCTCAGCTCTATATAGTGTGCAAAGCTAACCTGGTGGTATTTTGTAACTTGAAGTCACAATCTACGTCTACGTTTAAAAGGAGTGGAGAATTATGACAAAAAGAATGCTGCTACTTCCTGTTTTATTATTGCTGACAGCTTGCTCTATCAACCCATCCTCGCAGAACACGATTATTGACTGGGTAGATTTTGTGAAATGGAATGATGCGACGTATGAAGCGAACTATGAAATGAACGAGCTTGAAAAGGACTGGGAAACTACTGAAGAAGTAGGAGAAGTGAAGTATATGTTGGATGGCCATGCAAGTGCCAATCATCAGTCGAAAAATGGAGATGCTGCTTACTTGCCGAAAGGGACGAAAGTATTCGCAATGAAAGGATATGATCCGGCATTTCGAATTATAGCGGACGGTAAGGTATACGAAGTCACTGAATCGGATACGGCTGAAACAGTTGGAGATTTTTTAGATATAGAAGGGAAGGTACAGCGAGTCATTTTACAAAGCGAGCAAGATTTATCGTTCATTGGGGAATTTTCGGATGAGCATGCAGAGCAGCTGATTGAAGAGTTGCTGATCATGCCGTATGAACCGGATAGAAGAGCGACGGAAGGAAAGCGAGTGTTTTTTGGAATTGAGCTAGTAGACGGGACTATGACCCGATCGCTTTATTGGCCGGAGACGGGTTATGTTCATTATGGTGGTGTGGCTTCGGTGGAAGTGAAAGGGATATTTGAAGTGGAGATGGGGGAGTATGATTACTAAAGAAAATTGATGAAAAAAATGTGAGGCGAAATCATGAATGTTTAAACAAAACATGAAAGTTTAGCGCGCAAGTACTCGACATAAACGGTTAACACTTTGACCAAAGGGGATAAAACTGAAAAAGGGCATTAAGATACAATTACGTATAACACCCCCAAGAAGCACCTGTAAAGTAAGATGTATTTTCATTAGTAAAAGAGTCATCCAAGGCTCTAGTGATATTCTTTAGATTTCTTTAGACACTCTTCAAAATGCAAAACGATATCGTTAAAAGAAAACTCGTTATCTTCAATGGTGTATACAATGATGTTTGCATCGCTGTCGTATCTCTTATTGAAAACCGACTTTACATGGTTATTCTGGATTAAAGCTTTAGCAAGTTCAACTGCCAACCTTTTGTTTCCATCCCAAAAAACACCTCCTAGGTGATTATATTTGAATGAATAGGAGAATATGAAAAAACGTATATTTTGTGATGGGTGGACAGAGTAGATAATGAATTTGTGAATAAAAAACTACGCCAATCGAGATGGAAAACTCAGCCAACAGGGTTTCCTAATCTGTCTGCAATAGTTTACAGGGATACCCGTTGGCTAATTAAAATCGTGGCATGTGTATGACGTAATCCGTGCGGTGTGATTTTCTTTAAATCAACTTGCTTATTGATTCTTCCAAAACGATAATTCAAAGTGTTATCAGCGATAGGGGTGCCATCCTGATAAGAGATAAATACATTGTCTTTTACTTCATGCTGCTTGCCAATCCATAGCTTCTTCTGGATGCACCATTTACGGTATGATTCCAGTTGGCTAATCAGCACATCATCATTACGGATGGTCCGATAACTTCTTTTCGTTTTCGGCATTCTATCACCATATCGATCTCTTGTGTGACTGACAGTCAATAGCTTTTCACTGAAGTCTATATCTGACCTTTTGAGACCTTGTAGCTCACCACGACGTAATCCAGTGTAGGCTGAGGTAAGGATGGACGTGTAATTCGCGACATTCTCCAGTCATATTGCGGATTCAAGAAAAACAAGCAGCTCATCAGCCGTATAGAAGTTATCTTTCTTCTTACCACTTTCAATAGTGATATTATTGAAACGGTTCCGAACGATAATCTCATCTTCTACTGCAGCGTTGATCGCTATCTTGAATAGTCTATGAAATAATTGAACAGTACCAGGTTCATATTTCTTTAACAGGACGTCAATGAACTCAGGTTTGTATGTGGACTTATCCAAAGACATTAGTTTGTATTTTCCGAGAAGGGGTTTCATCTGATATTTGATAGCATTTGCACGCTGCAACTTTGAGGTGATTTTCCAATCTTTTTGATATGTTTCGAACCATACATCTAACCATTGCGAAATGGTCACGTTTGATTGATCAATACGATGGATGTGGGCATTAATTAAATCAGACTTTACTTCCGATAGATTAAGCAACGCCATCTTTTCAGTTGCTAAGCCTGCTGACCTTGCTCACGACGTTTACCAAGCGCATCATAATAGCGATACCGGAATCCCTAGAGCTTTTTACCTTTCACATTCAGATAGCTGAACACTTCAGGTTCTTTTTTTGAATCCACACGTACTGGTTTATCTGTTTTCTTTTTGCTCATCATTATCATCCTTTATTTACGTGGACAGACGCTGTGGGGGGTGATAAGGAATCATCTCCTTTTGAGAATGTATGTTCTGTAAGTATAAGCGAAACATTGCTAAATGTCATTTTCTGAATTACAATAAATATATAATGTAAACTGAAAGGGGGTCGCAATTTGAACAAGAAAACCATTCTAATCGCTGTATGGGGAGCTTCTATTATTATTGCGATTATATCAATTCTCAAAAATCCTAATTCATTTTACACGAATGGAACTATTATCGCTGGTTGGTTACTTTTTGCTGTGCAATTGACTTGGAATCAATCTGAACGATTTTATATGAAGATAAAAAACATGTGGTTTATTGCTAAAAATCCTGATTGTATATGGAATATGCAAGTGGAGTTTACGGGGGAATTTGATAAAGATATCTTTAAGGAAATTGATAAAATATTTTGTTCGAAATCAACAGATTATAAAATAATACAGCTAAGTAATGCTAGAAAAATATACAAAATCAAAACTTTGTCCTATGAAGTTGTAACCAGTCCTCATCAAATTCGTTTAATTGTCGAAGACCTAGAAGTATCATATAGAAGATCCAAGACTATAATTCAAAAAGAAATCGGAATCTTGCTGGAAAGCCTGTCAAGAGTACTCAAGGAAGATAAGAGTGATTACTACTTGACGATTGACTTCAAAGAGTACAATCCTTATTTCGGCTTCTTCGTTAGAAGACTAAACGCAAATGAAGTAAATACATTCAACGTGAAATTTAAAGTTGATGGTGAAAGAGTCTCAATTAATAAAACATCAATTGAATTGCATACTGAAAGTCTCCAATCTTTTAGAAGCTTTTCAGAAGAATACCTATCGTTATCCCCACGCTGATTATAGGTGGGGTTTTATTAACTTTAAGTATATTTCGTTTACAATGTCCAATTCCTCTTCTAGTGTAGGAAGTGTATCATAAATTGTTAATGAGCCTTTTTTTGAAATATTAATAGTGTGTTCGTTGCCCGTACTCTGACTGATATACTTCATCATTATGGACGAGACATTCCCTTCCGAAGCTGCTTCCTTATACTCTTCGCTTTTATGGACGTCAGGGCCAAAGTAACCTGCTGTTTTTAAGTGAGCACGATTTAAATCGGCAATCCATGCGCCAGCCACTTCTGTGATTAAAGGAATCATTTTTTCAAAGTTCATTACTACTGTAGACAAATTGTATTCTTTGGTACGATTAATTTCTTTTTTAAAATCAATGGCTGCTTCTGTTCTTGTTTGTATTAACGCTAAATTGTTTTCATTATTATAATAAGTGTAAAATTGCATAGGTTCGAAGTAATGCGTGAATGGTCTATTGAATACAATTCCAGATTTATTGTGAACGTAATCATAATGGCATAAATATTGATCAAAGCCTAAGTGGAAACTTTTATGATTCATACTCAAGGAAATTTGAGCTGTACCTTCGTCTTCAAGTTCCTCAAGTTGTAATTGAGTCGGTATTAGATAATCTTCTACTTTAAAAATGTTAGTTTTGCAAACTAAAAATGATTTAGCCAAGTTAATGCCTCCTGTTCTAATCAATCCACTCCAATGTCCCTAACTTCCCACGCGATGCCACAAACCCATCCAGCTTATGCTGAAACTCCAATTCTATCCGATAAGCAGCCGTTTCATCTGTCACCAGAAAGTAATCTGCAATGTCCGAGATCACTACAGGCGCTTCGTACGCGTCGGCATACACATCTTCAATGAATCGTCCTGGCATTGGCAGATAGGCAGCCATACGCTTCGCCTGATTCTCACACTTGCCAATAGTGTATTGATCCAAACTGAGTTGCGACTGGTAATGCGCATATAGGTGACGGAACTCTTCCGCAAGCAACAGTTTCTTTTCAATAGCGTCCAAACCATCTTTAATGAAGATGGTGCCGCGTCGTGCATGATCCTTCGGTATAGAGAAAGCCTTTAGATGTTTATTAATTGCTATTCCTTCTAAGGAGAGTCCAAGGGCAACACTCGGATACCGTAACGCCAACAGATGTCATACAAATCGATTTCATCTGGATATGTATAAGAAAAGTGGGAGAGGACCTTGTCGGCCCGTTCCTCACAGTAATCGGTGTGGTTTCTTAGCTGCATAGATCTCACAACCTTTATTTAATCATTGTTTAGTTAATCCATATTGTAAGTTTTTTGTGTAATCCGCTTTTACATTCTTATATATACCTGGATGAATCCAGTAAGTGTCTGACTCATTCAATATTCTCCAAGTCTGACTATAAGATATCTCTAAAAACTTCTTAAGATTTAGCTCTTCAAAGGAGTTTTTGGTGTAGTTAAATTTCACGATGTCCTCTAAAGATTCGTTTCCTTTGTTGTCTACCATTCCGGTAGTGATTACCATCTTCACTACATTGACAGAGGGGTCACTAAAACCTTCTCCTGCAGCTTCAAATAAACTGTAAACGTTTTGTTCCAAAATAGCCGTTTCATCCCAATAGTTTTTCGCTTCTTGTTCTAGTGTCAGTATTCCATCTTCTGAAAGCGTGGCCGTGTCTATATCTTCAATATCTTCAGCTAGCTTCTGATCTATCGAACGATTTGCTAGTCTCTCTTTTTCCTTTATCTCATCATTCTGCTGTTTTTCCAATTCTAAAGCCACTTCTTGTTTACGCGTTTCTTGCGATTTTGCTCTTTCTTCGTTCTTTTCTTCTCTTTCTTGCTGGATAGAAATCTCTTCATCTAATTTAGCTTGTTTTGATTCCTCCGACTCAAATAAGTCCATTACAAATCCTAGCGCTACAATTGTAAAAAAACCTATAAACCACCAACGCTTATAAAAAGGCTTTTTCGTTTTCTTTTCCATTTAAATCACCCCCTGAGTAATTTGTCTCGAATACGTAAATTAGTGAAATACTACTATGAAGTATGTAGTTATAAACACGGCTACTTATACCGTGGTATAACCGTACTTATCATCTATATTCTTTATAATATACTCGTAAATAAAGTACAATGGTGTGAGCACTTCATCAGAAACATCGTAATCAATTTCGTTAACTGTCATTCGATTATTTATAACCGTGCTAAATGCCATTCTGTAAATTGGGTGTCTATCAATTCTTTCATCAATATGCTCAAAATGATTACGGCTGTCTGCATGATACTTTTTCAATTCGCAAAAGTAAGGAGTCTTTTCAATCCGCAGTTGCTTTATTAATCTTTCAGCAAGCATCATGAATTTATGCGCGCAGCTAAATAAGAAATGGATGTCACCAAAATACAAAAGAAATTCTTGTTCTTGTTGTTTATCATCTAACGCTTCAAAATCGGTTTCATCAAAAACCTTTAGACGTTTTCTTTGAAGTACAGTTAGATTCAGATAGTCTTCAGTGACGTGAAGTAAATCTACTATCCTTTTATAATCTTTTATCTCAGGACTTAAATAACTTTCAACTCTAGCCGCCTCTTTGTATAACTTCATGAAATACCTCCTGGACAACGAAAGGATGATTAACGTGTAATTAAGACTCACAGCGAAAGCCGGATTTGCACTAGATCCATAATTGTCAACTTATCTAAATCCTTTCTTATAATTAGAGACTTTCTGATTAAGAATGCTCATTTCTTTCGGTAAACTCAGTTTGTTTCAATCCTCATTTTTCACGTAACTAACGAAGCCCGTGGCCTAATTGTATAATTAATCCTTCCATATATAACTATTGTATAACAATTTTTGATAGGAATACACAAAATATACAAAGGTTTTACAAATCTAACAAATTATACGAAGTGAGAATGTTAATTAGATTGAGCTTCTTGATTTATATATAAATGTAGGCCATGAATCTAAACATTCATGAAAGTGTTAAACAGGTTCTAAACAAAGGAAATATCACACAAAAGGATTTTACATAACAGTTTGGTGTTTTTAGCGAACTCTAAAAATTCCGGATGGTCGGAGAAAAGAAGAAGTTTAATATCATTTACGATTGCTAGGGCAAGTAGATTATGTAAATAAAAAAATTTTAGAAAAAATCAAAGAAGGTATTAAGAATAAAAGGATGGAGATCGGTTCAGTTCCTTTAGAAGTTCTAAAAGAATTTGCAACATTACAGATTAAAAACTTATTTAGAATAGATTAGTATTTTTTAGTAGGGGCATTTGCGATTTGAAATATAAAAACCCCGCCAGCCGAGATAAACATCTCAGCCAACGGGGTTTCCTTGTTATTAACGAGAGTAGAATTCAACGATCAATGCTTCGTTGATTTCAGCAGCTAATTCGCCGCGCTCTGGAAGGCGTACGAATGTACCTTTTTTCGTATCTTTATCGAAAGTTACGAAATCTGGAACGAAGTTGTTCACTTCTAGTGCTTCTTCGATAGCAGTCAAGTTTTGAGATTTCTCACGAAGAGAGATTTCAGAACCAGTTTTTACTGCGAATGAAGGGATGTCAACGCGCTTGCCGTCTACCAAGATGTGACCGTGGTTGACTAGCTGACGAGCTGCACGACGAGTGCGTGCAAGACCCATGCGGTACACAACGTTATCCAAGCGAGCTTCAAGAAGGATCATGAAGTTTTCACCGTGAATACCTTGCATTTTACCAGCTTTGTTGAAAAGTGTGCGGAATTGACGTTCGTTCACTCCGTACATAAAGCGTAGTTTTTGTTTTTCTTGTAATTGCATTCCGTATTCGGAAAGTTTTTTACGTTGGTTTGGACCGTGTTGTCCTGGTGCGTATGGACGCTTTTCAATTTCTTTACCAGTGCCTGTTAGTGAGATACCTAAACGGCGTGACAGTTTCCAAGATGGACCTGTATATCGAGCCATGAGAGACTCCTCCTCTGTTGGTTTTATTTTGTTGTAAAATAAGACCAGATATGTTCAATCCATCTGCCATTCTATAATCTTGCAACTTCGCCCCTGCAGCCTCGAGGTTACGTGGTGCACCTTTAAAAAGGAATAGACTGGACAAAATAGAACACATAACTGCTGCGAATATTTTACACAAAGCATAGCATACCAATTTATTGACTATTGGTCAAGCATTTCATTTTTGGAAGTTGGATTAGAGGATTTTATTTCACTTTACAAAAAGGCAGAGGATATAGCTCTTTCGTTTTTCAAACAATCGATGTACACTAGACTAAAGCGCTTTCATAATAATTTGAATACGTTATAACAAGGAGGAATCAGCATGAAAAAGAATAACAACTGGCATAAAGAGACGGCCATGATTCATGAAGGATATGACAGCAAAGATCATCAAGGAAGTCTGGCTGTGCCACTGTATCAAACCTCAACGTATGTATTTGATTCGGCTGAACAAGGAGAGCGGCGTTTTGCTGGCGAAGAAGCGGGGAATATTTATTCTCGTTTAGGAAATCCGACGGTCGCTGTGCTTGAAGAACGTATTGCCAAGATGGAAGAGGGCGCTGCGGGACTTGCATTTGCATCCGGTATGGCAGCGGTCAGTGCAGTGCTCGTTCATTTAACAAAAGCCAATGATCATGTGATTTGCTCTCGCGGAATTTATGGTTGCACATTCGGATTCTTAAAAATATTAGAAGAGAAGTATAATATTACGCATGATTTAATTTCCATGAAGACAGAACAAGAGATTGAAAAAGCGGTGAAGCCTGAGACTACATGTATATATGTAGAAACGCCAATCAATCCGACAATGGAGCTAGTTGATCTTGAAGCTGTAGTCAATGTAGCGAAGCGTCATAATTTGAAAGTGGTAGTGGACAATACATTTTGCTCGCCCTACATCCAAACACCCTTAACATTTGGCGTAGATTATGTGTTGCATAGCGCGACGAAATACATTAATGGGCACGGTGACGTGATCGCAGGGCTGCTCGTAGGTAAAGATGCAGACGACATGGCCAAACTTCGTGGTACAGTGCAAAAAGATTTCGGTGGTATCATTTCACCATTCGATGCGTGGCTGTTGTTGCGTGGGATTAAAACATTGCCTATTCGAATGGATCGACATTCGGCCAATGCTAAGATTATTTTTGACTATTTACAGAAGCATCCGAAAGTAGAAGAAGTATTTTATCCGTTTGACGATCAGCATCCGCAGTATGCGATTGCGAAGAAGCAGATGAAAACGGGTGGAGGATTGATTTCCTTTACGATTAAAGGTGGAAAAGAGGATGCGCAGAAGTTGTTGAATCATTTATCGCTCATCAAGTTGGCGGTTAGTCTAGGGGACGCAGAGACGCTCATGCAGCACCCAGCGACGATGACACACTCAGCTGTGCCGAAAGAAGATCGGGAGAAGATGGGCGTGTCGGATACGTTATTACGCTTATCTGTAGGTTTAGAGCATATGGATGACATCATGGCAGACTTAGATCAAGCGTTTGAAGCCATTTGAATTGAAAAAAGCGAGCGTCCCATATCGGGGAGCTCGCTTTTTGTAATAGGATCTCTAATGTTACGTTTGACAACGATTATATGTGTTGATTTATATAGCATGTAGATTCTGATTGGACCTCTTTTGCCGCGGTCGTGTTCTACTGGTTGTTTCCCTTAAGCAACGCAAACCCTACCTACTTTTGCGTCCTTGCGACCCTATAGTCGCGCCAGTGATGAATAAGTGTTCCGAATAAACATCTGCAGAACGCCTTTTCTTAATGTCAGATCTGTTATCAATCCCAAACAATAACTATACAGGAAATGTAATTGTTTGTCAAGGACATTCTACACTACCGAAATCGTATAGTTTACAAACAAGTGAAGAGGGAACAAGTAAAATAGAGCCTGTTGTTGTATACAGGAAATTATTATTGGAGGGATTAGGATGAACGTAGAGATTGTAAACGAATTTCCCCATGAGTTTTTGATGGAGCAAGCGGAGACATGTATTTCCATTTATCAGCCGACCCACCGGTATCGACCTGAAAATCAACAAGACCCGATCAGATTTAAAAACTTATTACAGAAAGTGCATGAAGAGTTATCTAAAAAACACTCGGCGAATGAAGTGAAGAGTCTATTGGCTCCGCTAGAGAAACTAGAAGGCGAGCGTCCATTCTGGGCACACGCAGGAGATGGACTGGCCTTATTTGCGACGAAAGATCGCATCATAGCCTATCGACTGCAACGTCCTGTCCCTGAATTGGCGATTGTGTCAGATAGTTTCCATATTAAACCGCTTATTCGCGTATTCCAATCTGCAGACCGCTATCATTTACTTGGCGTCAATAGACAAGAGTTCAAACTTTTTGAAGGGAATCGCTATGGTATAGAGGAAGTAGAGATCCCTGAGGAATTGGCGAAAACGAAGGACGAAGCAATTGGCGATCAAGTGACGGAGTCCTATTTAGGTACTGGTAACGCGGGTGGAGCTTCTGGAACTGCGATGATGCATGGACATGGCGGTAAAAAAGATGAAATCGATATCGATATTGAACGTTATTTCCGATACGTCGATCGAACGGTGGCAGAACATTACTCTAAACCGATGGATCTTCCTTTATATTTAGTAACACTTTCTGAATATCAGACGCAGTTCAAAGAGCTTAGCCATAATCCACACTTGCAAGCGGAGGGAATTAAGTCCGATTTCGATGCTTTGAGTTTAGAACAATTACGTAAACAAGCATGGGAATTAGTAGAGCCGACGTATTTGCAGAAAACAAAAGATTTAGTAGAGAACTTTGAAAATGCCAAAGCGAGCGATCAAGGTTCTGGAAACATCGAAGAAATTGCTAAAGCGGCTAGTGAGGACCGTATTAGACGACTTGTATTGGAAGACGGTTTTCAGTACCCAGGTAAAATCAATCTAGAAACGGGAGAAATTCAGACGAACAATCTGGAAGAATCCACAGTGGATGATGTACTGGACGACTTAGCAGAAACCGTCTTTAAAACGGGAGGAGAAGTCGTAGTTCTTCCGAAAGAACGGATGCCTGTTGAAACGGGTGCAGCTGCAATTTATAGATGGTAAGAAAAAATCCGGCCTAGAGAATTCTCTAGGCCGGATTTTGCTGTCATTTTTCTTGTTCCAGTATTTCTTTAGCTGCAGTCAACGCAGTTTGTACACGTGGAAATCCAACATACGGAATGAGTTGCATCATACTTTCTACGATTTCCGTTGTAGTTAAACCCACCGTCAATCCACGCTTTACATGCGTTTGAATTTGTGTAGTTGCTCCTTGTGTGACGAGTGAAGCGAGAGTTACCAATTGTCTTTGTTTACTGTCGAGTCCTGGACGTGAATAAATCTCACCATACGCGAACTCCACTATGTACTTCCGTAAATCCGGAGCCAGTTCTTTTAATGCATCAGCTGTCATCATGCGTTCGGCTTCTTCTTCACTCACATATTCCCTGATTTTGACTAAACCTGCTTCAATACGTTCTGTTGACAATGAAATAGCCCCCTATTTTTTATTTGAATATAAAGAAAGTATAGCATATTCCGACTATTACGTTGTTTTTCTTTCTAAAAATTACGTAGTTCTTATCAGTTTAAAACAGAATAATGGTTCTAAGGATGTGAAATTCAACATTATTGTTTAAGGAGTGTCGAGAATAGGTATAGATGAATAGAACAAAAAAACAAAACAAGTATATGTGGAGGTTATGATAAAATGGATAAGTTTTTCCTAGAGAACGCAGTGCAAGCTAAAAAGAAGATTGAAGAATTGGTGACACAAGGCTATACGCATGATGAGATTTATGTTTTCGCACATAGTGAAGATCGTGAAGACAAAATTTCAGACGCATTAGATTCAGAGCAAGTAGGTATGGCGGAGATGGGCTTCCTTGAAACAATGAAGAACATGTTCACATCTCGCGGTGATACATTGCGCGCGCAGATGGAAGCTGTAGGTCTTTCAAAGGCAGAAGCTGAAGAAGGCGAAAGCGAACTAGACAAAGGTAGACTATTATTAGTTGCAAAAAAATAAGATAGTCAACAAACCGGTCAAAGGATTCCGTTCCTTTGACCGGTTTTATTTTTGTATACATAACGAGTAGAACATTTTCTCTATCACTTACTTCTCTTCAGTCGCAATGGCCGCGTAATAAGCATCTACAGGAATGAACAACCCCACCTTCCCGTGCGTCTCCTCATCTAACGTAGCAAACACAATGCCAATCACTTTACCTTTTTCATTAATAACAGGACTCCCACTATTTCCTCTATAAACAGGTGCCTTGATCATGACGACCGGAATATCCCAATCGGCTAGCTGTTTGTAGTCAATTGTGTGACCTTTATTCGCTATTCCTGAAAAGCTCAAAGGATTTCCGATAAACGTAATGGGCTCGTGATCATAAAAGGTCGTTTCTTCCGCTAAAGTTAAGTAAGGAAGATTCGTTCCGTTCACTTCAAGTACCGCAAGATCGATGTCTGGAAACACTTTTGTGACATCTGCGGTAAATCGTTCGCCTTTAGGGAAAGAGACGATCATGGATTCATTTCCTTCTACTACATGATAATTCGTAATAATCGTACCTTGTTCATTAATTGAAAAACCTGTACCTTTAGTATTTTCTGTAGCTACGACAACTACTGCTTCTTTATATTCGGCTATTTGTGGATCTGAAGATAACTCTGACGATGCTTTTAGAAACTCCAATGCTGGAATGGAGTATATCTGAAAGACAATGGCGAACGTGCTAAGAGCTAAAGTAGTTGCCATGATCCAAAACATCCACTTAGGGAAAGGACGATAGGTGCGTCGGACATTTTTTTCAGCAGCTGCTTTTTCTAATGCTTCCCGCTGTGCTTCGAGTACGAGATCTTGTAGTTCATCATCATCCAAATCTTCTTGATACGGATCTTTGCTATCCACTAGTCCCACCTCTTTCTCGTACATAGTTTACCAGATAATGAATGCAAAGAAAGCTAACCGAGTTTTCGTTATAAGAAGACTTATACGAGGTTTAAGAAGTCAGAAAACATAGTTAAAAAGAATCTATTCTATGCTATACTATATATGAAGATAAAGAACTACATAGATGGAGGTGGAAATATGACCAGATCCATTACAACGCAAGCTGAAACGGTAGGAGAGGCGATTAATGAAGCGCTTGAAATTCTGCAATTGACGATGGACGAAGTTCACATCCATGTAAAACGGCCTGCGGGCACATCGATGTTTGGACTGAAAAGAATCTTAGCAGAAGTAACAATTAGTGAAAAGGAAAAATCAAATAGTAAACAGCAAGAGCCAGAAGAAATTCCTGCGGGTGTCCGTATTCGCAATGGACGTTTAGAAGCCCGATTCGGTAAACAAACCTACCCGATTATTGTGCCTTCACTTGGAGTCGAACTGCTGATCAACGGAATCCAATGTACAGATCGGACCGTCTTATTACCGACAGATAGCATGGAGTGTGAGGCAGTTACCGAAGAAGTGAGTGCTCAACTCGTCATACAACTGAATGACGATCAGATGATTGCGACTGCCATAGTGACTCCTGGGAAAAGAATCACACGTACATTGGAGAATACGTCTTGGGAACAAGTTCTCAAAATCCAGGCAACCGAAAAAGTAGATGTAAGCAATGAGTTGACAATCGATTTATTAGTAGAAGAACTGCATGCAATAGGGGTTGATACTTCGTATATGTCTATGAATGCTATTCGGCAAGCCGTGAATACGCAGGAGTACGCAGAGTTTGTTGTCGCCCAAGGAGTTTCTCCTATTGAAAGTCAGGATGCTCGGCTCGACATTCATTTGAATTTCAAAAAACAAGAAGATGATGATCATGAAGCACCCATTGATTTCCGCGAACATAACTTTATTCCGACTGTGAAAGCCGGTCAGCTGATTGCTACATATATCCCAGCGGTGCAAGGGGTCAGCGGCAGGAATGTTCTAGGGAAAACGTATAAAGTGAAACCGCCCAAAGATATTATTATCCGTCCTGGTACTACTGTAGATAGTGTACTGCATAAGCTATATGCGAAAATTGATGGAAGGCCTGTTATTGAGTGGCGGGGGAAGCTGGCTAAGATTTATGTGAATCGGGAATATCGGCATGCTGCAGATGTGAGCTTGGAAAGTGGCAATATTCATTTCGAGGGAGATGTATGGGTTGGTGGGAGTGTTCATCCATCGATGTCTATTGCAGCTTCAGGGTTGATCACGATTATGAGGAATTGCACAAAGGCCTCCATTCGCGGAACCAAGTCTGTATGCATTCAAGGTAGTATTTTTTCATCCACTGTCACAGTAGGTGTAGAGGAAAAGGTTATTACGATGATGGTCAATGATTTGAAAGAAGTTCTCGCTTACTTACGCAATATCGATTCAGCACTTGTTCAAATCTTTGCATTACGTGGCGAGAAACCTGAAGAAGTAGCGCCCTTTATATTGAAACAAGTCATTCATTTATTATTGGAGCAAAAGTATGCCGAGTTCACAGAAATGAATCGACACTTTATCCAATTAGTGAAAAATCAAACGAAACGACTGGATCAAGAGTGGCTAGATCTGGCTGACCGTTTGTATCAGTTATTTGTCGACCCGCTGAGAGAAGAACAAACGAATATTTTGTATTTACGTAAATTGATTAAGGAAGCCAATCAATTAATAGAAATGTATAGCGAAGACATTCGTCCGGAATCCGTATTACAAGCTGCCTTCGCATTAAATAGTATTTTATATAGTAATGGAGATATCCATATCCGCTCGAAAGGTGTCTATAATTGTTCCATCACGGCGCTCCATGATATTACGATTAAAGGAGTGTGTCGTGGCGGCGAAGTCATTGCAGGTAGGAATATTGAATTGGATGAAACCGGCTCAAGTGCTGGCGTGAAGACATTCATTCAGACGAATGAAGAAGGGATCATACAAATTACAAAAGCGCATCCTGGGACATTGATTCAAATCGGTTTGCAACGTCATGAATTCTTGCAGATTCGTCAGCAAGTCACAGCAAAATTAAATGAGGATGGTCTTTTATCCATTTTATAAATGAATTGTTCGCAGAATTTGTAAGAAAAGAATATGAAAATACAAGAATTTCTCTTGAAATATCCTAGGATGTGATAAAAAGTTCGTTGTTTTTTAAAAAAGATGTGAATAGAAGACGAAAATGCTTTAAACATGTTACGATATACTATAATATCTAAAGTAGTCACTTTATGCGCGAAGTGTGGGATAGGGGGATCATAGTGAGATGATATACGTCATCATTCCATTAGTTATCATCATTGTTTTAACAGTGATGGCATTTCTGTCTAGGCGAAAGCATATACAAGAAATCAGTGAAATGGAACAAGAAAAATTACAAATTCAAAACGAGCCAATATTCGAAGAAATGACGAAAGTAAAGCAGTTGAACATGACCGGCGAAACAGAAGAAATGTTCGAGAGATGGCGCAATAATTGGACAGAAGTAGTAGATGATCGCCTTCATAATGTAGATATGCTTTTACTGGATGCTGAAGGGCAAGTGGATCGTTTCCGCTTTAAGAAAGCAACGGAAACAGAAAAACAAATCCGCGAAATCTTGAACGAATGTGAAAAAGAAATGCGAACGATCTTGCAGGAACTAAACGAACTGATCGGCAGTGAAGAAAGAAATCGGTTCGAAATAGAAACGGTAAAAGAACACCACCGTGCCGCGCGCAAAAAGATCTTAGCTCATCAGTACGCATTTGGACCAGCAGTGGAGCCTTTAGAAAAAGAGTGGGAATCCTTCAATCCAAGATTTGAAGAATACGATGCTCTTATTGAAAATGGTAACTACTTACAAGCGCGTGAAATTGTCATTGTACTAGGTGCAAAAGAAGAACGCTTTTCGTTTTTACTTGATGAGATTCCTGCATTACTTAATGAGCTGCAGACGAAAATCCCAGCGGCTTTGCGAGAATTGCGTAAAGGAATTATCGAAATGGAAGGTCAAGAGTATTACTTAGGACACTTGAAAATGCCTTCACGTTTCGACAAGATCGAACAGCAAATTGCGGATCTTCGACAGTTATTAGCGCGTTTGGATGTGGAAGAAGTAGCAGCGGAAGTGAATGAAATTCATGATGAAATCGAATCGTTCTACGACGTATTGGAAGAGGAAGTTAGTTCCCGTCATTACGTAGATGAGCATTTGGATCAAATGTTGGATCTGTTTGAAGAACTTCAATATGCGATTCCAGATACGATCGAAGAAGTGAAATTCGTTCAACAAAGTTACCGTCTTGATGAAAATGAAGTCGTTATTCCACAAATGGCATTGCAAAAGTTGAACGCATTGGCGAAACGAATTGAAATATTCATCGAACGTCAAGATGCCAAAAACTTGGCTTACTCCGCTCAACAAATTGAGTTGCAAGAGCTAGTGGAAGAATTGGATTCAATTTCTGAAGCACATGCTAAGTTCAGTAACCGTATCAAAAATCTTCGCATTGATGAAAATCTGGTACGCTCCCGTATTGTGACACTTGCACAACAACTTCAAATTGCGGATCGTAATTTACACCGTGCCAATATCCCGGGAATTCCGGATGATATGGAAGTACAGCTTGAAGAAGCGGACGAACAAATATTTATTGTGAAACAAAGTTTGGAAGAAGTGCCACTTAATATGGCATTGGTTGAATCATATGTTCAAAAAGCAGATACAGTAGTTACAGATGTTTGTGCGAAAGCTGCAGACATGATTGAAAACGCGTTGCTTGTAGAACGAATCATCCAATACGGTAACCGTTACCGTGCGTCTCATCCGGAAGTTCACACTAAATTGTTGAAAGCTGAAGAGTCCTTCATGCAATGTCGCTACTTGAGAGCATTGGAAGAAGCAGGTACTGCGGTTGAAGAAGTGGAACCAGGAGCTTTGAAAAAAATTCAAGGCATGATTCAAGTGAAAGTATAACTATATTCCGACAAAGCCACCGGTTTTCCGGTGGCTTTGTTTCGCTCATTCATATAGAAAGGAGAGGATTACATATGTATTTTGATCATAGCGCCACAACTAAGCCAGATGAAAGAGTTCTTCGCACCTTTATGGATGCATCTACGTCGTATTTTGCCAATCCTGCATCTCTTCATGCGGAAGGAAAACGTACAGAGAAGTTATTAGAACGTGCGCGCACTCAACTGCTGGCAACGATCGGACTAGGCCTGACAGAAGGAATTTTCACTTCAGGCGGAACAGAATCCAATAATCTTGCCATACTAGGTTATGTATACGTCAATCAACATAAAGGTCGTCATCTACTCACGACAAGTATTGAACATCCTTCTGTATTGAATGTTTTTCAAGAACTGGAAAAGCAGAACTTCACTGTGGATTATTTAGCTGTAGATGAAGAAGGAAGAATTTCGTTGGACGAACTCCAAGAAAAGTTGCAAAGAGATACGATTTTAGTTAGTATCATGCATGTTAACAATGAAATAGGGACACTTCAGCCGATTGAAGAATGTGCAAAAATCATCCATTCTTCTTCACGCGCCATGTTCCATTCTGATTGTGTGCAGAGCTTTGGGAAATTTCCGCTTACTGATTTCACGGAGGGACCTGATCTTGTTTCATTATCCGC
This sequence comes from Sporosarcina sp. P29, assembly GCF_002743265.1. NCBI lineage: Bacteria > Bacillati > Bacillota > Bacilli > Caryophanales > Caryophanaceae > Sporosarcina > Sporosarcina sp. P29. Next base: position 174,839 of record NZ_PDYX01000001.1, on the reverse strand, counting down.
TCATAAAATTTATGGAATTAAAAATAGTGGGTTTTTAGCTTACCGTAAAAATATTCGACTGCAACCAATGGTCTTTGGAGGCGGGCAAGAACATAAATTGCGCAGTGGAACCGTGTCGGTACCGCATGCGGCAGCACTTGCGAAAGCTGCTCGTTTACTCGTCGAAGAGGTGGATATGCAGCAGTTCCAACAATGGCGGAATGATCTGGTTGAGTTCTTCTCGGAAATAGATGAATGCAAAGTATTGGCGCCAAACGCAAGTGCCCCGTATATACTATCCGTCGCATTTGCACATATTACAGGAGAAATTGCGATTAATTTCCTACAACAACAAGGATTGATCGTCTCGACTTCCAGTGCGTGTTCGTCAAAGAATTCGGATGTAAGCCATGTGATTGAAGCGATTCATGTACCTCAAGAGTTCGAAAAAGGTGTTATCAGAATTAGCTTAGGTAAGAGTCAAACAATAGAAGAAATCGAACAATTGAAAGTAGCGGTTCGACAATTAGTCGAGCTGATTAGAAAAGGAGTGGGGAAATGAACTGGAATACCATTTTAATTCGATATGGTGAAATGTCGCTCAAAGGGAAAAATAAGAGTAAATTTATCCGTAAACTGAAAGCGAATATAAAGGCAGCTTTGTCCGATTTAGGAACAGTTACGATGCGTGCAGAACGTGACCGGATGTTCATTTATACAGAAAAACCTGAAGAACTGGATCGTGCAGTGGAAATATTGCCGTCGATTTTTGGCATTCAATCATTCAGTCCGATTGTGATTTGTGAACCTACATTAGAAGACATCAAAGAAACTTCATTAAAAGTTCTTGGTAAAACGGAGACTGCTGGCAAGACGTTTAAAGTAGATGTTAAGCGTGCAGACAAACGTTTCCCACTCAATACGGGAGAATTGCAACAAGAATTAGGCGGTCACGTATTGAGAGTGTTCCCTGATTTAATCGTTCAAATGAAGAAGCCTGAAATTTTATTATATGTAGAGATCCAGCACGAAGCAGCTTATATCTCTTCGCACACCTATAAAGGTGCAGGCGGCATGCCAGTTGGCTCTAATGGCCACTCGTTGCTGTTGTTATCGGGAGGAATAGACAGTCCAGTCGCAGGCTATATGATGATGAAACGCGGTGTGTCTTTTGATGCCATTCACTTTGCTAGTCCACCGTTCACAAGTGATTTAGCGATAGAGAAAGTAGAAGACATCGTCAGACAGCTAACAAAATTCGGGGCAGTTATTCGCTTGCACGTCATTCCGTTTACCGAGTTGCAGCAAACGATTGTGAAACAAGTTCCAAGCAATTTGTCCATGACGACTACAAGAAGAATGATGATGAAAGTTGCCGAACAAGTACGAAAAGACACGAATACTCTTGGTTTGATCACGGGTGACAGCCTTGGACAAGTAGCGAGTCAGACACTCGAGAGTTTAACGACTATTAACGAAGTGACGAATACACCGATTTTGCGTCCGCTGATCGCAATGGACAAATTAGAAATCATTGAGATCGCGCAAAAAATTGGTACATACGATATTTCCATACGTCCATACGACGATTGCTGTACCGTATTCACACCACCGAGCAATAAAACGAAGCCGCAAGTGGAAAAAGTTGCGTACTACGAAAGCTTCCAGGAGTTTGACGACATGGTAGCAGAAGTAGCTAGTCAACGGGTTACGACAATCCCGAGCAAACAAACAGAAGAAGATTTCGAAGACTTGTTGTAAGAAAAAATTACCTATCACCTTCCTTGCATGATATTTTGAAAAATGACCATTCTAATGTCACAAGGAGGTGAACGACATGCCAAACAACAACAACTCGAACCAATTGTTAGTTCCCGGAGTACAACAAGCTCTTAACCAGATGAAGGAAGAAATTGCTTCTGAATTTGGAGTACAACTTGGACCAGACTCAACATCGCGTGCCAACGGATCCGTCGGCGGAGAAATTACAAAGCGATTAGTGCGTCAGGCTCAGTCACAAATGAACGGTTATACTAAGTAAATCGTAAGACACGGGATGCCTCAGAAGCCATAGCGCTTCTTGGGGCATCTTTTTTAACTGCTTTAAGTTCAAGGTCAAAGTGGGACAGATTTTGTAAGTTTAAAGTGAGTACGAGGGGATGGATATGGATCGCGTATTGGCGTTAGTATGTGTCCGGTTGTTGTGTTTTAAACTTTTTTGTTACAAGATCAAATTCAAGTAACCACAATCCCAGCTTCAATGGACAATGAAAAGTAGTACCTGCTTACATTGCAGGGATTTATGCGCAGGAAAGCGTGCCCTCCGAAGCATAAATTCCCTCGGGTTTTCCCGTTCAGCCTTTCCTCTTCCTTCATTCCTTCACCATATTAAAAGAACTCATACTATACCTTTCCAAAGAGTAAAATGGAAAAAAGTATATAATGTTTTGAAATTTCGCCATTCTATTTGTATACTTGTAGTATTACATAAAAGGGGGAATGGAAATGAACCGAGAAGAACTACTTGCGCCAGCTCGTTACAATATTGTTTCGGAATTCGAAAAGTATGCAACGGGTGATGGTAGAAAAGCATTAATTTATGTAGATGCGCAAAATCAAGAACACGAAGTAACATACGACGAACTCATCCTAGCCGCTAACCGTACAGCGAACGTGCTGACATCGACTGGCTTGAAAAAAGGGGATGTAGTGCTAGTCATGGTACCGCGTATGATTGAAGCGTATGTGACATATATTGCTGCACTAAAGGCAGGACTTGTTGTGATCCCTAGTTCTGAAATGCTTCGTTCCTCCGAAATTGAATATCGAATTGAGCACAGTAACGCAAAAGCAATTATTGCATTTGACGCGTTCACCGATCAACTGGAACATGTAGAAAATCTAGATAAAGTGACAGTTTATATTATCGGGGAAGCAAAAGAAGGGGAAGTATCCCTGACTGAGCAAGAAAAAAATGCATCGTCCGAATTTACAGCTTGTGATACCGCTAGTGATGATATGGCGTTTCTATCGTATACGTCTGGAACGACAGGCAAACCTAAAGGTGTAGTGCATACACATGGTTGGGGATACGCGCACTTGCGAACCACTGCACCGAACTGGTTAGGGATTGAAGAACATGACATTGTGTGGGCTACAGCGGCACCAGGCTGGCAGAAGTGGATTTGGACACCATTCTTATCTGTTCTAGGAAGCGGTGCGATAGGTTTCGTCTATAGTGGCAAATTCAACGTAGACAAATATTTGCAATTCTTGGATGACTATCAAGTGAGTGTTCTATGTTGTACGCCGACTGAATACCGATTTATCGCAAAAGCGGAGAATTTGGACAAGTTTTCATTAGCTTCTCTAAAAAGTGCCGTCTCAGCAGGAGAGCCATTAAATCGTGGAATTATTGATATTTTTGAGAAACAGTTCTCGCTTTCTGTACGTGATGGCTATGGGCAAACAGAGAACACGCTGCTAGTCGGTACGATGATTGGAATGGAACCACGTCCTGGATCAATGGGCAAACCAACACCAGGGAATATCGTCGATGTCATTACTGATGAAGGCAAACCGGCAGACGTAGGTGTAGTGGGAGATATTGCGGTTCATAAATCAACGCCAGCACTTTTCCAAGAATATTTAAATGATCCAGAACGCACGAGAATGCAATTTAGAGGGGATTATTATATTACGGGTGACCGTGCTAAAAAAGATGAAGACGGCTATTTCTGGTTTGAGGGCCGAGGCGATGATATCATTGTGAGCTCAGGTTATACGATTGGACCTTTCGAAGTGGAAGATGCGTTGATCAAGCACCCTGCAGTTCGTGAGTGCGCAGTAGTAGCAAGCCCTGATCCTGAACGCGGAAATATCGTCAAGGCGTTTGTTGTCTTGCGTGACAATGCGACAGAATCAACTGAAAAACTTGTGAAAGAGTTGCAAAACCATGTCAAAGAACTGACGGCACCTTATAAATATCCACGTAAGATTGAGTTTTTAGAAGAGTTGCCAAAAACATCTTCAGGAAAAATCATGCGGGTTGAATTGCGCAAAAAAGAACAAAATCAAAATTGACGTTGTCGTAAGGCTATAAAAAGGACTGTCAAGAGTCGTTTTGTACCGACATTTGACAGTCCTTTTCATTTTATTTTAAAAGAACGTACGTTGGACTTTCTCGAAGAATGAGTTATCTAGAAGTTTAGCGGTACGAATGACTTTATTGCTGAGTCGCGCTTCTACTTTTTCTACTTGTTTAATACCGAGTGCTTCGTTATCTGCTGCAATGGAAGGGAATTCATTGCCTTCTTGTTGGATATTGAGCGTCAACGTTCGTTCATTGCTTAGGATGAACGACGTGCCGAGTGTGCGGTAGCGATTATTATTAACTGATGCGAGTTCTGTCACTTGGAAAGAAGGAAGTCGCGGATCAATTACGGCGCCCTTAACGGATTTATTATACGCCGTACTGCCAGTTGGCGTAGAGATGATCATGCCGTCGCCAAGAAACGTTTCGAACAATAAATCATCGATGTAAATATTCATGACAAATGTGCGGATGATTGTGGAACGTATGCTGAATTCATTCAGGCAGAAGAACGGGTTCTGCTGATTGATCGTTACTTCGAGAAGTGGATAATGACGTTCTTCAATTGTGGATTGCTGTAAAGTTTCTGTTAGGCGACTGATATCATCGTATTTAAAATCACAATATACACCGTGTGCTCCTTTTACAGATGTTCCGAGATATAGAACATCCTGACGGAAATCCGTTTTACGAACCGCTTGAAGGAATGTGCCGTCACTGCCGATACTAATGACCACGGTCGCTTCGGTATGATCTTCAGTTAATTTGAAGCCTTCGTTTTTAAGGCGTTGGGCAATGAAATGTTTTTTATGTACGGTGTCTTCATCCAAACGGCTGAAGAGAAAGATAGTATGTAGGGAATTCATTTGAATCATCTCCTTATTCAGTTAATAGAATAAGTGTAGCATGAATGAAACATTTGGACGATGAGGAACGTATAGGTAGATGTGGACAAAGGAGGAACTTTAATTATGAATGCAAAAAGATGGATTGCCGTAGCGGTAACTGCCACATTGATTATTGTGTCGGTAGGTATTAACGCGATGTCATGGGTTTTCACGAGAGATTGGAACAGTTTCGTCAATGAAATCAATTTAATGGAGACGCAAGTGCAAGAAACAGTAGTAGAAGAAGGAAGTGTCAATGAGCGAATTGCGGTATTGACAGTAGATGGCGTCATTCAAGATGTTGGGGAAGCTACAATTTTCAGTGGAGCAGAGTACAACCACAAGCAGTTCTTGACACAGTTGAATGAATTATCGAATGACGACACGGTGAAAGGAATTGTCCTTTCTGTCAACTCACCAGGTGGCGGTGTATTGGAGTCATCTGATATTTATGATGCGATCACAGAAATTCAGGAATCGAAAGAAATTCCAGTCTACGTAGCGATGGGCGGTATGGCGGCTTCAGGAGGCTATTATATTTCAGCTCCTGCCGATAAAATTTATGTTCATCCTGAAACATTGACTGGTTCGATTGGTGTCATCATGCAATCGATTAACTACGGAAAATTGGCTGAGAAATACGGTGTGGAATTCCCGACAATCAAGTCTGGACCCTATAAAGACATGATGAGCCCGACACGTGACATGAAACCTGAAGAACGTGCAATGCTACAGGAAATGATTGATGATTCGTATAAACGCTTCGTTGATATTATTGTAGAGGGACGCGGTATGTCTGAAGCAGCTGTCCGTAAAGTAGCGGATGGACGTGTCATGAATGGTCGTCAAGCGATTGAAGCGGGACTTGCGGATGATTATGGTAAGCTACCAAGTGTTATTTCTGCAATGAAAGAAGATTATCACTTAGAAAAAGCAGAAGTATTCGAATATGGAATGCCTACTAATTTGAAAGCGATTCTGTCCATGAAAGCGCATGATGTATTCAATGGAGATGTCGAATCACAAATTATGAAAAAATTACTGACTGAAAATACAGCACCACGCATGATGTATTTATACGGTGAATAACAAGGAGGGAAACGATAATGACGAATGAACTGCTAGATACGCAACCAACCGTGCGACTTGAACAGACGCTCGTGCCAAAGTATGCAGGCTTCTGGATCAGACTGTGGGCATTTTTAATCGACATGCTGATTCTTTCGGCTGTTAGCGGCATCTTTGTCAAGCCGGTGTTCCGTGTGCTCGATATTGCGATCACCAAGCCCTCTGCCTTTTTATTCAGCCCGTATAAAGTGACAGCACTTGTCTTGTTATTGTTGTATTTTATCTTGATGACGAAAATAGCGGGGCAAACTATAGGGAAAATGATTATGGGCATTCGAGTGATGAAAACAAACGGCGAGAAGTTAAGCTTTAGTTCCGTTATCTTTAGAGAAGGTTTCGGCCGTTTCATTTCACAAATGCTATGGATTCCGTATTTGCTAGTGTTGTTCTTACCACAAAAGAAAGCACTTCATGATGTTTTCGCTGACACGGTTGTGGTTCATGAACGAACATTTGAGAGAAAAGAAGTACAGAAAATCATTCACCCTGAACACCATCAGTTGCATGATGACCCTACAGTTTAGTACACTAGCTTAAAAGGAGTGGTTAGTTATGGTACAAGTTACATTCAAAGATAATCCGATTCATCTATTAGGTTCAGAGGTGAAAGTAGGAGATCAGGCACCAAGCTTCACAGTGCTTGCGAATGATTTGAATCCTGTTACACTTGACGATTCAAAAGGTAAAGTACGTTTGATTAGTGTTGTGCCTTCTGTTGATACAGGTGTATGTTCCATCCAGACTAAGCGTTTCAACGACGAAGCAACTTCACTCGGTGAGGATGTGGAAGTCATGACGATTTCTTGCGATCTACCGTTTGCACAAGGGCGTTGGAAAGAAAATGAGAACGTAGAGAATTTACACTTATATTCCGATCATCGTGATCTTTCATTCGGTAAAGCGTTTGGTACGGCGATTGAGGAATTACGATTATTGACTCGTTCTATCTTCGTTGTCGATCGTGATGACAAAGTCACATATGTTGAATATGTGAGTGAAGCGACAGACCACCCAGATTATGATGCAGCAATCAAAGCAGTAAAAGAATTGAATTAATTAAAAAACCCACCTGAACAAGAGGTGGGTTTCTTCTTGGAGGAATTTCAAATGAACAACATGGAAAAAGTTTTTACGTATTATGACAATCATGCGGCGGCTACTGAAGGATTGTATTTGGATGCGGTGTTGGAAGCTAGTGAAAAGTGGCTCGATCAACCGTCAGCGGTAGACTTACAAGATCCAGATAAAGAGGAAATTCGTAAAGGCATTCAACTAGCCTTATTAAAAGGATTGAAGCAGTCCACACAAGCTCATCACCAAATGACTCCTGATACAATTGGCTTTTTGATGGGCTATCTAGTCAATAAATTACTAGACTCAACTCAGCCTGTCACGTTATTGGATCCCGCAGCAGGAACAGGGAACTTGTTGTTTACAGTATTGAATCAATACAAAGGTTCCGCTTCTGCCAGTGCAGTTGAAATCGATGATGTGTTGATCCAAATTGCTGTAGCGACAGCCAATTTATTGGAGTTGCCGGTATCATTTTATTTACAAGACGCGCTTCGTCCGTTACCTATTGATGTAGTCGATGCGGTAGTGAGTGACTTACCTGTAGGCTATTATCCTGACGATGAAGTCGCTTTGGATTATGAACTAATGGCACCTGAAGGCCATGCTTTCTCTCATTATTTATATATTGAGCAATCTATGCGCTACGTGAAGCCGGGTGGTTATGGATTATTCATCGTACCTTCGAAGTTGTTGACTGCTGAAGGGGCAGAACCCATTTTGAATTTTGTCAAAGAACATAAATTATTGAGAGGCTTGCTTGAATTGCCTTCTTCATTATTTGCGGATCAGCGTTTCGCGAAAAGTATTTTATTATTACAACAACCGCCAAATGAAAACTTTGTCTTGCCGGACGTATTGTTAGCGAAAATACCTGAGCTTGGCAATACAACCGCTATGCAAAAGTTCTTCGATAAACTTAGTGCATGGATGGATGAAGAAGAGGAGTGACGAAAAGTCACTTCTCTTCTTTTTTAATTCGTGAATATATTAGCGGAAAGATAGTACAGATCCATGAATTCCATTGCTTTTAAAATTGTTAGATACTATAATAAATTCAAACGTTCTACGACGTAATTATTTTAAGGGGTGGGTATTTATGCCGAAGATTTTGTCGATAAATGCAGGCAGTTCTTCTTTGAAGTTTCAATTGATTGAAATGACGAACGAAGAAGAAATTACTAAGGGGTTATTCGAGCGAATTGGTTTAGAAAAATCGGTTTTCACAATGGCAACTGCCGAAAAGAAAATCGAAAAAGTAGTAGATGTTACAGATCACTCGATGGCAGTTGAGATGCTTTTGGAGCATTTACTCAGTGAGGGAGTCGTTTCATCCTATGATGAGATTGACGGAATCGGTCACCGTGTTGTTCATGGGGGAGAACTTTATAGTGACTCAGTATTAATTACAGATGAAGTGGTCGAGAGACTTGAAGAAATTTCAAGCTTCGCACCTCTGCATAATCCAGCAAACATTGTAGGAATTAAAGCTTTTGAGAAAGCGCTACCAAACACACCTTCAGTTGCAATCTTTGATACAGCATTTCACCAGACGATGCCTGAAAAAGCATTTTTGTATGCGTTACCATATGAATACTATGAAAAATACGGGATTCGTAAATACGGTTTCCACGGGACGAGCCATAAATACGTAACGGAGCGTGCTGCAAAGATTTTGAATAGACCACTTGAAGATACACGTCTAATCTCTTGTCACTTAGGTAACGGCGCGAGTATCGCAGCAGTTAAAGGTGGTAAGTCAGTAGACACGTCTATGGGCTTCACTCCGTTAGCAGGAGTAATTATGGGCACGCGGTCAGGTAATATTGATCCGGCTCTTATTCCGTATATGATGGAGCGTACGAATGAATCAGCTGAAGAAGTCGTCAACACGTTAAATAAAAAATCAGGACTACTTGGAATCAGTGGATTTTCAAGTGACTTGCGCGATATTACGGAAGCTGCAGAACAAGGCAACCACCGTGCGCAATTGGCTCTGGACGTCTTCACAGATCGTATCCACCAACACATCGGACAATACGCAGCTGGAATGGGTGGAGTGGATGCAATCATCTTCACAGCAGGGATTGGCGAGAATAGTGCAATCGTTCGTGAAAAAGTAATGAACGGATTGGAATTCATGGGTGTCTACTTTGACCCAAGCCTTAACAACATCCGTGGTGAAGAAGCGTATATCAGCTTCCCGCATTCACCAGTCAAAGTACTGATCATCCCAACAAACGAAGAAATCATGCTAGCACGCGACACTGTGCGCATCGCGGAAATTCCGGTACCAGTAGAAGCAGAGAAAGTAGCAGTTGAATAAATCACACAAAATCCCGACCGTCAGAATTCTGACAGTCGGGATTTTTTAAGAAATCGTAAAAGCATTACTTAGAACGTTGATCAACGGCGTCTACCGCCAACACTTGATAGGCAAGAATAAAAAAGACTGCCACAAGAAATCGAATGAACGACTCCTTGGACAGTCTGTAGTTACTCATTAGCCTTGTAGATGTTCCGGTGTACGTACAACTAGTACATCACATTTCGCAGAACGCACGATATTCTCGGAAACACTTCCGATTAAGAAACGTTCTACACGATTTAGACCTGTAGCACCACAGATAATTAAATCTGCATTAAGTTTCTTAGCGATATCGCGTGGGATCAACGTCTTAGGAGAACCGTATTCTACGTGGATCTCCACATTTGCAACGCCCGCTGCGACAGCTTCATTACGATAATCAGTTAACAACTCTTCAGCGTATTTCTGCGCACGCTCAGCGATTGAACGATCATACGCTTCAACTGCTGCGTAAGAACGTGTATCAATAATATTGATCAAGTGAAGAGTTGCGTCGTTACGATCTGCAATGGCGATCGCTTTCTTGAAAGCCCATTTCGCCTCATCTGAACCATCCACGGCTACGATGATGTCTTTGTAAGTAAGTGCCATAATTACCACTCCATCCTTAAAATTAAATTCTTTCTACACTATTCTTATTCTACGTAGTTTTATAATAGTCCTTCTTTTTTGTCGAAATGTTTTATCAAAATTTAGAAAATGAAGTTTGTATGGAATAACATTGAAAAAAAGAGGTAAATCTAGCTATTTTCTGATAAGATTAAATAGTCATGAATCGACAATGAGATAATGAAAAATGAATGAAAAGAAATTACAATTCTAGGAGGATTTTGCATGCGTATTGGTGTTCCAAAAGAGATTAAAAATAATGAGAACCGAGTGGCAATAGCCCCTTCAAGTGTACTAACTCTACTAAACGCTGGTCATGAAGTATTAATTGAAAAAGGTGCTGGAATCGGTTCGAGTTTCCAGGATGAAGAGTATCAAGAAGCAGGCGCGACAATCGTAGATTCTGCCGCTGAAGTATGGGAAGCGGATATGGTACTGAAAGTTAAAGAACCTGCAGAGTCAGAATATCAGTATTTCCGTGAAGGATTAATTCTATTTGCGTATCTTCATTTAGCACCAGAGTTAAAGTTAACACAAGAATTGCTTAATAAAAAAGTAACAGCAATTGCTTATGAAACAGTTCAACTTCCTGGCGGTGGCTTACCTCTACTAGCACCAATGAGTGAAGTAGCGGGCCGTATGGCAACGCAAATCGGCGCACAGTACTTGGAAAAAACGAAAGGCGGCAAAGGGATTTTGCTTGCTGGAGTACCGGGTGTATCACGTGGGAAAATCACCATCATTGGTGGTGGACAAGCTGGTACAAATGCTGCACGTGTGGCAATCGGAATCGGTGCACACGTAACGATCTTGGATCTATCGGTTGAGCGTGTACGTCAGCTTGATGAGATTTTCGGAGAGCATATTCAAACATTAGTATCCAATCCGTTTAACATCGCTAAAGCAGTAAAAGATGCAGATTTGGTAATCGGTTGTGTTCTGATTCCAGGTGCAAAAGCGCCAACTCTCGTAACAGAAGAAATGGTGAAATCCATGGGCCCTGGCTCTGTAGTCATTGATATTGCGATTGATCAAGGTGGGATTTTCGAGACATCGGACCGCGTTACAACACACGATGACCCAACGTATACGAAACACGGTGTTATTCACTACGCAGTAGCGAACATGCCAGGTGCAGTTCCACAAACATCTACCATGGCACTGACAAACGTGACGATCCCTTACGCTCTTCAAATCGCTAACAAAGGCGTCAAAAAAGCATGTACAGACAACGAAGCACTACGTAAAGGAATTAACACACTAGCTGGAAAAATAACGTACAAAGCAGTAGCAGAAGCGCAAGAGCTGGATCACGTAAACATTGAAGAAGCACTAGAAACAATCTAAACTAAAAAGGACCACTACATAAAGTAGCGGTCTAGGACTGAAGACAAACCCCTGCATTGGAGTTTGTCTTCAGTTTTTTTCTCTTCATATTGCTTATTCTGCGATAATCTTCAATTCTTTAGGGAACTTCGTTAACACTTCGACACCATCTTTGGTTACATACAGATCATCCTCAATCCGCACACCCGTGATTGCTGGATCATATATACCTGGCTCAATGGTGAAGACCATACCTTCTTGAAGTGGCATATCATTCGTGCCTGTTAAAGAAGGGAACTCATGAACAGAAATACCAAGACCGTGTCCAATACGGTGCGGGAACAATTTTCCGTATCCTGCTTCTTCAATGATGGACCGTGCCGCATGATCAACTTCCCGAGCTAATGTGCCAGGACGTACTACATCAATAGCTGCTTGTTGTGCTTTCTTGACCGTCTCATAAATTTTACGCTTTTCTTCTGTAGGCTCGCCAAAGGCAATCGTACGCGTGATGTCAGAGCAGTAACCTTTATACACAACACCTAGATCAAATAAGATGAAATCCCCTTTTTCAATTCTCTTATCTCCTGGAATACCATGAGGTGAAGCGGTTTTTGTACCGGAAACGATAATGGTATCGAATGACATCTTCTCTGCACCTTTTTGTTTCACAGCCTGTTCTACAGCTTGAACTATTTCTAGTTCGGTTTTTCCTTCTGCGATTTCATTGCAACCTACTTCAATTGCATAATCTGCCAATTCAGCTGCTTTACGTAAATGCTGAAGTTCCACATCATTTTTGATTAGACGATTATTTGCCAGTATATCATCCAGCTTTGCGAATTGTAGGGCAGGGAAACGCTCTTGCAGTATTTCGAATCGATCAACAGTTAGATGTTCTTTTTCAATTGCGAGCAATGAACATGTAGAAATCCGTTCCGTTATGGCTTCATCTAAAAATTTGAACGCATTATCTGTATCCTTATAGCCGATAGCATCATACTGCCAACCAATTGCTTTTACATCGGCCACTTCCATAGCTGGACAAATAATAAATGGGTCCGCTTCTTTGAAAACAACTACAGCTAGTAACCGCTCGTGGGGATCGCTGCGGAAATCAGTCAGATAAAATATATTATCTGGATTCGTTATGAGTGCGGCATCAATATTATGTTTCTCTAAGAAATCTTGTACTTTTTGAATGTTCGTCAAATTATTTCCTCCTCCGTTTTGGTTAGTATAACAAATAAGAGGGTTTTAAGCTGTTTTGCAGAAGGTATAGAGAGAGTAGGTAATTAAAAAGAGGAGTGTGATCGTTGTGAAAATCTCATACCATGGTCATTCGATCGTAAAAATTGAGACAAAAGGAAAGACGATATTAATCGATCCTTTCATTACAGGCAATAAATTAACAGATCTACAAGCGGAAGAGGAAAAACCGGACGTGATTTTACTAACGCACGGACATAATGACCATGTAGGCGATACGATGGATATTGCTAAAAGGGAAGACATACTAGTCGTAGCACCAAATGAATTAGCCGTATACCTTGGATTCCAAGGATTGAACACGCATGGAATGAACATTGGTGGAGCAAAAGAGTTTGATTTTGGTACCGTGAAATATACACAGGCATTCCATAGTTCTTCCTATACAACGGAAGATAATGAGATTATATATACAGGTATGCCAGCGGGGTTACTATTGACGATAGAAGATAAAGTAATCTATCATGCAGGGGATACTTCACTGTTTAGTGATATGAAACTGTATGGGGAAGATGGAATTGATGTGGCGTTCTTACCGATTGGTGATAATTTCACGATGGGTCCTAAAGATGCCGCAAAAGCAGTCGAGTTGCTGAAACCGAAGCTAACTGTTCCGGTTCATTTCAATACTTTCCCACCAATCGAAGTGGATCCTGAAGACTTCAAGTCACTCGTAACGAATTATGAAGTGAGAATAATGGAACCAGGGGAATCAATCGAACTGTAAAATGTGAAATGAAAAATTACGGTCTAAGGCGCATTGTTCGTGTCTTAGACCGTTTTTTTTATGGTTTTATGGTATGATTATCAAAAAGCCGAAACCTTAAACTAGGTCGAAGAAAAAGGTGAAATCATGTCAACTAAACACGAGCAGATTTTGCGTTATATCGAAAGCTTGGCCGTGGGAGAAAAGATCTCCGTCCGCCAAGTTGCGAAAGTATTAGAAGTCAGTGATGGAACCGCTTACCGAGCGATAAAAGAAGCGGAAAATCAAAAACTGGTGAATACGATTGAACGTGTAGGTACAATCCGAATTGAGAAAAAGAAAAAAGAAAATATTGAACGCTTAACATTCGCGGAAGTCATCAACATTGTAGATGGCGTCGTGCTGGGTGGACGGGATGGATTACATAAAACATTAACGAAATTTGTAGTGGGAGCCATGCAACTTGAAGATATGATCCGCTATATCGATGCAGGCAGTTTATTGATTGTAGGAAATCGTTTGAAAGCGCATGAAATTGCGATTAAAGCGGGGGCAGCTGTACTTGTTACGGGTGGCTTCGATGCGACAGATGAAGTGAAGCAGCTAGCAGACGAAATGAATTTGCCTGTGATTTCAACAAGTTACGATACTTTCACAGTAGCGACTATGCTAAACCGAGCGATTTATGATCAGTTGATTGAAAAAGAAATTTTGCTTGTTGAGGATATTTTAACGCCACTGGCCAGTACAGTGACATTATCTCCTGAGGATTCAGTCGACCAATTTTACGAAGTCAATCATCAAACATCGCACTCAGCCTACCCTGTAGTAAAATCTGATGGCACATTAGTAGGAATTATTACGTCCCGCGATGTTGTGAGCAACCCCGATGTAGAAACTATTGGGAAAGTTATGACGCCAGGGCCAATCACTGTAAACGGAAAAATGAGTGTGGCATCAGCAGGACACAGTATGATTTGGGAAGGTATTGATTTAATGCCTGTCGTTAATGATGCTGGAGTCCTCGAAGGGATCATCAGTCGTCAGGATGTCCTAAAAGCATTGCAAATGACGCAACGTCAACCGCAACAAGGGGAAACCATTGACGACATTGTCAAAAACCAAATGAAAGCCATTGCCAATTCACCTGAAAAAATCGAGTTCGCTGTGGTGCCGCAGATGACCAATCAATTTGGTTCATTGTCTTACGGAGCGATGTTGACGATTCTGACGGAAGCAGGCAGTCGTACGATTAAGCTTCAAAAACGCGGCGAAAGTGTGCCTGAGAATGTGACAATCTATTTCATCAAACAAGTGCAACTTGGCGCAACGGTAACAGTGGAGCCAAAGATTATTCACTTGAGTCGCCGATTCATCAAACTAGAAATCGAATTAACGTCAAACGACGGAATTGTAGCGAAAGCTATGGGGACTTTCCAGCTTTTTGAGAAATAAAAAAGCTGACGTCAATTGACATCAGCTTTGTTTAGTTCACGTTCTTCAGCTACAAACTGCTTATAATGTTTCTGAGCATTAAAGTTAAATATGGCCACATATCCACCGAATAAAATGAATATAGCTGACACGATATAGGTTAGTACGCCATCAAATATGAGCAATTGATTAATTCCGAAGAAGATCAATAGGGCACCAAGTGCTGTGCCGGCCAAACTTGCATACATCTTTTTACGGATGGGAAACATATGGCTTGTGCGGAATTGTCGTGTTTTGAAAACAAAATAGAATACGCCTGAAGCGACGATACCAAATACAAAAATAAAATTAACCATTTCCATCAAAAAAGCCTCCAATACATACAAAATAACCTACTACCTAACAGTAGAGGTTCATTATATATTGTAGCGGCTTTTACTGGGAAATGCGAATACTTGTACAGGAACCTGGGGGAATATACATGAAACGACAAATCATTGACACAATTGAAAAATACGAAAAAATCATCATCCATCGTCACGTCCGACCGGATCCAGATGCATATGGATCACAAATGGGGTTGAAAGCACTTATTGAAAAGAACTATCCCCAAAAACAAGTACTTGCAGCAGGAACACATGATGAATTATTAGGCTATTTAGGGGAACCAAATACAGTGACTGAAGCTGATTACGAAGGAGCTCTCGTCATCGTCACCGATACAGCGAACACGGATCGCATTGACGGATCATTTTACAACAAAGGTTCATTTTTATTGAAAATCGATCATCACCCGAACGAAGATCCATATGGCGATGAGCGATGGGTGAATACAGATGCAAGTTCTTGTTCAGAAATGATCTATACACTGTATGAAGAAGGTCAAGCGTCATTCGGTTGGGAAATGTCTCCGGAAGCGGCACGTTTTTTATTCGCAGGAATTGTGGGAGATACAGGCCGCTTTATGTTCCCGAGCACAACGGAAAAAACATTTGAAGTTGCCAGCTCATTGATCAAGCAACCTTTTGATCGCACGAAATTATTCGCGGGAATGTATGAGATGGATCGTAAAATCTTGCATTTGCAAGGATATATCTACCAAAACTTTACGATTGATGAAAATGGTGCGGCGTATATTAAATTAACTCAAGACATTTTGGAACAGTTCGATGTCACAGTGTCTGAGACGTCTCAACTAGTAGGGTCACTTGGAGATGTGAAAGGAATTTGTGCATGGATTATCTTTATTGAAGAGAAAAATCAAATCCGTGTCCGCCTACGTTCGAAAGGTCCAGTCATCAATACGTTAGCGATGCAGCATAATGGTGGCGGTCATCCATTAGCCTCAGGCGCTTCCGCATACTCATGGACAGAAGTAGATGAAATTATCGTCAAACTGCAAGAACTTTGCAGAAACTATTAAGCAGAGCTGAGGGATTGAAATGAACCTGATGTATCCGCAAATCGTAACGGGCGCAGACTTATTGCGTGGAATTGTAAAGTTAGATGAACTGGCTCCTCTTTTGCAAAAAAGAGGGGCTTCTTCTGCTGCGATCGTCAACAGTAAATTATATGGTGTTCGATCATTTAGTAAAATGTTAGTGAAATACGGTATCCGACCGGTAATTGGTTTGTCCGTTATGTTAGAAATCGAAGATCATGAAGTGCTTTTATATATATATGCACAAGATGAAATAGGTTTTTCCAATCTAATGAAAATGAGCAGCGCCATTTCGACACGTGAAGAAGAAAACTTGCCGCTTAACTGGCTTCAAGCCTATAGAGAAGGGTGCATCATCATATGTGCGATGACGGATTCTTCATGGGCGAACGCGCGTAACCTCCATGTATTACAGTTGCTGATGGAGAAAGTTTCTAGCGCTTCTACATTTATCGGGATTAGCCGGCCGGGTGGAGGGGCACACACCGACGAAGAGGCAATCATTCAATTGAGTAAAGAAAGTCAATTGTCTATAGCGGCTTGTCAGGAAACACGCTTTCTCTACAAAGAAGACTTTCAAGCGTATGAAGTCGCAACAGCTATTCGTAAAGGCTATAAATTGAATGATTCAAAAAAGCCACCCAATCGTTATCGACAAGCGTATTTGCCTGAACAACAAGAACTTTCGGATTGGTTCACGGATTATCCAGAATGGTTACAAACAACGGAAAACATTATGAATTCCTGTGACGTAGCTATCCAGAAAGAAGATTTTTTACTTCCGAAGTTTCCTGTAGTAGATGGCAAAGTACCTATTGATTTGCTGGAAGAAAATTGCCGGACAGGATTGCAACAACGCTTTCAGACGTTATCTCCAGAATACGAAGAACGGCTGCGCTATGAATTATCGATTATAGAACAGATGGGCTTTACAGATTACTTCTTAATAGTGGAAGACTATGTGCGTTATGCGAAAACAGAGGGAATCCTAGTTGGTCCGGGACGAGGGTCTTCAGCAGGCTCTTTAGTCGCGTTTGCACTGGGTATCACAGAAGTAGATCCCATTAAATACGGCTTATTATTTGAACGCTTCTTGAATCCGGAGCGAGTGACGATGCCCGATATCGATATCGATTTTGCCGACCATCGCAGAACAGAAGTGGTAAATTATGTGGCAGATACATACGGTAAACAATATGTCGCACAGATCATCACATTCGGTACACTTTCAACGAAAGCCGTTGCTCGAAATGTGGCCAGAGTGTTGGATTTCACACCTGAAGAAGTTCGATTCATGTCCAATGAATTGAATAGTGGACAGTCATTTAAGGAAACCATCAAGCAGTCCAAGAAATTACGTGACTGGATTCAAGTAGAGCCGCGAAGAGAGATGTGGCAACAAGCCGCTGAACGTTTAGAAGATTTACCGAGAAATGCATCCACACATGCTGCGGGTGTTGTACTTGCCGCGAAACCGCTTGTTCATTATGTCCCATTGCAAATTGGATCGGATGAAGTCTTCCTAACGCAGTGGGCGATGAAGGATGTAGAAGAAGTCGGTTTATTGAAGATGGACTTCCTTGGATTGCGAAACTTAACATTACTCGATAGAATTCGTGCCATGATTCAATACAATAAAAAACAGGTTATTGACTTCGAACAGATCCCACTCACTGATCAAGCAACCTACAAACTATTTAAAGCAGGAGATACAACAGGAATTTTCCAGTTCGAATCACCAGGCATGCGTCGCGCCCTACGAACGATACAGCCAGATAACTTTAAAGATATTTACTCAGTCAATGCGTTGTATCGTCCAGGCCCTATGGAGTTTATTCCGCTGTATAGCCGTCGGAAAAATGTACAAGAGCCGACTGTTTATGACATTCCGGAGCTCGAACCTATTCTAGCTGAAACGTACGGCATCATTATCTATCAAGAACAGATTATGAAAATCGCGGTGAATATTGCGGGCTTCACTATGGCGGAAGCCGATCTTCTGAGACGAGCCATTAGTAAGAAGAATCAGCAAGTGCTAGAGGAAGAAAGACAGCACTTTATTGCCGGAGCACGTAAAAAAGGATTTGATCAAGTGAAGGCAAATAACGTCTATAACTTGATCGTTAAATTCGCAGATTACGGATTTCCAAAAAGCCATGCTGTGGCGTATTCACTGATTTCGTATCGCTTGGCATTTTTTAAAGCCAATGAACCGACATATTTTTACGCCGCGTTTTTATCTTCTTTAACAGGAAGTAAAGATAAGACGATGGAAGTGATCCGTGAAATGAAAGCAAAAGGTATTCCGATACTACCCCCATCTGTCACGAAAAGCCGCTATTCACATACAGTGGAAGGACATGCGATTCGTCTGGGTTTAGGTGCTATAAAAGGTGTCAATTTCGCCTTCTACCAGCAATTGGCTACTGCCCGTGAAAAGGGGAGGTGGTCTTCTATGTTTGACATGGCCCTCTCACTAGGAGCGGATCATTTTACAGAAAAAGCGATCATCCCGTTAATTAAAGCAGGTGCGCTTGACGATTTTAATGAAAGGCGTTCAGTGCTCCTTGCTTCCATAGATGCCGCTCAATCCCATGCGCTCTTCATAGGGGATGATGCATTAAGCGATCAGTTTCAATTTAATTCGCAACCGAAATATACACCGGGTGGCACAATGGATCAAATGACTATGCTTGGTTTTGAACATGATACATTAGGATTTTATTTGTCTGAGCATCCTGTAGAACAATTGAAGCGGAATGCATCTAGTCAAATACCAGCCATTGCGTCTCTATTTTCTTTGCGTCAAGGTACCAAAGTGGACTGTATGGGGATTATTTTGTCAATCAGACGAATTCGTACTAAAAAAGGTGAGGCTATGGCGTTTCTTACGTTACAGGATGAGACTGAAGAAATTTCCTGTACCGTATTTCCGAAACAATATGCACAGATTAGCGTCCAATTAAAAGAGGAAGCATTTGTTCAAATTTCAGGAAGCATTGATTTCCGAAATCAATCCGTTCAACTCATAGTAGAACAGTTATTGCCGCTTAGTTTCTCAGGAGAATGAAAAATGATTAAGAAAATACTAGTACAGTCCTCCATGGTCCGTCATGACGCAATCTGCGTCACGATGGACCATGCTTCGACTTTTCGGCAAGCGAGCGTTCAGTCAGTGAGAAAAATGACGAAATAAAAACACTTGTAATTTTACGATATTGCTTTACGTAGTGCTGACTTTTTTGTATGCTTGTATGCAGGGTGGTCAGACCACTCTGCTGAAGGTATGAAAAAGGAGTTCTCCTCATGCAAAATTCACAATCATCATCCAAGCGTTTTTTGGATATTATCGGAGAACTACAATCACTGATTAGCGAACAAAAAATCGAATATGGCGATAGGTTACCATCTGAACGTCACCTGGCAGAAAAGCTGCAAGTAAGTAGAACAGCGGTACGCGAGGCGTTACGAAGTATGGAATTGCTAGGTCTCATTGAGACGAGGCGAGGCGAAGGAACATTCCTATCCGATTTCAAAAAACATCAGTTAGTAGAAGTTCTCTCGACGTTTATTATGCAGCAAGCACGGTCCATCCAAGATGTAGTTGAAACCAGGATGATCCATGAGCGAGCAGCAATCACAACGATCACTGAAAATGAAGAATTCCGCATGCTTCCCGTTTGGGTTGGTATGCAAAGTAAGTTGATAGATGAAGAGTCAGTGTTTTTGCGTGAAGATATGGTGCGCGAAACCATTGTCGCTACTGAAAATCGACTGTCCTTGAAAATTTGGTTTTTATTGAAACAATATAGCGGCGTTTCTTTTGATGTAGCCATTGAGGCTGTTGAAGAAATAGCTATAGTGCATGAACTGCTGGATGAAATGATGGCAGGTAATACGGAAAAAGCCTTAATTTGTTATGAAAAATGGATGAATCAAGTTGAGGGAGAAAGAAGGGAAATGGAATGAGTATTAAAGAATTATTTAAAAAGAAACCAAAAGTTGACCAACATACAATGCCTTCTGCCAAGAGTAAAGCAGACGTGCCAGAAGGAATCATGACGAAATGTCCGGAGTGTAAGCACGTAATTTTGACGAAGGACTTGTTGAAGAATGATAAAGTTTGTCCATCTTGCCAACATCATTATAAAATGACGGCTCAAGAACGAATTGATCATTTATTTGACGACAATAGTTTTGAATCAATGGATGATCATTTGAAAACAGAGAATCCACTTGATTTCCCTTCGTATACAGAAAAAGTAGAAGCGGATGCCAAAGCGACAGGTTTGAATGAAGCGGTTCTGACGGGTGTCGGAAAGATTCAAGGTTCGCAAGTCGCTGTTGCAGTCATGGATGCACATTTCCGTATGGGTTCTATGGGTTCAGTTGTTGGCGAAAAGATTACGAGAGCTGTAGAAAAAGCTACTGAATTAGGTATACCTATGATGATCTTTTCAGCAAGTGGTGGTGCCCGTATGCAAGAAGGCGTCATCAGTCTAATGCAAATGGCTAAAGTGAGTGTAGCTCTTGAAAGACATGCTAACAAAGGCTTATTGTATATTTCCATCATGACCTACCCAACCACAGGTGGCGTATCGGCGAGCTTTGCCTCCGTTGGTGATATTAACCTAGCGGAACCAAAAGCTTTGATTGGGTTTGCGGGACGTCGTGTAATTGAACAAACCGTACGTGAAAAACTGCCTGAAGATTTCCAAACAGCAGAGTTTTTATTGAATCACGGTCAATTAGACGCGGTCGTCCATCGCAATGAAATGCCAGAAGTGATGAGTAAAATCTTGAAGCTTCACGCGCAAAAGGGGGCCGTACTTGTATGAGTAAAACACTTGCATTTGAAGAACCAATCGTCAAACTACGTGAAAAAATTAATGAACTAGAAGAGTATACGGCAGTCAATGATGTAGATCTTTCATCTGAAATCGTCAATTTGAAAAATCGTCTAGCTAAGTTGGAGACGGATATCTATGAAAGTATGGAGCCTTGGGATCGTGTACAAGTTGCACGACATCCTGAACGACCGACGACAATGGATTATATTAATCGGTTGTTCGAAGATTTTATCGAATTTCATGGAGATCGCAACTTCGGAGACGATGAAGCCATCATCGGCGGAATCGCTTCATTTGAAGAAACACCTATTACAATCATAGGACATCAGCGCGGAAAAGACACCAAAGAAAATGTCAAAAGAAACTTTGGTATGCCGCATCCTGAAGGATACCGCAAAGCGCTTCGCCTCATGAAGCAAGCAGAAAAATTCAATCGTCCTATTATTTGTTTCATTGATACTAAAGGCGCGTATCCTGGTAAAGCAGCAGAGGAACGTGGCCAGAGTGAGGCAATTGCTCGTAATTTAGTTGAAATGGCTGGTTTGAAAGTGCCTGTAATCTCCATCGTCATAGGAGAGGGAGGTAGTGGAGGTGCATTGGCTCTAGGTGTAGCCAACCATATCCATATGCTCGAAAACTCCACGTACTCTGTAATTTCTCCTGAAGGAGCAGCGTCTATTTTGTGGAAGGATCCATCACTTGCTAAACAGGCGGCGGAAGCGATGAAGATCACTGCACCCGATTTGAAAGAAATGAATATTATTGATGAAATCATTCCGGAAGTACTTGGCGGAGCACATCGCGATGCAAACAAACAGTCGCTAGAGATTCGTTCTACACTACGTAGTTCATTGCAAACGTTATGCAAATTGTCATCAGATGAATTGATTGATAATCGATATACTAAATTCCGGAATATTGGCGTCTTTTCGGAATAAAAGATGCGGGCAACCGCGTCTTTTGCTCGTACATACAAGTCATGATTAAAGGATGGGATCGACATGAAAAAAATTGCGGTCTTAACAAGCGGTGGCGACGCGCCAGGAATGAATGCGGCCATTCGTTCCGTAGTCAGGAAAGCCCTTTTTGAAGGGGTAGAAGTTTCGGGTGTGTTTAATGGCTATCAAGGATTGATTGATGGAAGAATCGAGCAATTTCAACTTGGTTCTGTTGGAGATATCATTCAGCGTGGGGGAACAATATTGCGATCTGCAAGATGTCCGGAGTTCATGACGGAAGAAGGTCGTGCCAAAGCGATGGAGCAAATCAAACTTCATGCTATTGAAGGGTTAGTTGTTATTGGTGGAGATGGGTCATTCAAGGGAGCGAATGAGTTAGTTAAATTGGGTGTTCCTTGTGCTTGTGTACCTGCTACAATTGATAACGATATTACCGGAACGGAATTTACGATCGGCTTTGATACGGCATTGAATACAGTAGTCGAAGTCATCGATAAAATCCGGGATACTGCGACATCACATGAGCGCTCATTTATTATTGAAGTAATGGGGCGTGACGCGGGTGATTTAGCGTTGTGGGCGGGTCTTGGTGGCGGTGCGGAATCAATTATACTGCCTGAGAAGCCGTTTGACGTCAACTCTATTGTAGATCGCCTCAAGAGCAGTACGAGTCGTGGTAAAAAACATAGTATTATCGTACTCGCTGAAGGGATGATGTCTGCTACACAACTAGCAGCTATTTTGAAGGAAGAAGCGGGTGTCGAAACCCGTGTGTCCATTTTAGGACATATGCAGCGAGGTGGCTCGCCATCTGCACGTGACCGGGTAATTGCCAGTCAATACGGGGCAAGAGCAGTAGAAACATTATTGTCTGGAAAGAAAAGTTCTGCTGTTGGTATGAGAAATCATAAAGTGGTAGACTATAATTTAGAAGAAGTCTTTATAAAACGAGAACAGTTGGACTTGTCATTATTAGATTTGGCAGAAACATTATCTATCTAATTAGTCAGAGTCGACATGACGCAGAGGAGCGATAAGTAGTGAGAAAGACAAAAATTGTGTGTACAATCGGCCCGGCAAGTGAATCATATGAAGGACTACTTGAGCTGATTGATGCAGGGATGAACGTAGCACGTCTAAACTTCTCCCATGGTACTCAAGAAGAACATAAAGTACGTATTGAAAGAATCCGCAAAGCGGCAGCTGAAAAAGAAAAAGTGGTAGGCATTCTACTCGACACAAAAGGTCCTGAAATTCGGACGCACAAAATGAAAGACGGCCAAATCGAATTGGTACGAGGACAAGCAGTAGATATCGCAATGCAAGAAGTGCTTGGTACTGCTGAAACTTTTTCTGTTACCTACGAAAAGTTAATTCATGATGTTGACCGTGGTTCATTTGTCCTTTTAGATGACGGATTAATCGAACTTGAAGTAACAGGTAAAGATACGGATAAAGGGTTGATCCACACAAAAGTGATCAACGCAGGTCCTTTAAAAGATAACAAAGGTGTCAACGTTCCAAATGTTTCTGTTCAATTACCAGGAATTACGGATAAAGACAAAGAAGATATTTTGTTTGGTATTGAACAAGGCGTTGATTTTATCGCGGCTTCATTTGTACGTCGTGCATCTGACGTCATTCAAATCCGTGAACTACTTGAAAATAATGATGGTGGACATATCCATATCGTGCCGAAGATTGAAAATCAAGAAGGTGTCGACAATCTAGATGAAATCCTTCAATTATCTGACGGTCTGATGGTTGCTCGTGGAGATTTAGGAGTAGAAATCCCAGCTGAAGAAGTGCCTTTGGTACAAAAAACGATGATTCGTAAATGTAACCAATACGGTAAGCCGGTTATCACAGCAACTCAAATGTTGGATTCTATGCAAAGAAACCCACGCCCTACACGTGCAGAGGCAAGCGATGTAGCCAACGCGATTTTAGACGGTTCAGATGCTGTCATGCTTTCAGGTGAAACGGCTGCAGGAATGTACCCGGTTGAATCTGTAAAAGTGATGTGTAAAATTGCTTTATCTACTGAAGAATCCATGGACTTCCATTCTGTCGTTTCCACAAGAACGAGAGAAAAAGAAGGGAATCTGACAGAGGCAATTGGACAAGCAGCTGCTTATACAGCCCTAAACTTGAACGTCAAGGCGATTTTAGCCCCAACTGAAAGTGGTCAAACTGCTACGATGATCGCGAAATACCGTCCAGGTGTTCCAATTATTGCGGTTACTCGTTCTGAAGTAATTTCTAACAAGCTGACACTTGTTTGGGGAGTGTATCCGATTGTTGGGAAGAAAGCACTCGACATCGATGGAATTCTTCAAGAATCCGTCGAAGAAAGTGTCAAACATCAATACGTAACGCACGGTGATGTAGTCATCATTACGGCGGGTGTACCGGTTGGTAAAGCAGGTACAACGAACTTGATGAAATTACATGTAATCGGTGATTTAATCGGTCGTGGACAAGGCATCGGCAAAAACATTGCCTTTGGTAAAGCGAAAATCATCAAGAATTCACAAGAAGCATTGACACAAATTAAAGAAGGCGACATCATGGTTACGCATTCTACAGACCGTGATATGTTTGCAGCGCTTGAGCGATGTGCAGGGATCATTACTGAAACAGGCGGACTGACTAGTCACGCAGCAGTGGTTGGTTTGAGCCTTGGTATACCTGTGATCGTCGGTGCTGAAAATATTACATCTGTTATTAAAAATGGCAGTGACATTACAATGGACGCAGCGAGTGGCGTAATCTACAACGGTCACGCAAAAGTATTGTAAAAACATACAGACCGCTTCTCATTAAGAGATAGCGGTCTTTTTTGGAGGTTACTATATGAAGTGGTTAGCAGCATTATTTATTATTGTACCGACTGCGGAACTGGCTGTATTAATGGTTTCAGGTAAAACACTCGGTATCATGCCTACAATTTTGATTATTATCGCAACAGGAATTGGTGGCGCTTATCTTGCGAAGAAACAAGGACTTCGTGCATGGCGTGATTTACAGTACCGTATGGCCAATAGAGAAACTCCTGGTAAAGCATTAGTGGATAGCGTCTGTATTTTACTAGGTGGTTTATTATTACTCATGCCTGGTTTTATCACTGACATAGTAGGATTATTATTATTGTTCAGCGGTCCGCGTAAACTATTGTACCCATTTATCGTCAAGTGGATTTACAATAAAATCCGTAATGGTCAAATCCGAGTTATGTAAATGTAGGATTTTCTTTGACTTTCAACGCGATAAATAGGAAGAATGGTAAAAACATAATGCCATACAAACCGAATAAATAGACAGCGCAAGCGGTAATAACAAAGGAATGTACGGTACGTAATTTAAACGCATGTGCCCACAGAATGGATTCAATCATCTGCCTGCACACTAGTAAAATGATGTACAAAACTAATAAGCCAATTGCCGATTGCATGTCATCAATATAGAAGGAAAAGGCAATCATCGGTAAAAACACCAGACCGATGCCAAGGAACGGAATACTATCGACTAATGAAATTAAAAACGCTTTGGTTAAGAAAGACTCGAAATCAAGCAACCAAAAACCGGCTGCCATTAGAATAAACGTCATGAAAAATAGTCGAATCTGAACAGAAAAGAAATGTCCCATCAAATGGCTTGACCTATCAAAAATCCTGCGTGCTACCTGTCTGAAGTTTTTAGGGAAGTATACTAAAAACCAAAAGCGATTGGTAGCACTTTCACGTAAAGCGAAGAAATACGCGATAATAAATAAAAATGTACTAAAGATCTGCTGGAACGTTTTTTGTAGTAAACTAATAATCCCTTCCATCGCTTCATGACTGACTTGAATAAATTGTTCTGCGGCCGCGTGTAAATTCCAGCCTTTACTATCCATCATTTCGATAATTACACCTAATTGATCTTCCATTGTCCAAATGACAGAAATCAATCCATTGATTGATAGGAATAGGAAGGTGTATACTAAAGAAGTAAGCACCCCCATTATGAGTAAAGCAGCTAAAAAAGCCGGCAGTTTTGTAAGAGCAATTAAGGAATTCATGAGCGGAGCAGTGAAGAAAGCGAAAACTATCGCAAATCCTACAGGTGGGATCACGATAAGGAAAATCACGATTAATATAGCTGGTAACCATTGACGGGCATAGGTTTGGAAGCGCTTGGAGTCAAAGGATATCATGCGGATTTGTCCATTCCTTTCGAGTAATAATAAATAAAAAACATCTTAACCATTCACAAAACCGTTTAAGTTGCTTATAATGGACTTTGTAAGCGTTTTAGATAAAAATATAATTAGCAGGTGGTCATCGTTCTGCACTCCGCTTCAGGGAGATGACCAAACTGGGAAGAAGGAGCGAATATCATGACAGCAACAAAAGGTTTGGAAGGTATCGTGGCAGCACAAACTCAAATCAGTTCCATTATCGATGACACTCTTACATATGTAGGATACGGCATCGATGATTTAGCAGAAAATGCTAGTTTTGAAGAAGTAGTTTACCTACTTTGGCACAAACGTTTGCCAAACGAAAAGGAACTAGCTGAATTGAAACAGCAGTTAGAAGATAACGCAGAAATTCCACAAGGGGTTCTTGATCACTTCAAAACGTACCCAATCGACAAAGTGCATCCAATGGCGGCACTTCGTACAGCTATCTCGCTTCTAGGATTATACGATGAAAAAGCGGAAGATATGTCACCAGAAGAAAACTACAAAAAAGCAGTGAAGCTTCAAGCTAAAGTTGCAACTGTAGTTACTGCATTTGCACGTATCAGAAAAGGACAAGAGCCAGTAGCACCTAAAAAAGGTTTAAGCTATGCGGCAAACTTCCTTTACATGCTTTCTGGGGAAGAGCCTGCTGATATTGCTGAAGAAGCATTCAACAAAGCACTTGTACTACATGCAGACCATGAATTGAACGCATCTACGTTCACAGCACGCGTATGTGTAGCTACTCTATCTGATATGTATTCTGGTGTTACTGCAGCAATCGGCGCTCTAAAAGGCCCATTACACGGCGGTGCAAACGAAGCGGTTATGAATATGCTAATGGAAATCGGCGATGAAGATAAGGTCGATTCATATATTCGTGAAAAGTTAGCTAACAAAGAAAAAATCATGGGCTTCGGACACCGTGTATACCGTCAAGGTGATCCACGTGCGAAGCACTTACGTGAAATGTCTAAGCGATTGACTACTCTTCGCGGTGAAGAAAAGTGGTACAATATGTCTGAACAAATCGAAGCAATTGTCACTGGAGAAAAGAAATTGCCTCCAAATGTTGATTTCTACTCCGCTTCGGTATATCATTCATTAGACATCGATCATGATATTTTCACACCTATTTTTGCTGTTTCTCGTTTTTCAGGATGGATTGCTCATATCCTGGAACAATACGAAAACAACCGCTTGATCCGCCCACGTGCAGAGTACGTTGGACCAGGCATGCAG
This sequence comes from Sporosarcina sp. P29, assembly GCF_002743265.1. Lineage (NCBI taxonomy): Bacteria > Bacillati > Bacillota > Bacilli > Caryophanales > Caryophanaceae > Sporosarcina > Sporosarcina sp. P29. The sequence goes on along the minus strand of NZ_PDYX01000001.1, from coordinate 147,249 downwards.
AAGTATGTTCCAATCAATGAACGATAAAAAAAAGTAAATTCGTGGGGCGGTATCTCGTATACCGGCCCACTGATTTTGAACTCAGGAGGATATCAATAATGGCTAATGATGGAAAGATTACAGTAACTAACGGTGTTTTAAACGTCCCAGATCACGCAACGATTCCTTTCATTATAGGCGATGGCACAGGTCCGGATATTTGGCATGCAGCTTCACGCGTAATCGAAGCAGCTGTTGAAAAAGCTTATGACGGAAAAAAGAAGATTAATTGGTTAGAAGTTCTTGCAGGAGAAAAGGCATTCAACGAAACTGGTGACTGGCTTCCAAAAGAAACTCTAGACACAATTGAAGAATATCTAATTGCGATTAAAGGGCCACTTACTACGCCGATCGGTGGAGGATTCCGTTCATTGAACGTAGCACTACGTCAAGAACTAGATCTTTACACTTGCTTGCGTCCGGTTCGTTATTTCGAAGGAGTACCTTCACCCGTGAAACGTCCTGAGGATTGTGACATGGTTATTTTCCGTGAGAACACGGAAGATATCTATGCTGGGATCGAGTACCAAAAAGGTTCTGACGAAGCGAAAAAATTAGTTAACTTCCTTCAAACTGAATTAGGTGTTAAAAATATTCGTTTCCCTGAAACTTCCGGTCTTGGAATCAAACCAATTTCAGAAGACGGTACGAAGCGTTTAGTACGTTCTGCATTGAACTATACAATTGAAGAAGGACGCAAGTCTCTAACAATTGTCCACAAAGGTAACATCATGAAGTTCACAGAAGGCGCATTCGCAAGCTGGGCTTACGAGTTAGCTGAAGAAGAATTCGGCGACAAAGTATTCACATGGAGACAATATGATCGTATTAAAGACGCTGAAGGAACAGATGCTGCAAACAAAGCACAATCTGATGCAGAAGCAGCTGGCAAAATCATCGTTAAAGATGCAATTGCTGATATCTTCTTGCAACAAATCCTTACACGTCCTAAAGAGTTTGACGTAGTAGCTACAATGAACTTGAACGGAGACTATATTTCTGATGCACTTGCTGCACAAGTAGGCGGAATCGGAATTGCTCCGGGAGCGAACATTAACTACGAAACAGGTCATGCTATCTTTGAAGCTACTCATGGTACAGCACCTAAGTATGCAGGATTGGATAAAGTTAACCCTTCATCCCTATTGCTATCAGGCGTTATGATGCTTCAACACCTTGGCTGGACTGAAGCGGCTGATCTAATCACTGCTTCTATCGAAAAGTCTATCGCATCTAAAGTAGTGACATACGACTTCGCACGTCTAATGGACAATGCAGAAGAAGTAAGCACTTCTGGATTCGCAGATGCACTAATCAAAAACCTATAAGCATTAACGAAAGAGGGGGATGAGAATCCCCCTCTTTTCTACTAATTTGTTCTGAAAAAGGAGAGTTTTGCATGTCATTGAAGCGTAAAAAAGTATCGGTTATCGGATCTGGTTTTACTGGAGCAACAACTGCATTCCTTTTAGCTCAAAAAGAATTATGTGATGTCGTCATCGTAGATATTCCACCTATGGAAAATCCGACGAAGGGCAAAGCGTTAGACATGTTGGAAGCTGGTCCGGTTCAAGGGTTTGATGCCAACATCATCGGTACATCCAATTACGAGGATACAAAAGATTCTGATGTAGTTGTCATTACCGCGGGGATTGCGCGTAAACCTGGAATGAGCCGCGACGACTTAGTACAGACAAATCAAAAAGTAATGAAATCCGTAACAGCTGAAATTATAAAGTATTCTCCTGATACGAAGATTATCGTTCTGACAAATCCAGTGGACGCCATGACGTATACGGTATACAAAGCATCCGGATTCCCTAAAGAACGTGTTATCGGTCAGTCAGGTGTACTGGATACAGCCCGTTTCCGGACGTTTGTCGCACAAGAATTGAATCTATCAGTGAAAGATGTAACAGGATTCGTTCTGGGTGGTCATGGAGATGATATGGTGCCTCTAGTGCGTTACTCGACTGCTGGCGGTGTACCTTTAGAAAACTTGATCTCTGCTGGTCGTCTAGAAGAAATTGTAGAACGTACACGTAAAGGCGGAGCTGAAATCGTCAATCTGCTAGGCAATGGATCTGCATATTATGCGCCAGCTGCTGCATTGGTTGAAATGACAGAAGCTATTTTGAAAGACCAAAAACGTGTATTACCATCTATTGCGTTCTTAGAAGGCGAATACGGTATGAACGGGATTTATTTAGGAGTGCCGACGGTTTTAGGTGCTGGCGGTATCGAAAGAATTATAGAGCTCGAATTAACGGACGATGAGAAAATGGGGCTTCAAAAGTCCGCTGACTCTGTACGTACAGTAATGAGTGTTCTAGCGTAAAATTATAGGTGAAAGATCGGACAGCTATCTAGCCGTCCGATCTTTTTTCTTGTTAGCTCGATTTTTCATGCACGGATTGTTATAATTTAATTATTGAAGTAATTTTCAGCTTTTTCATTGATGACTGTAGAAATATAGGAGGGGTTTATTTGTTGAAAAGTAGACGGAAATTGATAGGAAAAGATATTACAGAATTAGAAATCGGCGAGAGGCTGCACTTGACCGAGAAAATTGAAGATAAAGACTTAATGCTGTACCTTGGATTGACGAATGATGCCAATCCGCTTTATCTACAACATGATTACGCAGCGGAGACGATATATGGACAGCCCATTGTTCCGCCCATCATGTTGACGGGGATCGTGACAGCAGCTATTTCAAAACATATGCCTGGACCAGGCGCGCACATAATTAATCAGCAACTGCATTTTCCTAAACCTGTCTATCATTACTCAATTGTTGAATTCGTTCTGGAAGTGACGAAGCTTGAAATTCAGTCGAACCAAGTAACCATCCAAGTAGACGCCACGGATCAAGAAGGAGAACGAATTATGAGTGGGGAAGTAGTAGTTATCGCCCCGCAAAAGTTACCTGTTAAACTTGCACAAACAAAGGAAGCCGCGGATGGGAATTAAACAACAAAAGATTTTGATTGTGGAAGATGAACTGTCTATACAAAAACTGCTTGAATTCACATTGCAACAAGCGGACTATAAAACAGTACTCGCAAATGATGGAGAAGAAGCCGTGGAGAAAGTTTTAGATGAACAGCCTGATTTGATTATCCTGGATTTAATGTTGCCCAAAATAGACGGATTAGAAGTCTGCCGTATGCTGAGAAAAGAGGATATTGAAACGCCTATTATCATGTTGACTGCTAAAGGAGAAGAGATGGATAAAATCGTTGGCCTAGAAATGGGTGCCGATGATTATATGACCAAGCCTTTTAGTCCACGTGAAGTGGCGGCAAGAGTTCGTGCGGTTCTTAGGCGTACAGGTGAGCGCAACCATATGAAGGAAAAGAAATTGGTTGCTGGGCAGTTGACAGTGTATCCTGAGCGCTTAGAAGTCTATTTAGACGAGAAACCATTAGAATTTACACCGAAAGAATTTGAGTTGCTTGTTTATTTCATGAAGCATCCGAATCGAGTGTTTTCTCGTGATCAGTTGCTACAAGCGGTGTGGAATTACGATTTTGCAGGAGATTCAAGAATTGTTGATGTGCACGTGAGTCATTTGCGCGATAAAATCGAAGAAAATACGAGGAAGCCGCGCTATATTAAAACGATGAGAGGCGTCGGTTACAAGTTCGGGGAGCAAAACTAGATGAAGTACTATTACAGAAGAATTTTAACAGCATCTGCAGTCATTTTATCTATTTTACTAATTGTGCTAGGAATTATCTTAGGACAATTTTTTCATTTGTTTGGAGAAAATGTGGATGCGACCATACAACAAACCTATTGGGTCTACTTACTGTTTACGCTAGTTTTAGTATTTGTTGTCATGATGTTTGTTATGGCAAAAATTCTTCAACAGTATGTTAAGCCGATTGATCACTTCACAGGTGTTGTGCATCAATTGGCACAGGGGAATTATTTGGCGCGTGCGCATAATGAAGACAGTGAAATCAATCATCAACTAACGAATTCCATTAATCAAGTCGCACAAAAATTACAAGGTAACTCTTCACTTCGCGCAATGGAACAAGAGCGTTTAAAAACATTGGTCAGCAGCATTGGTAGCAGTCTATTAATGTTTGGAAGACAAGGTGCAGTGAACTTGGTGAACCGCGTGTTTGAAGAAACATTCCATCGCAATGGAGAAGAGTTGATGGGGAAAACGTTTAAAGATATCGGTTTGCCTTCAGATATTGAAAAAGAAATTGAAACGATATTTTTAACTGAAGAAGTGCGTACATTCCAATCTGAAGTATTACTTCCAGAAGGTATTTGTCATTTAGAAGTGTACGGTGCTCCTGTAATAGGTGAAAACGGTAACTGGCTTGGAATCGTTATCATTATGCACGACATTACAGAATTGGTTCGTCTTGAACAAATACGGAAGGATTTCGTGGCGAATGTGTCTCATGAATTAAAAACACCTGTGACGTCAATTAAAGGTTTTTCAGAAATGTTGCTAGATGGCGCGGTGGAAGATCCTGTGATGAAACGTGAATTCCTGGAGATTATGTATAAAGAAAGTAATCGTCTGCAATTATTGATTGAAGATTTATTGCGCTTGTCCAGTATGGAACGTGGAAGTTTTGAAATTATACGAACACCGGTTGATGTGGTGGAAGTAGTCGAACAGTCCATCAAAATCGTTCAAGCAAGAGTTCAGGAAAAAGATATGCGAATCGATTTGCAAATGCCAGGACAACTAATCATACCTGCAGATCATGATCGTTTAGTGCAAGTGATGGTGAACTTATTGAATAATGCCATTGCCTACTCGCAAGAAGAAACGGTTGTGACGGTTTCTGTAGAAGAAATTGAAGAGTACGTAGAAATTACGGTTCGTGACCAAGGGATTGGTATTATGTCTTCAGAGCTACCGCGTCTCTTTGAACGTTTTTACCGCGTAGATCGTGCTAGAAGCAGGGAGTCAGGCGGCACAGGATTAGGTCTTGCGATTGTGAAACACATTGCTGAAGCGCATCATGGCACCGTCACAGTGGACAGTGAAGTGGGTGTTGGCACGGTTTTCCGTATTCAGTTACCTACACATGAATAAATGTAGTAAAGAAATTGAAACTTACTAGACTACTGTTCCGTACAGTAGTCATACATAGAAAAGGGGGAACAGATATGAGCACAAAAAGAATCCTGGTGACACTCGGTTTGTTTATCACCGGATTAGTACTTTTATTGATCGTCTTTACCACGTGGTACACAGTAGACGAATCTGAACAAGCTGTCGTCATTTCGTTCGGGCAAGCTGGCGCACCTGTGACGGACTCAGGTCTACATTTTAAATTACCTTGGCCGATTCAGAAGACAGAAATTTTATCGAAGGAAACGTATAGTATCCATTTCGGTTACAAGCAAGACAAGTCGGGGGAAATCGTAGATAAGGAAACGAAGATGATTACGGGGGATGAATACATCGTTCTGACCGATTTGACAGTGCAGTGGCGTATTGTCGATCCAAAGAAGTATTTATTTAATGCGGAAGATCCTATTGAGATCTTAAGGGATGCGGCATCTGCATCTATTCGTTCTGTCATCGGTAGTTCCACAATCGATGCGGCTTTAACGGATGGAAAAGCCGAAATCGAAGCGAAGACACGTGATTTATTGACTAGTTTAGTAGAGAAATATGATATCGGTGTCGCGGTACAAGGCGTAAAGCTACAAGACGTTGAATTACCGAACGCAGAAGTACGTGCAGCATTTACCGCTGTAACGGATGCACGTGAAACGAAAAACACGAAGATTAACGAAGCGAAAAAATATGAGAACCAGAGAACGAAAGAAGCAATCGGTGAACGTGACGCGATCAAATCCCAAGCACAAGGGAAAAAGACGGCACGTATAGAACAAGCACGTGGTGACGTGGCGGTATTCAGCGATTTATATAATGAATACGCAAAAAGTAAAGATATCACTCGCGAGCGTTTGATCATTGAGACGCTAGAACAAGTTTTACCTAAAGCGAACCTTTACATCATGAACGATAGCGGAGAAACGATGAAGTATTTACCACTCCAACAATTGCAAAAAGATCAGCCGCCTGTAACGGAAGAAAAGGATAAGTCAGCTGAAAAAGGAGGGAAAGCTTCATGAGTAACGAACAAAACCCTTTCAAGAAGATAGAAGAGGCCCTCAAGAAAATGGGGGAAACTGATCAAAAAAGAAGTGCGCAGAAGCCAGGACCGGAATCAGATCCTAAAGTTACACAGATGCGACCGAAAAAAGCGTTTGATATGAAAAAGTATACGAAACTCATTATCTCGCTAACAGTAGTTTTTGCGATTCTCGTTATTCTGTTATCTAACTTATTTATCGTAAAAGAGAATGAGTATCGTGTCGTTCGTCAGTTTGGTGAGATCACACGGATTATCGAAAAACCTGGTATCAATATGAAAATACCATTCATTCAAAGTGTAAGTACATTGCCGAAAAACCGAATGACTTCTAATGTGTCAGAAGCTGAAATCAATACAAAAGATAAGAAGCGGATCATCATTGACAACTATGCAATATGGCATATTACTGATCCTGCGAAAATGATTTCGAACGCACGTAATATCGTCAATGCGGAAGCGAGAATGGAAGAATTTATTTATTCTGTTGTCCGTAATGAAATGGGACGTCTTGATTATGTCAATGTCGTCAATGACGAAGATTCTTCTCGCGGAAGCTTGAATGATGATGTCACGGCCAAAGTAAATAAGTTCTTGGACGACGGAAATTATGGAATTAAAGTAGTGGATGTCCGTATGAAGCGTATTGATTTACCTGAAGAAAACGAACAATCTATCTACACACGGATGATTTCAGAACGTGATTCGACTGCGCAATCATACCTGTCAGAAGGGGATGCAGAAAAGCAGAAAATTGAAGCGGAAACAGATCGTGAAGTGCAGGAAATGTTAGCAAAAGCGAAAAAAGAAGCAGCGATTGTCACTGCACAAGGTGAAGCGGAAGCTGCAAAAATCTATAATAATGCGTATGCAAAAGATCCTGAATTCTACAAACTGTATAGAACACTTCAGTCTTATACGAAAGTCGTGGATGACGAAACGATGATCATCCTTCCAGCAGATTCTCCATATGCCAAGCTATTAACCGGCAATATCGAGTAATCATAAGTGCGTCATTTTCATTCGAGTTGCCAAACGTGGTAAACTAGATGAAAATGACGTTTTTTTATAGTGACGAACATGAAGGAGTGGGATGAATTTTGACGAAAAAGAAAGTCGTCTTATTGGATGGTAACAGCTTAGCCTATCGTGCATTTTTCGCTTTACCTTTATTAACGAATGAAAAAGGTGTTCATACAAACGCGGTATATGGTTTTACTATGATGTTAGAGACCATCTTAGCGAATGAAAAACCGACGCATGTGATCGTAGCTTGGGATGCAGGCAAAACAACTTTCCGCCACAGTACGTATACAGAATACAAAGGCGGACGTCAAAAAACTCCACCAGAGCTATCGGAGCAGTTCCCGTATATTCGTAAACTAATTGAAGCATTCGGCATTACGCAATATGAGCTCGATTTATATGAAGCTGATGATATTATCGGGACGTTGAGCAGAGAGTGCAGTGATGCGGAAGCAGAAGTCGTCATCATTTCGGGAGATAAAGATTTAACACAACTTGCGAATGATCAGACGACCGTATGTATTACTAGAAAAGGCATTACCGATCTTGAAAAATACACACCAGCACACATCGAAGAGAAATATGGTATTGCACCATTGCAGATCATCGACATGAAAGGTTTGATGGGCGATGCATCCGATAATATCCCAGGTGTACCTGGAATTGGTGAAAAAACAGCACTGAAATTATTGAAGGAATATGGTTCAGTAGAAGCTGTCTATGAATCGATCGATCAAATCACAGCAAAGAAAATGAAAGAAAATCTCGTGAACAATAAAGACCAAGCGTTCATGAGTAAAGAACTTGCAACAATTGAAGTTCACGCACCGATTACGGTGTCATTGAATGATTTGGACTTTGTTGGACGTAACGAAGAAGAAGTTATACAACTATATAAAGAATTACAATTTAAATCATTGCTTGAAAAGATGGATGTATCTGTCGAAGTTCAACCACTAGAAGAAATCGCTGTTCACACAGTGGAGGAAATTACTTCCGAGATGTTGACGGATACGATGTCTGTGCATGTCGAAATCGATGGAGATAATTATTTATCTCAAGATATTTTAGGTATAGGTCTGTCGAATGAAACAGATACGTATTTCATTTCTACGGAATTAGCTACATCGTCTGACCTCTTTAAAAACTGGATTGCAGACCATGCAACGCGTAAATATGTTTCAGATTCTAAATCAGCCTATGCAGCGATTGCACGACTTGGCATGGAGCTAAATGGTGCAGAATTCGATCTTATGCTGGCGGCGTACATCGTCAATCCTTCATTCTCAACAAATGAAGTCTCAGAAATTGCTCGTTCATTTGGCTACCATGGGGTAGAAAGTGATGAAGCGGTCTATGGCAAAGGAGCTAAACGGACTGTACCAGCACCTGAACAACTGGCTAATCATACAGCGAGAAAAGCACATGCGGTATGGGAGTTGTATCCTGTAGTCTCGAAACAGTTGGAGGAAAATGAACAGCAAGACCTGTTCCATGACCTAGAATTACCGTTAGCAAAGATTCTCGGAAAAATGGAAGTAACCGGTGTGAAAACGGACGTAGATGTGCTGAAAACGATAGGCGAGCAGTTATCGGAACGTCTGGCAGTCATCGAAAAGACGATCTATGAAATGGCTGGCGAGAAATTCAATATTAATTCGCCTAAACAACTCGGCGTCATTTTATTTGAGAAAATCGGATTAACTCCTATTAAGAAAACGAAGACGGGTTACTCGACAGCTGCGGATGTGTTAGAGAAGCTCGAAAGCGAACATGAAATCATTCAACACATTTTACTATACAGACAGCTCGGCAAATTAAATTCCACATATATTGAAGGACTAACGAAAGAAATTCATGAAGACGGAAAAATCCATACACGTTTCCAGCAAGCCTTAACACAGACGGGAAGATTGAGCTCGATCAATCCAAACTTGCAAAATATCCCGATCCGTTTGGAAGAAGGACGCAAAATACGTGCAGCATTCATTCCATCTGAAACAGAATGGATTATGTTTGCGGCCGACTATTCACAAATTGAATTGCGTGTACTGGCACATATTTCGCAAGATGAAAAATTGATTGAAGCATTCCGTCAAGGTGCGGATATTCATACGAAAACCGCCATGGATGTGTTTGGTGTGAAGCAAGAAGAAGTCGATAGCAATATGCGTCGCGCTGCAAAAGCGGTCAACTTTGGTATCGTCTATGGCATCAGTGATTATGGATTATCACAAAGTTTAAATATTACTCGTAAAGAAGCAGGGGAATTTATCGATACGTATTTAGCGAGTTTCCCAGGCGTCAAACAGTATATGGATGACAGTATTATTGACGCTAAGCAAAAAGGCTATGTGACGACACTATTGAAACGTAGACGGTATTTGCCGGATATTACGAGTTCGAATTTCAACTTGCGAGGCTTCGCAGAGCGTACAGCGATGAATACACCGATCCAAGGAACGGCGGCAGACATCATAAAGCAAGCAATGATCGATATGGATGCCAGACTTGAAAAAGAAAATATGCAAGCACGTATGCTACTACAAGTGCATGATGAGTTGATCTTTGAGGCGCCTATGGAAGAGTTGGAGAAACTAAAAGAAATCGTACCGGAAGTCATGGAACAAACGATTCAACTCGACGTTCCGTTGAAAGTCGATTGGAATTATGGCAAGTCTTGGTACGAAACGAAGTGAGTGAATATACATGCCAGAATTACCGGAAGTAGAAGGAGTGGTGCGAGACCTTGCGCCACTCGTGGAAGGGCGTACGGTGAAGCAACTATCTGTATCGGATACCGTCGTCATTTCTAAAACAGCTGGAAAAGAAACGATTATTAAAGGGAAATCTGTAGACGACTTTCTTCACGGCATGGAGAACATGCAAGTCGAGAAAATTGTGCGTCGCAGTAAATATATTTATTTTCATTTATTGAAAGAAAATCAACCATACTTGCTCGTCAGCCATCTTGGCATGACGGGCGCTTGGTTTGTCGTAGATTCTCCTGACGAAATTACAGAAGAGAAATTCCGCAAGCATGCGCATGTCTTTTTAGAAATGGAAGATGGCGGATTACTAGTCTACTCGGATATACGAAGATTCGGCGAAATGCGTCTTTTGCAATCTGAAGAAGATTTTCCTCCTTTGTTAGAGATGGCACCAGAACCTTTTTCTGATGAAGCACTACAACATTTTTTATCGATGGCAGAAACTCCGAAGTATAAAAGAAAACCGATCAAAGAAGTCATCATGGATGGCAAAGTAATTTCGGGATGCGGCAATATTTATGCTACAGAAGCGCTGTTTCATATGAAGATTCATCCGGGGCGCTCAGCGGAGCGGATCAGCAAGAAGCGCAAAGTTTTATTGTTTGAAGAAATTGTACGTGTTTTGCAAGAAAGTATCGATGCGGGTGGCAGTACAATATCCGACTATCGTTCAGTTAACGGCAACGCGGGCACGATGCAAGATCGACTGCATATGTACGGTAAAAAAACATGTTTATCATGTGACACACCGACTAAGAGTAAGCAGATTGCAGGCAGAACGTCTGTCTATTGTCCAGCTTGCCAAAAATAAGGAGGGATGAACGTGATTATCGGATTAACAGGAAGTATAGCGAGCGGGAAAAGTACTGTAGCCAATATGTTGCGTGAAAAAGGTTACCCTATTGTCGATGCGGATGTAATCGCGAGGGAAGTGGTGGAGCCAGGCAGTCCATTGCTTGATAAAATAGAGCAGACATTCGGTCAAGAGGTATTACGGGAAGATGGCACACTCAATCGCGAACAGCTTGGTGCGGTTATTTTTGGCGATGAAGTGAAGCGACAACAGTTAAATGAATTGATGCATCCTGCAATCAGAGGGCGAATGGTCAGTCAGAAAGAAGAGTATTTAACGCAAGGCTATGAAACGGTCATCATGGACATCCCTTTACTGTTTGAAAGTAAGCTTCAGGACTATGTGGAGAGGATTGTCGTGGTTTCTGTTACAAAGGAAATTCAAAAGCAGAGACTAATGGCACGCAATGAATTAACGGAAGCAGAAGCAGATGTCAGAATTGCATCGCAACTGGATATGGACATCAAAGAACAAGGCGCTGATGCGGTTATTCACAATAATGATACAGTGGAAGAAACCGAAAAGCAGCTAGATACAATCCTTGAAAACTGGCAAGCTGTACCGAGATCATGAGCGTGGAGAATTAATTTGTAAATTTAATGTGTAATAGTGTTGGCATAATGATAAAATGTGTTATACTAATGAACGATTAAGGATATAAAGTATAACATACATGCAGGAGGATCCCTTTAATGACTACAAAAATTGCAATTAACGGACTCGGCCGTATTGGACGGATGGTATTCCGCCAGATTATCAAGGAAGACGATGTTAATCTAGTAGCTGTCAATGCGACATATCCAGCTGAAACGATTGCACATCTCTTGAAATACGACTCCACACATGGAGTGTTCGATGGTGAAATCGTAGCGGAAGAAAACGCGATCATTGTTAACGGCAAACGTGTACAATTAATTACTGAGCGTGACCCTTCGAAATTGCCTTGGAAAGAACTTGGCGTAGATATCGTTATAGAATCAACAGGTGTATTCAACTCTCGTGACAAAGCAGCACTTCACTTGGAATCCGGAGCAAAGAAAGTAATTTTAACAGCTCCAGGTAAAAATGAAGACGTAACCGTTGTAATCGGAGTGAATGACGACAAATTAGATGTGAACAAACATAGTGTAATTTCTAATGCTAGTTGTACAACCAACTGTCTAGCTCCCGTTGCCAAAGTATTGAATGATGAATTCGGTATTGTAAACGGCTTAATGACAACTGTACACGCATATACGAATGATCAGAAGAACCTGGACAACCCTCATAAAGATTTGCGCCGCGCGCGTTCTTGTGGAGAGTCCATCATTCCTACTTCAACAGGTGCTGCAAAAGCGTTGTCTCTTGTACTCCCTGAGCTTGAAGGGAAGATTCATGGTTTGGCATTACGCATCCCGACACCGAATGTTTCCCTTGTGGACTTGGTAGTGGACGTTGAAAAAGATGTGACGGTTGAAGAAGTGAACAACGCGTTCCGTAAAGCAGCAGAAGGCCCGATGAAAGGCATTCTTCGCTTTACTACAGAACCTCTTGTATCGATTGACTTCAATACGACTACAGAATCTGCAACACTTGATGGACTTTCTACCATGGTCATGGGCGATCGTAAAATCAAAGTGCTTGCTTGGTATGATAATGAGTGGGGTTATTCAGCACGTGTTGTGCAATTGGCGAAAAAAGTCGCTGCTGCATTAAATGACAAAGTAACTTCTTAATGAATGAATCAGCACTTCATCTTACGGGATGAAGTGCTTTTGTATGTCCGTTTGTTGTTGTCTGGATAGTTTCTGTTATAATGAAAAGTACTAATGAAAATGCGGAGGAACTAACTATGTTATGTCCAGCTTGTCACTATAACGGAACACGTGTAATTGATTCGCGGCCAGCGGAAGAAAACCGCTCCATTCGACGAAGACGTGAATGCGAAAAATGTAGTTTTCGTTTCACGACATTTGAAAAAGTAGAGCATTCTCCGCTAGTTGTCGTAAAGAAAGATAAGACACGGGAAGAGTTTAGCAGTGAAAAATTGCTAAGAGGATTAATTCGCGCGTGTGAAAAACGTGCGGTTCCGATTGAACAATTAAAAGATATTGTCAGTTCTATCGAAAAAGAACTAAGAAGCTCAGGAAATGTCGAAATAGATTCTGAACAAGTAGGAGAAATGGTGATGGAACGACTAGTGGATGTCGATGAAGTGGCGTATGTACGATTCGCGTCTGTCTACCGACATTACAAAGACATCACAGTCTTTATTGACGAGTTGCAACAATTGCAAAACAGGAAAGATGAACAAGAGTAAGATGTTGATCTAGAAGGGGAGGCGATTGTTAAAATGCTTTATACAGAGTTGCAGCCTGTCGATTCCTTCGAAGTGAAATTAGCACATCCGTTCTCTGCGTATGACCGACAGATGCTCACGCTATTTTACCAGCCACTTATCGGTCCTGAAGCGGTCAGTTTGTTTATGACACTTTGGACAGATGCGGAGAGCAGAGAACCACAAGAACATACCCACTATTATTTAATGAATATGTCTTCTTTCCCACTTCAAGCCATTTTTGAAGCGAGGATTTCATTGGAAGCTATTGGGTTATTGCGTACGTATAAGAAGAAACAAGAAATAGATAAGCGGTCTTTCCTTTACGAATTATTACCGCCTCTCGATGCACCTTCTTTTTTCAGTGATCCGCTCCTATCTACATTTTTATTCAGTAAAATCGGAGAGCAACCCTATCGTCAGTTGCGTGGCCGGTTTTTAGAGGAGCCTATAGCGAAAGAGGAGTATCAAGATATATCACGGACATTTTTAGATGTCTATAAACCAGCAAGAGGCGATCAAGCGATGGAATTGACTGCAGGAATGCAATTTCAAGGAAAGAGTGAACCTCCAGGCATACCGTTTTATGTAGCAAATTTTAATTTTGATTTATTTTATAACGGTCTTTCAGAACAAATGATCCCTAAAGCTTCGTTACGAACTATTTCTCAGGAAATGATTGCGATGCTAGCTTTCTTGTATTCACTCAGTCCGCTTGATATGCAAAAGGTCGTGATGATTGCAATGGATGAAAATCATCAGCTGACAGAAGAAAAAGTTCGTAAGGCGGCTGCGGAGTTTTATAAGATGAATACGTCAAAACAACCACCTAAATTACAGTCGGTGTTTACACAGCCGGTAGTCGATGAAGTGCCAAAAGAGAATATGAGTCGTGACGAAGAATTGCTATTCTATTTGGAACATACACCACCGAAAGAGATGTTACGCAAAGTCAGCAAAAAAGAACCATTCCTTGTAGACATTCAACTTGCAGAGCGGTTAATCAATCTGCATAAATTCCCAGTGGGTGTCGTCAATGTTTTGCTACAATATGTAATGCTACGTAATGATGGCAAAATTACGAGCAGTTTTGTGGAACGAATCGCTTCTCATTGGGCGAATAAACAAGTAAACGATGCGAAAACCGCTTTGAAGCTATCACGAGAAGAACATGATCAATATATGAAATGGCTTAAAGAAGGAAAGCAGTCGACGCCTAGAAATCGAAAGCCAACAAGAGAAGAAAAAGTTCCCGAATGGTTTTCAAAGCGTGATAAAAAGAGTAAGAAATCCGAAAAACCTGATGACTTCAATGTGGAGGAAGAACGCCAGAAGTTATTGAAAGAATTGGGGATTCAAGAATCAGAGGTGAAGTAATATGGAACGAATTGGGGATGCGATGAAACGCGTAGTGAATGCTCCTTCATTAGCTCAAAAATACGACGAGCTTAAAACGGAAGTTATGGAAGATCCGTCTGTACAACAATTTATTAACGATCATTCTGATGAAGTCAATACAGAAGTGGTCAATCGCAGCCTAGGGAAATTATATGAATTCACAACAGCATCCCACGCTTGTGAGCGCTGTCCGAATCTCGAAGGGTGTATTAATGTCATGAAAGGCTTTGAGCCGAAACTAGTCATAGCACAGCGCCTAATTGATATTGATTACGTAGTCTGTCCTACTAAACAGTTGGAAGATGAACGTAAAAACATCTCGAGAATGGTGAATAGTATGTACATGCCTAAAGAAGTGATGGAAGCACGTCTAGCTGATGTGAATTTCCTGTCAGAGGATAGTCGCGTGGTCGTGATGCGGGCTGCTAAAGATTTCTTGAATCAAATCGATTCTGCCGGTAAGGTTCCTGAAAGGGGATTCTATCTATTCGGTAATTTCGGTATTGGTAAATCCTTCATTTTAGGTGCGTTGGCGAATGAATTAGCCACTCGACGTGTACAGACTGTTGTCGTCTATGTGCCGGAATTCCTGCGTGAGATGAAGCAGTCTATTCAAAACCAAACATTGGACGAAAAAGTGGAATTTGTGAAGCGAGCTCCTGTCTTGATGCTCGATGATATAGGGGCAGAAACAATGTCAACATGGACACGGGACGAAGTGCTTGGCACAATCCTACAGTACCGTATGGCGGAAAAGCTACCCGTATTCTTTACATCCAACTTTAATTATGATGAATTAGAACATCATCTCACAACGAGTCAACGTGGGGAAAAAGAGCCTATTAAAGCTGCACGAATAATGGAAAGAATCCGCATGGTCAGCCAGCCATTTAAACTAGGTGGGGAGAATTGGCGGGATTAATCTTCCCTTATAAAATTGCTTTATTGAAAGAATTACTCGATTACACTTGCAATTATGCTCAGACTTTTCTATACTATTACACAGTTCAACATTCATAAAATGTTAAAATGCATCGAAGAGGACAATAATTTATTTTTCACCTATCCAGAGAACAGGGGCTTGGCTGAAACCCTTGTAGGCAGAAGATAAATTTACCACCTCCAAGCAGCATCAGTGAAATGAAGTAGCTGATGACGGTAGCGGCCCGTTAGCCGATCGAAAGCTTCGGTCTTTTCGCGTTTTTGCGAATGGAAGGAAGAAGGGTGGAACCACGAGCTCAAGCCTCGTCCCTTTAGGGATGGGGCTTTTTTGCGTTCAAAAAAAGAAAGGGAGTCATACACATGCCAGAAAATATTCATTTAACATTTCCAGATGGAGCAGTAAAAGAATTCGAGGACGGCGTCACAACAGAAGAAATTGCAGGCTCCATTAGTCCTGGATTGCGTAAAAGCGCATTGGCAGGAAAAATTGGAGATCAGCTGATCGATTTGAAATCA
Organism: Sporosarcina sp. P29; assembly: GCF_002743265.1. Lineage (NCBI taxonomy): Bacteria > Bacillati > Bacillota > Bacilli > Caryophanales > Caryophanaceae > Sporosarcina > Sporosarcina sp. P29. The sequence goes on along the minus strand of NZ_PDYX01000001.1, from coordinate 131,241 downwards.
CCAATCCATACAGATGGAGATATTAGTATCATTACGCCAACATCAGATGAAGCATTGGAAATTCTGCGCCATAGTACGGCTCACCTTTTGGCACAAGCCGTCAAACGCAAATTCCCAGATGCGAAACTTGGAATAGGGCCTACTATCGAAAATGGATTCTATTATGATATCGATTCACCTACACCGATTACAGCTGAAGACTTACCTGAATTAGAAAAAGAAATGAAACGCATCATCGGTGAAAACTTGCCGGTCATTCGTCACGATGTATCCCGCGCTGAAGCCGAAAAACGTTTCAAAGAAATAGATGATGAATACAAATTGGAACTTCTTGAAGCAATTCCTGAAGATCAACAAGTGTCCATTTATGAACAAGGTGAATTCTTTGACCTATGCCGTGGTATTCACGTCCCGTCTACAGGTAAACTAAAAGAATTTAAATTGTTAAGCATTGCAGGAGCTTATTGGAGAGGGAACTCTGATAACAAAATGCTTCAGCGTATCTACGGAACAGCTTTCTTTAAAAAAGACGAGCTGAAAGAACACTTGCGTATGCTTGAAGAAGCGAAAGAGCGTGATCACCGAAAAATCGGTAAAGAATTGAATCTCTTCACGAATTCACAAAAAGTTGGACAAGGTCTTCCGTTATGGTTGCCAAAAGGCGCTACCATTCGCCGTGTAGTAGAGCGTTATATTGTAGATAAAGAAGAAAGACTAGGCTATCAGCACGTCTATACTCCGGTACTGGGAAGTGTAGATCTCTACAAAACTTCTGGTCACTGGGATCATTATCAAGATAGCATGTTCCCAACAATGAGCATGGATAACGAAGATCTTGTTCTACGTCCAATGAACTGTCCTCACCACATGATGATTTATAAAAATGGTATTCATTCGTATCGTAACTTGCCACTCCGTTTGGCAGAACTCGGCACAATGCACCGTTATGAAATGTCTGGAGCACTTTCAGGTCTCCAGCGTGTACGCGGAATGACATTGAACGATGCACATATCTTCGTGCGTCCAGATCAGATTAAAGAAGAGTTTAAACGTGTGGTCATGTTAATCATTGAAGTATATAAAGACTTCAATATCAAAGATTATTCATTCCGTCTATCGTATCGCGATCCTGAAGATACAACGAAATATTTTGATGACGATGAAATGTGGGAACGCGCACAAACGATGTTAAAAGAAGCAATGGATGAGATGGAGCTTCCGTATACAGAAGAAGAAGGCGAAGCAGCATTCTACGGTCCGAAGTTAGATGTCCAAGTGAAAACAGCAATCGGCATGGAAGAGACACTTTCCACTGCACAACTAGACTTCTTACTACCTGAGCGCTTCGACCTTACGTACATCGGAGAAGACGGCAAGCAACACCGTCCAGTCGTTATTCACAGAGGTGTCGTATCGACAATGGAACGTTTTGTTGCCTTCTTAATTGAAGAATACAAAGGCGCGTTCCCGACATGGTTAGCACCGATCCAAGTAGAACTCATCCCAGTATCACCTGACGTTCACTTTGATTATGCAGAGAGCGTTAAAGAAAAACTGACAATGGCAGGCTTCCGAGTAGACGTAGACAGCCGTGATGAGAAGATTGGTTATAAAATCCGTGAAGCACAAGTACAAAAAGTTCCATACATGCTTGTTCTAGGAGATCGTGAAATGGAAGCTGGCGAAGTCAACGTTCGTAAATACGGCGAACAAAATTCTGAAAGTATGTCATTCGACGCGTTCCTTGAGTTAATCAAAGAAGACGTGAAGAAAGACTAAAAGAAGAAATAAGCACCTTGCATCTGTTTTTTTTAGGAATGCTTCCACTTATTACACAAGGCTTTATGCGGTAGGCGTAGCGATGAGCCAGACAAGAGTTCATCTTGTCTGGGTTCAATCGCGTTAACCAGCCGCAAGCGTTGAAGTGGGGTTAAAGCTGTTATTTATTCCGCATTTCTAAAGTGTTTAAAATAGTAGTTGCAATTCAATTTAATATGCGCTATACTTAAAAAGTTGAATTAATTCAAACATAACCTGTGCATCCAACCATGAGATCTACAGAGTTATTGACACTTGATACTAAAGATGTTATTATTAATAAGGTTAACTGAATACAGTTTGTGGTATAAGAAGAGGCTACCCGCTTCTCACCTGATCGACGCAATGAAGTTGTTGCCAGGTTAGCACAATAAGTTTATATCTATGCGTACTAGCATAGTATACTTACGCGGGTAGACAAATCATATTTGTCTACTTTTTTTATTTTGTAAAATGGATAGACCTATGGGACTTTGAAATCGGAATTTCCGATATACCAAAACATGTATTCACGAGACAATATTCGGAGGTGGATTACTATTAGCAAAGACATGTACGTAAATGATGGTATCCGAGCACGTGAGTTGCGACTAATTGATCACAACGGCGAGCAACTCGGTATCAAAACACGTAATGAAGCTTTAGAAATTGCTGCTCAAGCAAACCTGGACTTAGTTCTTGTTGCTCCACAAGCGAAGCCCCCAGTAGCTCGTGTTATGGACCATGGAAAGTTCAAGTTCGAACAGCAAAAGAAAGAGCGTGAAGTACGTAAGAATCAAAAGATCATCAACGTAAAAGAAGTACGACTTAGCCCTACAATTGATGAGCATGATTTCCAAACGAAACTTCGTAACGGAATCAAGTTCCTTGAAAATGGGGATAAGGTAAAAGCTTCGATTCGTTTCCGCGGTCGTGCGATTACGCACAAAGAAATTGGCCAACGAGTACTTGATCGCTTTGCAGAAGCTTGTAAAGAAGTTGCAACTGTTGAAGTAAAACCCAAAATGGAAGGTCGGAGCATGTTCTTAATACTTGCCCCACTTGCCGAGAAACAGTAACAGTAAGAGTAACACGAACAATTTAGGAGGAACAGAACATGCCAAAAATGAAAACTCACCGCGGTTCCGCGAAACGTTTCAAAAGAACTGGATCTGGTAAATTAAAACGTGGCCGTGCTTACACAAGTCACCTATTTGCTAACAAATCTACGAAGGCTAAGCGTCACTTACGTAAGTCTTCACTAGTTTCTTCAGGCGATTACAAGCGTATTCGCGAAATGCTAACAAACATGAAGTAAGACCGAACACACACTTATAGGATAAGCAGGAGGTAATGCACTATGCCACGCGTAAAAGGTGGAACAGTAACGCGCAAGCGTCATAAAAAAGTATTGAAATTAGCAAAAGGTTATTTCGGTTCAAAACATAGACTTTATAAGGTAGCAAACCAACAGGTAATGAAATCTTATAACTATGCTTACCGTGACCGTCGTAACAAAAAACGTGATTTCCGTAGACTATGGATCACACGTATCAACGCGGCTGCTCGTGTGAATGGTATTTCATACAGCACATTAATGCACGGCTTGAAAGTAGCTGGCATCGATGTTAACCGTAAGATGCTTGCAGAACTTGCAGTGACAGATGCACCAGCATTTGCACAACTTGCAGAAACAGCAAAAAAATCTGTAGCAAAATAAGATGAACCAAAATCCACTTTCGTTTTCATTCTTATATGGAAATGAAGGTGGATTTTTTTCGTATGGAGGAATGGCTGAAATGGCGCAAACTCTATTGATTTATATGGTCATCCTGTCACTCTGGGCATTTGGGGCAATGGGATACGATAAAAGACAAGCTCAAAAGAAGAAGCAACGTGTGCCTGAACGAAACTTATGGCTACTAGCATTGCTTGGCGGTGGAGTAGGTGCGTACTTTGGCATGCAATTCTTTCATCACAAAACAAGAAAGACCAATTTCCGTATTGGATTTCTTCTTCTGATGATGGTGGATATTGTGTTGCTACTTGCTATATATGGTGTGAAATTGCCAACGACAATGACATTTTGATATAAAAAAGCGGAAATAGCTAGTCTCAGCTATTTCCGTCTACTCAAGAATTCATTAATTGTTCAATGGGGTTCTTCCAATTGATCTCGGCATGAGGATAATTCGTCCGTACTTCGGATTCAAGGAAATGAAAGTCCTCTTTCGTCATACCTTGTAACTTTGCTTCATTTTTCACCCAAATGAAAATGGAAACAACATCAAAGGAATCAGTCGTGGTGCCTAAATATTTTTCACCTTCAAACATCGCACCTTTATACGTAATAAAGAAGTTTTTACGGATGTTTTTAATGTCATCATAAAAATAATATTGTTCTTTTTCATACGCTTCGTCCAGCTTTCGCTTAGCGTCTGTCAAATAGCGAATTCCGGCATAAAATAAATAAATCACAAGTGCTATAATAAAGACGCGGATCAATAAAACCATGAAATCAGCTCCTGCAAACGATATAGTACTTTACTATACGGATGAGCATGAGAAAAGGTTTCATTTTATAATAAAATGGTGGAGGGAATTTGAATGAAATTACATCAACTATTTGAAATGCAAAGAGCGCTTGATACATATATTCAAAAAAATCATCAAACGAATGAGACGTTTACTGAAAGAGGTTTGGCATTAGTAGTCGAACTTTCCGAGTTAGCTAACGAAACACGTTGTTTTAAATTCTGGAGCACAAAAGGTCCATCAGCAGATGACGTCATTTTAGAAGAATATGTAGATTCTATTCATTTCTTATTGTCTTTAGGAATTGAAAAAGGCTTTGATGGATTGGAAGAATGGCCAACAGGCGAGGCTACAGATCAAAATCTGACACAACAATTCATTCAAACAGGCCAAGCTATTTATGCATTTTTGGATTCATTAACATTTGAAGATTATAAAAAAATCTGGGTGAATTACGGTGTACTTGCGAATACGCTCGGATTTACTGAAGAACAAATTATTCAAGCTTATATTGATAAAAATGAAGAAAACTACGCACGTCAAAGAAGCGGCTATTAACTGGTATTATTCACTTTTTAGTAATTTTAACTATAGTAAAAATTTCATAAATAAATAAATTGACAAGAAGACTGTTTTGATAATAAAATTAATACAATACAGGTCATACAGGGGGTATTTCGTTGAACGAATGGAGTAAGGATGATTTTGGATTGCGTTTGAAAGCACTGAGAGAACGTCGGGGACTATCGATGATGGCATTTGGCGCGGCAATCGGCACATCGGCTAGCCGAATTAAAGATTGGGAACGTGGCAAGAACGCACCGTCCGCTGCATGGATCGCTAAAATTTCAGAGCGTTTTTCTGTTTCTACCGATGAGTTAATTATGGGGGAGGTAACATTTACTCCATATTTTAAAGCGACGGGTAATACAGTAGAATCACTCTATGATCGTCTACGTGAAACGATGAATGTCGAATCCTCTGGTAAATGGCCAACAGAAATTGATGAGCTATATGCAGAAATCGACGTGGTGAATAAAGAGAAGTATCGCAGCGGTAAAGGACGTCGATCAGCTGAAAAAGAGCTGATGGAGTTAGCTATCCGTCTTCCTAAGAAAGATGTACTAGAACTACTCGAGCTTGCTAAATATAAAAGACGTACACTATAAAACGATGTCCCTTGAAGTAATTATACTTCGAGGGGCATCGTTTTTACATAGACCTGACGTTTAAAAATGTAAGTGGGATAAGCATGGAGAGTACGAAGGGATGGAAGCTCCAGAAAGCGCACCCTCCGAAGCGCAAATCCCCACCCCAACATCCCGTTAGCCATACCCTTTTTTCCTAAATAATTATTAATCAAATAGCGTGAAATGTAGGAAAATAGAAAGAAATGCGTTATGATAGAATCGTAGATAAACCCAAGGAGGATGAATTGATTGAAAGCATTCGTTCATGAAAATGGTGTGTTGCACTATACAGATATCACCGATCCCTCGGCTGGAAACGGTGAAGTAATTGTCGCATTGAAAACAGCAGGACTCAATCGACGTGATACGGCTATACCCAAACGACGTGGGGACGCTAAAGAACCATTGGCATTAGGCTCAGACGGCGCAGGCACGATCGAATCAATCGGAGAAGGTGTAACCGGTTGGAATGTTGGAGATGAAGTCATTATCAATCCAGCACTTCGATGGTTCGAAGAAAGCGATGCGCCACCGGCTGAATTTGATATTCTAGGTATGCCGGATCATGGTACGTTTGCTGAAAAGATTTGCATATCTTCAGAACAGCTAGAGAAAAAGCCATCACATCTTACATGGAATGAAGCTGCAGTCATCGCTCTAGCAGGGCTTACAGGTTATCGAGCATTGGTGACGAGGGGCCGTATAGAAGAAGGACAAACCGTCTTTATTCCTGGAGCAGGAAGTGGAGTCGCGACCTATATGATTCAATTTGCGAAGAAAATGGGAGCGCGTGTTATCGTATCTTCAAGAAGTGAAGATAAAAGAAAACACGCAATAAAAATTGGTGCAGATGTAGCACTTGATACGAATAGTGATTGGCCAACCGAACTAAAAGATGAACGTGTGGATCTTGTGATTGAGAGTGTGGGAAGAGCAACATTCAATCGTTCTCTTGAAATTCTTAAAAAAGGTGGTCGGATCGTAGTGTTTGGTGCAACGACAGAAGATACCGTCGAACTGAACTTACGCGAATTCTTTTATGGTCAGTATTCGTTACTAGGCACTACGATGGGAAGTCGTGAAGAATTACGGGATATGTTAGCGTTAGTTGAAGAACATCAAATTCATCCTGTGATTGATTCAGTGATCCCTCTTGAAAAAGCAAATGAGGCATTTACTAAGCTAGATGACAGTGTACAATTCGGTAAAATCGTTTTAGCCATTTCGAATTAAACAATATAACCGGTATAGAAAGGCAGTGGAAGTAGTGACGAAAGAAGTAAAGACACTGACGGATTTGGAAATTGCTTCAAAAGCAACTATGCAACCCATTGAGGATATTGCAGATAAAGCAGGAATTCCATTGGATGCACTAGAGCTATATGGTAAGTACAAAGCGAAAATCAATGTAGACCTCATTCCAAAACAAACTTCACAAGCCAAAGTTATACTCGTAACTGCTACTAGTCCAACACCGGCTGGAGAAGGAAAATCGACAGTGACTGTTGGTCTTGGCGACGCACTTTCCCGTTTAGGTAAGAAAACAATGGTTGCATTACGTGAACCTTCATTAGGACCGGTAATGGGGGTCAAAGGTGGAGCGACGGGCGGTGGCTTCTCACAAGTACTGCCTATGGAAGACATCAATCTGCACTTCACTGGAGACCTTCATGCCATTACGACGGTAAACAACGCATTGAGCGCTATGATCGATAACCATTTGCATCAGGGGAATGTGTTACACATTGATCCTCGCCGCATTACTTGGAAGCGCGTCATGGATATGAATGACCGTGCGCTTCGTCATGTGACGATTGGTTTAGGTGGGCCGTCACAAGGCGTGCCACGCGAAGATGGCTTCGATATTACAGTTGCATCCGAAATCATGGCTGTATTCTGTCTGGCGACTAGTTTGCAAGACTTGAAAGAGCGCTTGTCCGATATTGTGATTGGCTATACGTATGAAAAAGAAGCTGTGACTGTGCGTGATTTAGGTGTAGAGGGTGCGTTGACGCTTCTGCTAAAAGATGCATTCAAACCCAATCTCGTCCAAACGATCGAAGGTACGCCAGCTTTAATTCACGGTGGACCGTTTGCAAATATTGCGCATGGTTGTAATTCGTTGATCGCAACGAATACAGCCCGTAATCTGGCTGACTATGTCGTGACAGAAGCAGGATTCGGATCGGATTTAGGCGCAGAAAAGTTTATGGACATTAAAGCGCGCATCGGTAAATTCCAACCGGATGCAGTCGTTCTTGTGACAACGATTCGTGCGCTCAAAATGCATGGCGGAGTAGCCAAGCAGGAATTAAAAGCTGAGAATAGTCAAGCTGTAGAAAATGGTTTAGTCAATTTGGAAAAGCATGTTGAGACGATTCTATCGTTCGGAGTGCAGCCTGTCGTCGCGCTTAATCGTTTTGTAGGGGACTCCGATAATGAATTGCAGAAAGTCCAGAAGTGGTGCCAAGATCATGACGTGAAAATGGCTTTAACTGATGTCTGGCAAGACGGTGGAGCAGGCGGGGAAGCATTGGCGAAAGAAGTCCTAAAAGTGATGGAAGAGCCAAATAATTTCGCACCGATCTATGAAGTAGAGCAATCAGTAGAAGAAAAACTCACAGCGATTGTTCAAAAAGTATATGGTGGCACAGGCATCGTATTGACCGATCAAGCAAAGAAAGATTTAGCCGAAATCAAAAAGAATGGCTGGGATCTATTGCCGGTCTGTATGGCGAAGACTCAGTACTCGTTTTCCGACGATCCAAAAAAGTTAGGACGTCCGACAGATTTTTCCATCACAATCCGCAATATTTTACCGAAACTGGGTGCAGGATTCTTAGTTTGTCTAACAGGCGACATCATGACTATGCCTGGTTTACCAAAAAAACCGGCAGCACTCAATATGGATGTCGATTCGGCCGGTAATGCGAAAGGGTTAATGTGATAACATCCTTAGAAGAGAAATAAAGAAGCAAAGAGCCATTACGGCTTTTTGCTTTTTATCAAAAGTTGATTTATAAAAAGGATGTACAGAAAGTCGTCAACACGACATTCTGTACATCCTTATTTGTAATCACAAAAATTAAACTATCTTATGCTCAACCAGCCATGCACTAACGAAATCCATGATCGACTCAACAGTCCCATCTTCAAATGGTGACCTCAAGTGGGCAGTTGCAACGAGCTCCAGGAATGATTTACTTCCCCCTAATTGACACAATGCCAAATAGTCTGTCCATGCTTCGTCAAAATCGTTTAGTGAGCGTTGCCAAAATTGGAGAGCACAGATTTGCGCCAAAGCATAATCAATATAATAAAACGGCACTTCATAAATATGACCTTGTCTTTGCCAAAAACCGCCTTGTTCCAAATAGGGGTGTCCATCATAATCCCGATTAGGTAAATACAAGTTCTCGAGATCCTTCCATACGGCTTTGCGTTCGCTAGGTGTCATTTCAGGATGGTCATAAATGCGTTGTTGAAACTCATCCACCGCCACTCCATAAGGTAAAAACAATACACTTTCTAGTAAGTGCGCATAGCGATAACGTTCTGCATCGCTACCAAAAAAGTGATCCATCCAGAACCAAGTGAAAAACTCCATACTCATGGAATGAATTTCTGCTGCTTCAGTCGTTGGCCATATATATTCGGGGATGCCAATCGAACGACTAGAATAAACTTGGAACGCATGGCCAGCTTCATGCGTCAACACGTCAATATCACCTGAAGTTCCATTAAAGTTAGAGAAGATAAACGGTGAATCATAATTTTCTATAAATGTACAATAGCCACCAGCTTCTTTGCCCTTTTTTGCTACTAAATCCAATAAGTTTTTTCGTTTCATATAATCGAAAAAGCGTCCGGTTTCACGTGATAACTCCTGATACATTTTATGCCCGTTTTCTAAAATCCATTCTGGAGAACCTTTAGGTTGAGGGTTTCCCTCAGGGTAATGCAATGGTTCATCATAAAACTTCATCTGAGAAATGCCTATTCTTCTACTTTGCATAGCTCGAATCTTCTCAGCTAATGGCACTACATGTGTTCGAATCTGATTACGGAAGTTTTCCATCATATGTGCATCATAGCCGATACGGTCCATACGTATGTATCCGAGTTCTGTAAAGCTCTTAAATCCGAGCTTTGTAGCAATTTCATGACGTAAAGCCACGAGTCGATCAAAAATCCTGTCGAAATGATCTTCATTGGACGCATAAAAATCAGCCGTGGCAATCATAGCATCTTTTCTAACCGTACGATCGAGTGACTCTTTAAAGGGTCCAAGTTGTGCCAATGTTAGTAATTCGCCTTGGAACTCAATTTGTGCAGAAGCGACAAGGGTGGAGTATTCAGAAACTAGTTTATTTTCTTGTTGTAAAAGTGGCAAGACTTCATCAGAATATGAATGAACGGCATTCTCCGCAAGCTTAAATAGCTGTGGTCCCCATCTCTCTTCCAGTTGTGCTCGGAAGGGTGTGGTGATGACGGCTTGGTAATAATCGCTTTGCAAAGCTTGGAATTGTGGTCCAATCTCATCAAAATAATCCCGTTCATCTTGATAGAAGCTGTCATTCGTATCAACCGAAGAACGTATATACATGATGTTTTCTGCCGTACTGTAATCACTCGTCAACATGTTTATATGCTCCATAATTTTCGCTTGATCTTCGAATGAGTTTGCCTGCTTAAATTGTTCAAGTGCCGTCTTAAATTCTATTTGTAATTTTTCAATATCTGGGCGAGTATACTCGTAATCTTCAAAAGTAAGCATTGTACTCCTCCTAGTTCGTATAAAGTGTGACTATCCCTTCATTTTCTAGCAACCAGTAAAGAAAAGCAAACAATTAACCAAAAATGACGTTCATAAATTGCCACAATCTTATGAAATGATGTAGGATAGAGAGAGTAAACTCTAAGTGAGCGGGAAGAAGGAGAAATATAATGCAAATAGTAAATGGTAAAGTACAAGAATTGGTCGATCCAACAGGTATTATCGATGGTCAGCGCTACGAATTTCTATTGACAGTTAAGTTCGATGAAGAAGATGAACTGTTCAACGAAGAGGGTACTGGCTTACGTTTGCTATATTCTGTGAAGGATGGCCAGCGAAAAATGTTAACATACCAATTTTATGAATTGGCAACGGAAAGCACGTTTGACGTAGAGTGGGACGAAGAAGAACAAGCATCAGCAGAGCAATACTGCATAGAACATTTCCCTGAAATCTGAATACAAAAAAGATGTTATTCTCTTTAGAATAGGGGATAATAGACTTGGGTAACATAAGTGGTACACCCCAATAGCTTCTCATTAAAGAAATAATTATAGGAGTGTTTAAAATGAATCAAGAAATAGTGGATATTACGATTATCGGCGGAGGCCCAACTGGATTATTTTCTTCATTTTACGCGGGAATGCGTGAGATGTCTGTCAAAATCATCGATAGTTTGCCACAGCTGGGCGGCCAATTGATCGAACTATATCCTGATAAATACATTTATGATGTAGGCGGATTCCCTAAAATTTTGGCGAAGGATTTGGTGGCAAACTTAGTGACACAAGCGCACTATGCAAAGCCTGAAATTTGCTTAGGGGAAGCAGCGATGTCCATCGAAAAGAAGGACGATCACTTTGTTTTAACGACGGATAAAGGACAGCATTTGACACGTACCATTTTATTGACTGCAGGAATAGGGGCTTTTCAACCGCGTAAAATCGGATTGAAAGAAGAACCTACTTTTGAAGGCAAAACATTACACTATGGTATCAAAGACTTGTCTATGTTTAAAGATCAAAATATTTGTGTTTGTGGTGGGGGAGACTCCGCACTGGACTGGGCATTGATGCTTGAAGATATCGCAAGCCAGGTAACACTTATTCATCGTAGAGAACGTTTTACTGCGCATGAAACAAGTGTCAATCAACTGCGTGCGTCTAGTGTCAATGTTTTAACTTCGCATGCTGTAAGTGAGTTACAGGGCGACGGAGACACATTGGATAAAGTTATACTGAAAGAAAAAGACGGTAGCGTGAAAGAACTTGAATTCGATCATGTTGTAGTCAACTACGGCAATATTTCCTCACTCGGCCCATTGAAAGACTGGGGCTTAGAAATGGATCGTAATTCTATTAAAGTTAACTCTCGCATGGAGACGAATATTGAAGGCATTTATGCAGCTGGTGATGTCACAACATACGATGGCAAAGTGAAATTGATTGCGGTCGGTATGGGCGAAGCACCTGTTGCAATTAGCCACGCGAAAGCGTTCCTAGATCCGAAAGCAAAAGTACAGCCGTTGCACAGCACGAGCATATTCGGTTAATAAAATAGTCAGCACCTTGTATGGAGAGTTTTTTGCTGTACAGGTGCTTTTTTACAAGGACGATAAAAGGCTATCCCGAGATAATTCTCGAGATAGCCTTTTTCATTGTGAGTTGATCATCATTTTGTCGTTTCAGAATCAGCGACTTTGACCAGTTGTTTTCCTAAATTTGTTCCATCGAATAAACCGAGAAATGCATCTGGAATATTATCGAAGCCTTCAACAATCGTTTCTTCATACTTCAATTTACCTTCAGAAAGCCATGTACCTAAATCAGTTGAGGCAGTAGCGAAGTCTGCCGCATAATCTCCTACGGTAAAGCCTTTCATCAAAGCACTTGTTTTGATCATCGTAGATTGAATACGAGGACCTACGTCTTGTCCTTCTTTATTATAAGAGGAAATAGCGCCACATAGTGCAATTCGTGCATGTTTATTAAGTAATGTGAAGACTGCATCCGTCACTTCACCGCCGACATTATCGAAATAGACATCTACACCGTCAGCTGCAGCTTTAGCTAAGTCTTCTTTGAAGCTATCTAGTTTGTAATTGACTGCCTCATCAAAGCCGAGTTCATTTTTCAAGTACTCGATCTTCTCCTGGGAGCCTGCAATCCCGATTACTTTAGCACCTTTCATTTTGGCGATTTGGCCCACAACTGAACCAACTGCTCCGGCAGCGCCAGAAACGACGACTGTTTCACCTTCTTGTGGCTTACCGATATCGAGTAGACCGAAGTATGCAGTTAAGCCTGTCATGCCAAGGATACCTAAATGTGTAGTAATTGGAGCGATAGTTGGATCAATCTTACGTACTTCTTTGTCTGAAGCTGCCGTATACTCTGCCCAATTCAAGTTCCCAACTACAAAATCTCCGGGTTTGAATGAATCAGAAGTAGACTTTGTGACTTCACCCACAACTCCACCGGCAATCACTTCATCTAGTTTAAAAGGTGGAATATAAGATTTTGCATCTATCATTCTTCCACGCATGTACGGATCAACAGATACATATAGCGTACGAACAAGAACTTCATTGTCTTTTAGCTCAGGCATAGGTTTTTCTACAAAATTGAAGGCTTCCATAGTAGGCAAGCCTTTCGGTCGATTTGCTAAATGAATTTCTCTTTGCATTTCTTGTGTCATAGTAATTCCTCCAGTTTTATCTACATTTCAACTTATCAACTAACTAATAGTAAGCTTAAGTACAAGGTTACTAGCATGCAGTATGGATGTCAATTAATTGCACTGACATGAAAAGGTCATCCGGATTCATTTAAATGAATCAATTAAAGAATATTCAATAATGATTTGAGTGGACTTTTTCTTGACGTCAAAGTAGAGTAGAGACGTAGACTTTCAGAAAAATTAATGATCTAGCTGTAAAGGAGCTAACCAAATGAAAAAGATTTTGGTTGTGGAAGATGAAAAGTCAATAGCTACTCTTTTGCAATACAACTTGGAGCAGGCAGGATACACTGTGTATGTAGCCCGAGATGGTAATGCAGCAATTTCGATGACTCTATCTGAAGAACCAGATTTACTCTTGCTCGATATTATGCTGCCTGGAATGGATGGCATGGATGTATGCAAAAAACTTCGCCAGGAAAAGATTCATACACCTATTTTAATGTTGACGGCAAAAGGCGATGAATTTGATAAAGTCCTTGGACTCGAACTTGGAGCAGATGACTACTTAACAAAACCATTCAGTCCACGAGAAGTACTTGCCCGTGTGAAAGCGATCTTGCGCAGAATAGAGTTACAGGATTCTATTCAAGGAAAAGAATCGGTAGCGGAACTTAGTCATGGAAGTTTACTAGTTCATCCAGAACGAATTGAAGCCTTTTTAGATGGAAGCCCATTAGAATTAACACCAAAAGAATTTGAACTCCTTTTATACTTAATGCGACATTCAGGAAAGGTACTACACCGCGAGCAGTTGTTAAATGCGATATGGAATTATGACTACACTGGAGATTCTAGGATCGTAGATGTTCATATTAGTCATCTGAGGGAAAAAATCGAACCCGATACAAAAAGTCCAGTCTATATTAAGACTGTCAGGGGATTTGGTTATAAATTTGAAGAAGTAACAAACTAAATACTGTAGATACATACGTAGGCTGAAGTCGAATCCATATAGGATTGCGTCTTCGGCTTTTTATTATTCCTTCTTAGGTTGTAAAAATCTAGAGTAGTATCTATTTATACACAACCTTTACACAACCTTTACGTTTCATCCATCACTCTTTAATATCCATTGCTTATAGTAAAGAAGCAGTAGAGAGTTCTTACTAAAACGATAAATCCTAGGGGGCACAGTGATGAGAAAACGTAATCGAATAACTGTATTGGCATTTGTTTTACTTTGTACGTGGGTAATCGCGGCTTGTAGTAGTACGAAAGCGAGCGATAGTGAAAAAGGAGAAGCAAAACAAGAAACTGAACCCATCACGGCAGTAGGGTCAAGTGCACTACAACCTTTAGTAGAAGCAGCAGCACAGCAGTATTCGGCAAAAAATCCAGGGTCCGTTATTAACGTCCAAGGTGGAGGAAGCGGAACTGGTTTAAGTAAAATTAGCGAAGGCGCAGTAGATATTGGCAACTCGGATATATTCGCAGAAGAAAAAGAAGGTGTGGACGCGACGAACTTAGTCGATTATAAAGTGGCGGTTGTTGGAATGGGTCCAGTAAGTCATCCAGATACTGGCGTAGAAGACGTTACCACTGAAGAACTACTTGGAATCTTTACAGGAGAAATCAAAAACTGGAAAGAGCTTGGTGGAATCGATCAAGAGATTATTGTCATAAACCGTGCAAAAGGATCTGGAACACGCGCTACTTTTGAAACCATTGCGTTGCAAGGAAAACAACCAATCGAAGCACAAGAACAAGACTCTTCGGGTACGGTACGAAAGATTGTCAGTGAAACACCGGGAGCAATCAGCTATTTAGCATTTTCTTATTTCGATCAAACGACTACAGCTTTACGGGTTAATGGTATTGCGCCAAACCAAGAAAACGTCGAGTCAAATAAATGGGAAATTTGGGCTTACCAGCATATGTATACAAATGGAGAAGCAACGGGTCTCGCAAAGGACTTCATCGATTATATACTTTCGGATGATGTACAAGAAACCGTTCTTCCTGAAATGGACTACTTACCGGTAACGGGGATGCAAGTAGAACGAGATGCGGAAGGGACTATCATAAAAAAATGATAGAAACTGCACATCTCACCACTTTGGAAAGGAGCGTACATGATGGCGAAGATGATCAAAGAGACGGAACATCCATTGTATAGAAAAAGTAATAAAATGCGTATGGAGCGAATTGGTAAATGGCTAACCTTCCTCTCAGTGGCTTTGACTGCAACCATCACTGCTGCGATTCTATTTCTAGTTTTCTCGAAAGGTGTATCTACGTTCATCGTAAATGATGGAAGTGTTAAAGAATTTTTCACAGGTACGACTTGGAACCCAGCGGAAGTAAATTCTCTGGGTCAGCCTATTATTGGGGCCTTACCATTTTTAGTAGGTTCATTAGCGGTTACAGGAATCTCCGCTCTAATTGCGGGACCGCTTGCCATTGGCGCAGCCATTTTCATGAGCGAGATTGCGCCAAATACGGGCAAGAGAATTATGCAGCCAGTGATCGAGTTGTTAGTAGGTATTCCTTCCGTTGTCTATGGATTTATCGGATTAACTGTCGTCGTTCCTTTTTTACGCGGTCTATTTCCAGGTAGCGGATTTGGTATTGCTGCGGGGACTATTGTGTTATCAGTCATGATCTTACCGACAGTTACGAGTTTAGCACTGGATGCTATTCAGGCGGTGCCACGTTCATTACGCGAAGCATCACTGGCACTTGGTTCAACAAGATGGCAAATGATTTGTAAAGTGGTATTGAAAACAGCGAAACCCGGCTTACTGATGGCTGTCATTTTTGGAATGGCGCGAGCATTTGGTGAAGCCCTAGCTGTACAGATGGTCATTGGGAATGCTTCGGTCATCCCGCATTCATTATTTGAACCGGCCTCTACAGTCACTAGTATTTTAACAATGGGCATGGGATATACCGTGATGGGACAAGCAGAAAATAATGCGCTTTGGTCACTAGCACTTGTACTTTTACTAATGTCGCTTTTCTTCACGATCGCCGTGCGAATGATTGGAAAGGGGAAAAGTAGCTAATGTCTGCTAAAAGGAAAGATCAACTCGCCACGGCTGGATTATATGTCATTGTAGGCATCATCATTACAGTTCTGGCAGGATTGCTTGGATTTGTCTTTGTAAAAGGTGTTCCTCAACTTAGCTGGCAATTCATCACGTCTCCACCTCAGATTTTCAAAGAGGGTGGCGGGGTGGGACCTCAACTATTTAATTCCTTTTACTTATTAGTTTTGACACTTATAATTTCGGTGCCGATTGCAATTGGGGCAGGTATTTATTTAGCGGAGTATGCAAAAGACCACTGGCTCATTCGTTGTATTCGCGTACTGATTGAAGTGCTGTCTTCATTACCTTCCATAGTGGTAGGATTATTTGGATTTCTCTTCTTCGTTTTGTATATGGGCTGGGGCTTTTCCATTTTGTCAGGTGCCTTCGCACTTTCGGTATTCAATTTGCCGTTACTCGTGCGGGTCATTGAGCAGTCTATTCATAACGTGCCGAAATCACAGCGCGAAGCAGGCTGGGCGCTTGGTTTTTCAAAATGGGAAACCATTACGACCATCATACTTCCGGCGGCACTACCTGGCATTGTGACCGGTATCATACTGGCATCAGGAAGAGTATTCGGAGAGGCGGCCGCCTTGATTTATACAGCAGGAATGAGCACACCAATTATAGATTTCACCAACTGGAATCCGTTGTCACCAACATCTCCTTTACATCCATTTAGACCGGCTGAAACCATGGCGGTTCACATTTGGAAAATTAATGGGGAAGGAATTATGCCGGACGCAGCGGCAATCTCTGACGGTGCGGCGGCATTATTGATCATCTCAATTTTATTCTTTAATTTCACATCACGCTTTATCGGGAACTTATTGTTTAAAAAAATGGGTGCTAACTAAAAGGAGGATCTTTATGCAATCGGTCGCTTTACAGCCTGTCACAATGAAGACGAATAGGATTAAACAAGCTGACAGTCCCGACTTACAATACAGTTCCGTGTTACAAACTACTAATTTATCGGTATATTATGGCGGGCATTGTGCTGTGGATCAAGTCAGTCTATCATTTCCAAAACAATCCGTTACGGCATTAATCGGTCCGTCGGGCTGTGGGAAATCCACTTTTCTGCGTTCTATTAATCGAATGAATGATGATGTCGACTCCTGTCGTACAGAAGGAGCAATCTATTACGAAGGGGTAGATCTGCACTCACCCCATGTAAATTTACATGAAATACGTAAACAGATTGGAATGGTATTTCAAAGACCCGTACCGTTTGCCAAATCTATTTTTAAAAACGTAGCAGCTGGACCCATGCGCTACGGAGTGAAAGATAAGAAGGAATTACAAAGAATTGTAGAAGAGAATCTGAAAAAAGCAGCACTATGGGAAGAAGTAAAAGATCAATTACATACATCTGCTTTGCGCCTTTCAGGTGGGCAGCAACAACGTCTTTGTATCGCCAGAGCACTTGCACTGCAGCCAAGCGTTTTATTACTAGATGAACCTGCATCTGCACTTGACCCAGTCTCGACAGCAAAAATCGAAGAACTGATATCACAATTAAAAAAAGACTATACGATTGTAATCGTTACACATAATATGCAACAAGCCGCACGAATCTCGGATGAAGTAGCGTATTTTTATATGGGGCGTGTCATTGAGCATGGACCCACTGAACAAGTTTTTACTAATCCACGTCATGAACAAACCGCACATTATATTAACGGACGCATTGGATAGGGGAGATTGAAATGAATGTAGCGGAAACTATCGAACAATCAGTCATACAAACAGAAAATCTGCAATTCTATTATGATACCCACCATGCACTAAAAGATATCAATCTGAAGTTTGAAGAAAAGAAAATCACTGCGCTCATAGGGCCGTCAGGATGTGGAAAATCAACTTTTTTGCGGACAATGAACCGTATGAACGATTTAATTCCTGGAGTGAAGACCGAAGGAGCAATTTGGATCGGTAAAGAAAATATAATAGAATCATCTATTGATCCAGTAGAATTGCGAAAGAAGGTTGGAATGGTATTTCAACATGCCTCGGTCTTTCCGTTTTCGATTTATGAAAACATTGCATATGGGCCTCGTATTCATGGAGAAAGAAATAAAAAAGTACTGGATGAAATTGTGGAAGAGAATCTGCGCGCAGCTGCTTTGTGGGACGAAGTAAAAGATCACTTAGACCAGTCTGCTACAGGACTTTCAGGCGGGCAACAGCAACGCTTAACCATTGCACGAACTTTAGCGACCAAGCCGGATATATTATTGATGGATGAACCTACTTCAGCTCTAGATCCAATCTCTACTGCTAAAGTGGAGGAACTAATCCAAACGTTAAAAGAGCACTATACGATCATCATCGTCACGCATAATATGCAACAAGCTGCACGAATATCTGATTTCACAGCTTTCTTTCTAAATGGTGAAGTAAAAGAGTATGGGCAGACAGCCACAATATTTAACAACCCATTAAATTCTGAGACGAAAGATTATATTGCAGGCAAGTTTGGTTGAAGGGTTGCAGAGCAACAAATGGAAAGTAGTGTAAGTCGTTACATAATAAAGAAAAAGCCAGCTCCTATAAAAGGATGCTGGCTGTTCATGTATTAAGAAATGGTTTCGTGCGTGCGTGCTTCTTCAATTTTTGCCATTCGTGCGTCGTATTCATCCACTGTCATATCGTGTTCCACAAAATAACGGTTACGAGGATGTGTACGGCAATCGTCTGAACAACTGCGCATATAGAAGTGCTCGTTCTCTTCCGAGCATAGAATCTTCGCATTACACTCAGGGTTTGCACAGTTTACATAGCGTTCACATGGTGTGCCATCAAAATGATCGCGGCCTACGATGACGTGTTCTACTTGGTTAATTGGAACTGCAATACGCTCATCAAATACGTAGCATTGACCGTCCCATAACTGTCCTTTTGCTTTAGGGTCTTTACCGTAAGAAACGATACCGCCGTGCAAATGGGCTACATCTTCGAATCCTTCACGTTTCAACCAGCCAGTGAACTTCTCACAACGAATCCCACCCGTACAATACGCAAGAATTTTCTTACCTTCAAGTTGTTCTTTGTTTTCAATTACCCATTCAGGAAGATCACGGAAGTTTTCGATATCCGGGCGGATTGCGCCACGGAAATGACCTAGGTCATACTCGTAATCATTACGAGCATCTAATACAATTGTGTTCTCATCTTGCATTTGCTGTAAGAACTCTTCAGGTTCTAAATATTCACCCGTAATTTCCAACGGATTGACATCTTCAGGTAAGCTAAGATTGACAATCTCTGGACGGAAGCGAACGTGCATTTTCTTGAATGCGTGGCCATCTGTTTCATCAATTTTAAACCATACATCAGCAAAACGTGGATCGGCTTTCATATGCTCCATATACGCATCCGTTTGTTCGATTGTTCCGGAACAAGTACCGTTGATGCCTTCTGCTCCTACAAGGATACGTCCTTTTAATCCAGTTTCCTTACAGAATTCCAAATGTGAAGCCGCAAACTCTTCAGGTTCCTCAATCGTTACATACTTATAAAACAATAATACTCGATAGTCTTTCTTTTCCATGTAAATTACCGCCTTCTGTTTGATCTTTGCAATAGACAACAGCCGAGATCGGTGTGTACAAAGGGATCGTGTGTCCCTTGAACCCGAATTTGCAAGAATCGGGCCCAGAATAGTATAGCATAATTTCATTTTCGAGCAAAGGATTCAAAAAGCTATTTCACCAAAATGCCCTTTTTGAAAGCGAAACACAACTAAACACCGCTTTGTATCATGACTAATTTGTTGTATACTAGGAGATGGAAATACTTTCATACATGTCGATTATAATTAAAGATAGCTCATTGTAAAATGTATGAGTTGAATACAGAATACTTTTTGATCGTAAAGGGTATAGTAGTTCTGTCGCTAGTAAACTGTAATGTTCAATCAGTGCTAGGCAGTGAGTAGTAAAGGAGTCCTTTCATGAAAGATTCAAATAAAAGACGTCGATCAGTATGGATCGATAGTGCGTTAATTATCACAATCATAACATTGGTATCTATTACGCTACTATTAATAGTGAATGTAATGAAAACTAAAGATACTAGCTCTACTAAACAGGTAACACATGAAGTCATACCTGCACCGAAGCAGAAAGTGTCGGTAGAGTCGAGTACATCACCCTACCCAGGTATAAAAATTTTATCTGAGAAAGCCAGTGAATCACAGTATCCTTTTGTCATTCGTTATCCGCAAACAGAGTACGATGGCTTTAATCAGCAAGTGTTAGACTCTGTAGAGGAATTGAAAACGGCCTATGCCAATAAACAACAAAAGAAAAATAGAGTGTCTAAGTTAGATGTATCTTTTGAAACACTCCAGCATCTTTCGGGAAATTATTCTTTTGTTATGCAAGCTGTTACGTACTTTGCTGATCAAGATAGTCACAAGGAAATACAAACATTTCATATCAATCCTGAAACAGGGGACGAACTAACGATTGAAGATATTGTAGATCATGATCTGGAAAAGCTAAAACGAATGGCGAGTGTAGTGCGTAACGAAATATATCATAGTCCGTCACTGCAAGATGATGTGATTAAGGAAAGTGTATGGCAACCTACTGAACCAATGTGGGTAAACTATCGTAACTTCGCTTTAACAGACGATTCATTAATTCTTTATTTCGGAACTGGTGAATTTACAAAGAAGCAAGCTGGACCGGCAACAGTAGAAATCCCACTACGAAAATTGAATTCCTTCTTAGCAAAGGAATTTCAAGTGGCGACTGAAGACGAGAAGAAAGATAAAACCATTGCTTTGACGTTTGATGATGGTCCCGATCCAAACTATACCGTCAGGATTTTAGAGACGCTCGAGAAATATAATGCAAAAGCTACATTCTTTATGCTGGGCAATAGAGTTCATTCATATCCTTCAATTGCCAAGAAGGTAGCTGAAGCTGGACATGAGATAGGTAACCATTCTTGGAATCATCCTTCCTTGACAGGGGTTACTGATGTTGCACTTCAAAGTGAAGTGAAAGGTACATCCGATATCATTGAAGCGATAACAGGACAACCTGCAACTGTTTTCAGACCACCATATGGGGCTGTTGATGATCGAGTACGAGAAAGTACGAAATTACCTGTAGTGTTATGGAATGTGGATACATTGGACTGGGAGCATCATGATCCAGAGCTGTTATTAGAACATGTCACGGAAGCTACCCGTGCAGGAAGTATTATTTTAATGCATGATATTCATAAATCCACAGCGGATGGACTAGACGCGGTACTCGAAAATCTACAGTCTCAAGGCTATAAATTTGTAACAGTATCTGAAATGGATGATTATTAATGTGAAGTTGTTTCATTGTTTTTGTCTAACAATGGAACAACTTTTGTTTTGTAAAGTCCTATTTACGTAAAGAAGTTCATATGCTGTCCAAATAGCTGTAACATATAAAGAAAATAAGTAGTGGTGAACTATTATTAGTACAACACAGCATGATATACTAAACGGAATGAAATCATTGGGGGAACAATTAGCATGGAATGGAGAAATTTATACCGCGGTTTTTTAATGGGCATCAGTGACCTGGTTCCCGGAGTAAGTGGCGGAACGATAGCATTTATATTAGGGATTTATGATCAATTACTTATTTCGATAAGTGGATTTTTTAGTAAAGACTGGAAGAAACATATTGGGTTTCTCCTTCCTCTTGGTATCGGGATGGGAGCGACGATCATTCTATTCAGTAAAGTGATCTCGTATTTACTGAAGCATTATCATGAACCAACGCAATATTTCTTTTTAGGATTAATTGTTGGTGTCATTCCATTTGTTTCAAAGCAAGCAGGACTGAGAAAAAACTTTAAATTTCATCATGTTTTGTTGATGGTAGTAGTGGCAGCAGCATTAGCTTCTACAGCTTTTATGAATCCTATTGATCCCATTACGATTACACATCTAACAGTGAAAAATACCATTATCCTTTTCCTATCAGGCTGGGCAGGTAGTATGGCGATGCTGTTACCAGGTGTCAGTGGATCATTTATTCTCCTGTTGTTAGGCGTTTATGCCTCAGTCATTACGGCAATATCAGACTTTAACATACCAATTATCATCGCGACGGGTTGTGGGATAGTCTTTGGGTTTGTAATTAGCAGTAAATTAATACGCTATCTTCTTGCCAATTTCCATACCGGAATGTTTGCCATCATCATGGGATTAATCATCGGTTCGATTTTTGTGATTTACCCTGGTATGCCTGAAAGTGGTACACCGTTTGTCATGAGTGTTATCGCCATCGTCCTTGGCCTCTTAATTGCCAATATATTAAATGGTGTAGGGGATAAAGCATAAAATACAAAAACCGCTTGGAGATTTGCTCCAAGCGGTTTTTTATATGATTTTATTGTTCTACAATTGTTGTTGTATTTTCAATATCTACATCAGCCATCGGAATATCCAATGCTTTCGCTACACCTTCACCGTATTTCGGGTCTGCTAAGTAACAGTGACGAATATGCTTGATTTTGATCTCTTTCGGAGCGTCACCCATATTCCGTGCAGTGTTCTCAAATAAACGCTGCTGCTCTTCTAAGTTCAAAATATTGAACAACTTACCAGGCTGTGTGAAGTAATCATCGTCATCTTCACGGAAGTCCCAGTGATCGGCGTCGCCGTGAATTTTTAGTGGTGGCTCTTTGAAGTCTGGTTGTTCTTGCCACTCACCATAGCTGTTTGGCTCGTAGTGAGTAGTAGAGCCCATATTGCCATCCACACGCATTGCACCATCGCGGTGGAAACTATGGAACGGACATTTTGGTGCGTTAACAGGAATCTGGTGGTGATTGACACCTAAACGATAACGTTGCGCATCGCCATAAGAGAATAGACGAGCTTGTAACATTTTATCAGGTGAGAATCCAATACCCGGAACGACCGCTGCTGGTGTAAACGCAGCTTGTTCTACTTCAGCAAAGTAGTTTTCAGGGTTGCGATTTAATTCAAATTCACCGACTTCAATTAGTGGAAAGTCTTTTTTATACCAAACTTTTGTTAAGTCGAATGGATTGTATGGCATTTCCATTGCTTGTTCTTCTGTCATCACTTGAATGTACATTTTCCATTTAGGGAAATTGCCATTGTCGATATTAGATAGCAAATCGCGTTGTGAACTTTCACGATCTGATGCAACTGTTGCTGCAGCCTCTTCATCTGTCATGTTTTCAATACCTTGCTGGGAACGGAAGTGGAACTTCACCCAGTGGCGTTCATTGTTTTCATTGATCATACTGAATGTATGGCTACCAAAACCGTGCATTTCACGGAATGAACGAGGTATACCGCGGTCGCTCATGACAATAGTGATTTGGTGTAATGCTTCAGGAAGTCCAGTCCAGAAATCCCAGTTGTTTGTTGGACTACGTAAGTTTGTACGTGGATCACGTTTTACTGCGTGATTCAAGTCAGGGAATTGCAATGGATCACGGAAGAAGAATACAGGCGTATTGTTTCCGACCATGTCCCAGTTTCCTTCTTCAGTATAGAACTTCAAAGAAAATCCGCGGATATCGCGCTCTGCATCTGCTGCACCACGTTCACCTGCAACAGTGGAGAAACGTGCGAACATCTCCGTCTGTTTACCAATCTCTGAAAATAACTTTGCTTTCGTATACTTTGTAATATCATGCGTTACAGTGAAAGTACCGTAGGCTCCAGATCCTTTTGCGTGCATACGACGTTCAGGAATCACTTCACGGTCGAAGTGCGCTAATTTTTCAAGTAACCATACATCTTGTAATAGAAGTGGACCTCTTGGACCCGCTGACATAGAGTTTTGGTTATCAACTACAGGTGCACCCGCAGCAGTCGTCAATTTTCTTTTTTGAGAATTATTATCATTGTTGTTCAAAATACATTCCTCCTCGATTGTTGGTTTATAACCTATAAACACTATTATACCAGAGCTAAATTTAAAAAGAAAGCCTTATTTATAATAGTTATTAATTAATAATAGTTATTATTAAGTATAGGTTATTATGTACTGTATATTCATCATAATTTGTTACCAACTATTTGTCTAGAAATACGAATTAGATTAAGTATAATTGTAGAATGATGTATAATAATGATAGAAAATGTTTTGCATAGAAAGGACATCAATATATGAGCACTATGAAAAAATGGTTTCTTTATGCCATTGTACTAAGCTGTTTATCAGTAGTATTAGTTGCATGCAATGATAAAGAAGAAACAGCACCACCAGCGACATCAACCGAACTGACTCCTGAAATTCCAGAAGAAGAGGAAGTCATCGTTGCAGCAGTGGATGATGAAGAATTATATCAAAAAGTAGTGAGTCAGCTAGAACAGGTGGGTTTAACAGTAAGCGAACCAGATGAAGCTGCGATTGATATGTTCAGAGCGGAAAGTGGCATGGTATTAACGATCAATGGAGACGCTTTACTTCCATTACATCTCTATAAACTAGATCCATCTGACAAGCGCCTTGATATAGTTGAAGAAACCGGCAATCTTCCGGTGTATATCGGCAGTAAGACCGAGCAGTTGGCCGTAAAAAAGGTAGATCACTTCATTATATATCTCCACAAAGGACATCCTGATTATGATGAGATTATGAAAACAATAGATAACATCTAATTAAAACGACTGGCTTCCTATTTAATAAAGGGGAGCTGGTCGTTTTTTCACATTGGAGGATTATCGTATTGTAAGGGGGCATAGTGAATTTACAAATGATCATAGTAACGTCTTACCCGCTCAAAGCTTTCGTCAATCGCTCATAGTTCTTGCATACCCGCTCTATGGCATGTTCTAACCGCTCATACCTACGAAACACCCGCTCTATAATACTCGTTACCCGCTCAATTTAGTCCTTTTCCTAATAATGGAATATAAAGCACTCGCAACTACAACAGAAATCCCAGCTTACAACCGTAGAGTGTAAGAGGAAAATCACTGAAATCGGGTCGAATCTCCATCTTATCTGCGTTGTTACAAAGCCGCCATAACTTCTAGACGATTTCGTCATAAGTTTGCAGGTTTGTAACAGGAATATCGTACATAGTTCACGAACTAATTTTCGTTCTGCGTTATTCTAGGTAGTAGAAAGACAGTTCGAAAGGAGATCAACAAAAATGATGGAAGAAGTTTTATTAGCGAGAATCCAATTCGCATCTACCACATTGTTTCATTTCATTTTCGTCCCTTTGTCCATCGGCTTGGCGCTGATTATCGCGATCATGCAGACGATGTATGTAGTGAAGAAAGATGAAATCTACTTAAAAATGACGAAGTTCTGGAGTGTTTTCTTTCTGATCAACTTCGCGATCGGTGTAGTGACTGGAATCATTCAAGAGTTTCAATTTGGGATGAATTGGTCAGCTTACTCTAGATTTGTTGGAGACATCTTTGGTGCTCCACTAGCTGTTGAAGCGTTACTAGCATTTTTCCTAGAATCTACGTTTATCGGAATTTGGATCTTTGGTTGGAACAAGCTACCGAAGAAATTACACTTAGCTTGTATTTGGTTAGTATCTATCGGAACGGTCATGTCCGCATTCTGGATTCTGGCAGCTAACTCATTCATGCAAAATCCAACAGGCTATGTATTACAAAATGGCCGTGCGGAAATGAATGATGTGGTCGCCTTGCTGACAAATGAAAAGTTATGGGTTGCGTTCCCACATACGATTTTCGGAAGTTTTGCTACCGGTGCATTTTTCGTAGTCGGTGTTAGCGCATGGTATTTGATTAAAAAACGTAATGTAGACTTCTTTAAAAAGTCTCTGGCAATTTCATTAGTCATCGGTATGTTGTCAGGTCTCGGAATTGCATTTACGGGTCACGCACAAGCTCAGTACTTGATGCATGCACAACCAATGAAGATGGCAGCGGCAGAAGCGCTATGGGAAGATAGTGGAGATCCGGCTGCATGGACATTGTTTGCAAAGATTGATGTGGAAAATCGAGAGACAACGAAACGAATTGATATACCTTATATGTTGAGCTATTTAACATACAGTGAGTTTAAAGGGAAAGTACAAGGTATGAACGCGTTGGAACAACAAATGATTGAACAGCACGGAGAAGGGGAGTATCTTCCACCTGTTAAGACGACATTCTGGAGTTTCCGTATAATGGTGGTTACAGGCGGTACACTACTTGGGTTAGGTGCACTTGGTTTGTTCCTAATGTTCCGAAAGAAAATTGTGGAGTCCGTGTGGTTCTTACGACTTCTAGTAGTGGGGATCTTCCTACCGTTTATAGGGAACTCATTTGGTTGGATCATGTCTGAAATGGGACGACAGCCATGGGTAGTCAACGGTTTGATGAAAACGGCGGATGGTATTTCACCAAACGTTTCAGCAGGGCAGATTCTGTTTTCACTCATATCCTTCTCTACTATATATACGATCCTTGGAATCATCATGGTCGTATTGTTCGTGAAATTCATCCAGCGTGGTCCGGAAGAACAACCGGAAGAGGATGTATCAGCAACAGATCCGTTTGAAACAGGAGGTGCGGGACATGCCGTTAAGTGATATTTGGTTTATATTGATCGCTGTCCTATTCATAGGGTTTATCTTCTTAGAAGGATTTGATTTCGGTGTCGGAATGAGTACGAAATTCTTGGCACGTAATGATTTGGAAAAAAGAGTTGTCATGAATACGATTGGACCTGTTTGGGATGCGAATGAAGTATGGCTAATTACTGCGGGTGGTGCGATGTTCGCTGCATTCCCACACTGGTATGCAACAGCATTTAGTGGATTTTATTTACCGTTTGTTATTTTATTGCTAGCCTTCATCATACGGGGCGTAGCATTCGAGTTTCGTAATAAGGTTGATTCGAAAGCCTGGGTCAAGACGTGGGACTGGGCAGTATTCATCGGTAGTATTTTACCGCCATTCCTATTTGGTGTATTCTTCACGAGTTTAATTCGCGGATTACCGATTGATGGAGATATGAACATGTATGCAAGCTTTACCGATTTTATAAATGTCTACACAGTGATTGGTGGTGTAACGTTTGTTCTGTTATCGTATCTCCATGGTTTGCTGTTCATCGGCTTAAAAACTATAGGGGAGTTACGTGAGCGAGCGAATGCAACTGCACGTAACGTGTATGCATTGACTGGTGTATTCCTCATATTGTTTATCATCTTTACGTATTTGGATACAGATGCCTTTACAGATCATGGAGCTATTTTGATTCCAACGTATGGTCTGGCAGTTATATTGTACGGTTTACTGTTCTTCTTCTTAAAATCAAAACGAGAAGGACTGAGCTTTACGATGACTGGTTTAGTGTTAATCATTATCATGGCTAATTTTTTCATCGCGCTATTCCCGAATGTCATGATCAGCTCAATGGATCCTGCATTTAATATGTCGATTGCCGATGCGGCTTCAGGAGACTATTCATTGAAAATCATGACAATCGTAGCGTTTACTATGGTGCCAATCGTTTTGGCGTATACAATTTGGAGTTATTACGTGTTCCGTAAACGGTTGACGGGTGATAAGGAGCATCTAGAATACTAATGGATAAATACTTGCTTCAATACAAAGGAAGTAAACAAGTGATGGTATGGATTGGACTACTTACTGTAGTTCAGTCCATCGCCATTGTTATTCAAGCGATCTATTTAGCAAAAGCGATTACACAATTGTTCCAAGGTGCAGACTGGAGTGAAGCACTTCGGTCATTTGTGATTTTTGTCGTAGCAAACAGTGTACGTCATGTGATCCAATGGGCGAAGGAACGTATTTCGTATCGCTTTGCCGATCTAACAGCAAAGGATTATGAGCAACAATTATTAAAAAAAATCTTTGATTTGGGTCCTCAAGTAGTGGGGAAATATGGTTCTGGACATTTAGTGACACTTGGTTTAGAAGGTGTTCCGAAGTTCAGAAAGTATGTAGAATTGCTCATACCACGGACGTTAGCGATGGCTATTGTTCCGTTTGTCATTGTCGGATATGTCTTTACTTTAGATATTATGTCGGCTGTGACACTCATTATAGTTTTGCCGATTCTCATCATTTTCTTAATTCTGATCGGATTGGTTTCGAAGAAGAAAATAGATGAGCAGATGGATACGTACCGCTTACTTTCACGGCACTTTGTCGATTCATTACGGGGAATTGTGACACTGAAATACTTAGGACGTAGCCGAGCACACGAGGAATCTATTGCTATAGTCAGTAATAAATATCGTATCGCGACGAATCGATCATTGCGCTACGCGTTTCTGTCTTCGTTTTCATTGGATTTCTTTGCTAGTCTTTCCGTAGCAGTAGTGGCGGTTGAACTGGGTCTGCGTTTGATTAATGGACAGATTCTTCTTGAACCGTCACTTGCTATTTTGATTTTGGCGCCAGAATTTTTCTCGCCTGTTAGAGAGTTAGGGAATGACTTCCATGCTACAGCTGACGGCAAGGATGCAAGCTTACAAATCCACAGTATTTTAGAAGAGGAAACAGTTGTTCAGCCAGTGATTGTTTCGCCGATTGCTACTTGGAACGACAAGTCAAAGATCGAGTTACGAAATGTCGAAGTCAAAATCGATGAACAAACTATTTTTGAAGGGTTGGATTTAGAGTTACAAGGATTCACAAAAGTTGGCGTCATTGGTCATTCAGGAGCGGGAAAATCGACACTTATTGATGTCTTATCCGGTTTCACATTACCGACTGATGGAAGTTGCGTACTGGACGGACAAGAATTACCGCATTTAGCTATTGCTGATTGGCAAAAACAAATCGCTTATATTCCACAACATCCTACGATTTTTCCGGATACTGTTATCGGAAATATTCGCTTCTATGAACCAGATGCTACATTGCAGGAAGTACAAGATGCGGCGGAGCGGGTAGGTCTGGATCTTTTGATCGCAACGTTCCCAGCAGGTTATGAAGAACGGATCGGAGCGGGTGGAAGAGTTCTGAGCGGTGGAGAAGAACAACGGATAGCGCTAGCTCGTTCGTTACTGCAACGTCGTCAAATATTATTATTCGATGAGCCGACTGCACATTTGGATATTGAAACAGAGCATGAATTAAAGCAGATGATCTTACCACTTCTTGAAGATAAACTCGTTGTGTTTGCTACGCATCGCATTCATTGGATGCAAGAAATGGATACGATTGTAGTCCTGGAAAATGGTAAAGTGGTAGAAACGGGCTCTCACGAACAATTATTGCAACAAGACGGAGCCTATTGTCGTTTACTTGAAGCGCGTGGAAGGGGGCATGCTGTATGAACTTGTACCAACAACATATACTTCCCTATGCCCGTAAATATAACAAAACCATACTATCTACTATACTTCTCGGAACACTGACTATTCTTTCAGCTGCGATGTTGACCTTTACATCAGGATATTTAATATCCCGTACATCCGAAAGGCCTGAAACGATATTACTTGTTTATATTCCGATCGTGGCAGTTCGGACATTCGGTATTTCGCGTGCAGCCTTACGATATGTAGAGCGTTTGCTTGGCCATAATGCCGTATTGAAAATTATTGCCGATATGCGGGTACAGCTATATCACGTACTGGAGCCGCAAGCATTATTCATTCGTTCACGTTTTCAGACGGGCGATTTACTTGGTGCACTAGCGGATGATATTGAACATTTACAGGATGTCTATATCCGTACGTTGTTTCCGACTGTCATTGGATTATTCTTATTCAGTTTCTCTGTGATTGTACTGGCTGTCTATGACTGGAAATTTGCGCTTATTATGGCTGTGTTACTAGCCATCGTGACGTTTATGTATCCTATGCTTTCACTTTATATGATGAAGAAAAACCAGTTGCAATCGAAAAAACTTCACAGTCAATTGTATAATACGATGACAGAAGGTATTTTTGGTTTACGTGATTGGATCATCAGCGGCAGAAAACAACAATTCCTTGCGTCATTTAAAGAAGAAAGTCATGCAAGCCACGCCATTGATAAAAAACTGGCGTATTGGCAACAATCTCGGACGATGCAATTGCAAGTTTTCTCAGGATTACTAGTCTTAGTCGTCGGAGTTTGGGCAGGACAGCAAGCTGCAGCAGGTTCGTTGGCACCTACGTATATCGCTGCATTTACATTGGTTACGTTGCCGATTTTAGAAGGCCTGATCCCAGTGTCATTCGCGATCGAACGTTTACCTGCTTATGAAGCTTCTTTGCAGAGGATTGACGCTATTCATCAGCAAAACACTGCAGAGGAGCCAATCGCAATGGAGCTTAGTCGAGCAGATCAAGTTTCTATCGTTCTCGACAATGTTGGTTATCGTTATGAAGGTCAGAAAGAAAATGCAGTTCAAAATATTTCACTGACGATTCAACCAGGAGAAAAAGTGGCAGTACTAGGAAAGAGTGGTGCAGGAAAGTCCACTCTTATACAGTTATTACTTGGCACCGTTCAACCGACAGAAGGACAGGTACATGTCAATGAACAAGCCGCTTCACTCTATGGAGATTCTATATTTGAAATTATGAGCGTTTTGAATCAAAAGCCATACCTTTTCGCAACAACAGTTCAAAATAATATAAAACTTGGTGACGCATCTGCTACTTTCGAAGATGTGCAGCGGGTAGCTGAACAAGTTGGTTTATTTGAGTATTTGCAATCACTTCCAGAAGGCTTGAAAACTCAAATGGAAGAAACAGGACAACGATTCTCAGGTGGAGAGCGTCAACGGATTGCTTTGGCACGAATTTTATTGAAACAAACGCCAGTTGTCATTTTAGATGAGCCGACTGTCGGTTTAGATCCGGTGACAGAGCACTCTCTTGTAGAAACACTTCATCACTCTTTAGAAGATAAAACGGTCGTATGGATCACACACCACTTAATGGGCATGGAAAAAATGGATCGTATTATTTTCATGGATGGCGGGGAAGTCATTATGAACGGAACACATAAAGAATTATTAGCTACAAACGAAAGATATCAGCAGCTATATGCATTAGATCAAGGTATATAAACTTCTTGAATTACGGTGACTATCATGAACCAGTGAAAAAACGACGATGCCCTTTCTGTAACAGAAAGCACATCGTCGTTTTAATCTTTAGATTCAGTGTAGAAGAGGCACTGTACCCCCATTCCACTCTCTACTAACATCTTTCTATCGCTTAGAAAAAAGGTAGATGGATGAAATAGCCAAGTAACAAGCAAATCGTAGTTGAGACAATGACACCCGGTATAGCAAACAACACATATCGTTTAACACTCATACCGCTCATTCCCGAAACATAACAAATGAAATGGCGCATACCAGGAACAAAGTAACCGAATGTCACCGTCCAGGAGCCGTAAGTCATAAACCATCGCTCGACCTTGTGCATACGATGGGGCGTGAGGAATAAGTGATTTCCAAAACGATGAATCAATGGTTTACCAAGTTTTCTGCCAATCATATAGGTGAACAATGTTCCGACCATGACTCCAGATAGTGTGAAAATGATTGTGAAGACAAACTGGAACGTACCTGCTGAAGTTAAATAACCGGCGAATGCTACAAGCACTTCATCCGGCAAAGGAAGCCCGAAAATACCAAGAGCCAAAAAGAAAAATATAGAAAGATAGCCATACTGCACTATATATTCTTGAAGATGTTCCATCAGAAAACCTCATCTACTTAAGATTGCCATTCTCCGATCCTATCACCAACTTGAACTTCCGTAAACGACATTTTTTCTGGCTTAAATACGTCATTTTGTTCAATGAATAAAATAACAGTAGATCCAAATGCAAAATGACCAAAATCTTGCCCTTTTTCACAAGTAGTTTCAGAATTTGCAATGCGGACACTGTTTACATTTAAGGCGCCTACTTTGACGACAGCTACATGTCCGAAATCAGTCAAGAGTTCCGAAATGACCCTATGGTTAGAAGAAAACACATCGTTACGCATACGAATTCCTAAATCATTTACTGGATATGAAGTAGAACCTAATGCATAGCGATTTATCAACGTTCCAGAAATAGGATAATGGAAATGATGATAATGTCTAGGAGAAAGATAGAATAGATAATAATAGCCATTCGTATAGCGAGCAGCTTTTTCTGTGCCGCCAAGCAATGAAGCTAGACTGTATGTTTTATCTTTCACGCTAAATTGTTGTTGTGTATCAATAATGCCTGAGTCGCTCAAAACACCGTCAACTGGAGAGATTAACGTCTTTTGATTGCTATCAATTGGTCTCTTACCAGTCTGTAATGAACGGGTGAAAAAGTCATTGAGACTTTTATAATGTTCTATTGGGTATTCCGCTTCGTCTATTTGAATATGATAGAATGACGCAAAAGGCTTTATTAACGGTTTACTAATACGTGAGGTAGTGACTTGTTTAAGCAAAGCCGAACTGACCGGTGATCCAGTTAATTCAACAAATGATTTAAAAATACGTGTTTTCATCTTTTCTTCCTTTCATTTAAAGCATATACTAAAGAAGTGTACGAGGAGGTCGTAACTTGTTTTCATCTAGATATTTTAATTATACTAAACTAAAATCCCAATTGGCGAATATCATAACACTTTTTAATTTAAGTTTAGGGATTATAGCGATATTACTTGTGCTTCAAGGTCATGCACATATGAGTCTGATGTTCATATTCTTCGCTGCATTATTTGATCGGTTCGATGGAATGGTAGCCAGGCATTATCAGGCAGAGTCGGCATTTGGTAAAGAACTTGATTCGCTCAGCGATTTAGTTTCATTCGGCGTAGCACCTGCTATTCTACTCTATGACACCGCGTTGACTGATACGATGTGGATTGGTTTGTCCGCTGTAATTTTTTATATTTTAGCAGGCGCAGTCCGTTTAGCCCGCTATAACGTCGAAGAGTTCGATGGCTCCTATTATGGCCTGCCTATAACAGCGGCCGGTGTTTTACTTACATTGAGTTACTTCGTAGTTCCGTATTTAATTGCACCTTACATTGTGATTTATATGTGTGTACTTGCATGGCTTATGGTCAGTCGTATTCGTATAGCGAAAGTGTGAAAAGTGTCTTGCAGAGAATTTTCTGTAAGGCTCTTTTCATTGTAGGAAGCTATCACTGACTCAGAAATTCTGTTATGCTTAAGGAAAACTAGAAGGAGTGGTCAGTATGTCAGGACCCGCATTAAGACAGCTTCATTCACATAAAGCAATTCATGAAGGTGGACTTTCTGGTGCCGTAATGAAAACAGATGATTTACTAGAATATGTAGAACAAGGTGAAACGGAAATGGTTCAGCAGGCTTGCGATCATTTACTAGATTATTGGAAGACACGCGTGATCAGTCATGCGGATGCTGAAGAAGAAGGCTTTTATAAACAAGTTCTAGAAGAGAAGCCAGAGCTTGCGCGAGACATTATCCAGCTTACCCGTGACCACGATTTGATGCGAATACTCGTTGCAGATATCGAGGCATTACGTGAGGAAGATCCAACCGTCACAACTGAAATTATGCAGAAATTCAACGGTTTGATCGTGGTGAATGAATTACATAGCAGAGAAGAAGAACGTTTATTATTTCAATAACAAAACTAGTAACTAAGGGAAGGTGGTGGCGATCATTCAAAATCCGTTAGATATATTGGAAAAGTATTTTGGTTATTCAGCATTTCGAGAAGGGCAGCAGCGAGTTATTGATCAAGTACTACAAGGTGATGACTCACTTTGCGTCATGCCAACAGGTGGTGGTAAGTCGGTCTGTTATCAAGTACCTGCGCTAGCGATGGAAGGAACTGTTCTTGTCATTTCGCCGCTGATTTCTTTGATGAAGGACCAAGTCGATGCATTGCATCAGTTGGGTATTCCAGCAGCGTATATTAACAGTACATTATCATCAGAAGAATATTTTGGCACGATGGATAACGCACTTGAAGGAAAATATAAACTGTTATATGTGGCTCCAGAGCGATTGGATTCCGAATCCTTTCTTAATCAATTACAGCGGATGACGATTCCGCTAATTGCGATCGACGAAGCGCATTGTATTTCACAATGGGGACATGATTTCCGGCCGAGTTACCGAAATATCCATCGTATCTTTGATTATTTAAACAACCGGCCCATTGTTCTTGCACTAACCGCAACGGCTACACCCGAAGTACAGGATGATATATGCCAGCAATTGCATATCCCGCCTGTAAGTCGCGTCGTAACTGGTTTCGAAAGAAGCAATTTGGTGTTCTCTGTAGTCAAAGGTCAAAATCGAGACCAATTTGTTAAAGAATATGTTCAGAAAAACAAAAATGAATCGGGCATTATTTATGCCGCGACTAGAAAAGCAGTGGAGCAAGTTTATGTATTACTTGAAAAAAGTGGTATCCCAGCTGCAAAGTATCATGCAGGATTACCCATTGATGAACGCCAACAGCAGCAAGATCGATTCATCATGGAAGATGCACGCGTGATGGTCGCAACTAACGCGTTCGGTATGGGAATCGATAAATCCAATATTCGCTACGTCATTCATTATCAAATGCCGAAGAATATGGAAAGTTATTATCAGGAAGCTGGAAGGGCAGGGCGTGATGGGCTCGACAGTGATTGTTATTTGTTATTCTCTTCGCAAGACGTCTTAACACAACGCTTCCTCATCGAACAGTCTCCAGATCCTTCCCGTGTATCGAATGAAATCAAAAAGATGCAAGTGATGGTAGATTACTGCCATACGGAAGGTTGTCTGCAAAAACACATCATCAAGTATTTTGGCGAAGATGATGTGGAAGATTGTGGTCGTTGCGGCAACTGCACCGACACGCGCGAACAGTTTGATGTAACAGTGGATACGCAAAAAGTGCTTTCCTGTGTTATCCGTATGGGGCAACGCTTTGGTAAGACGATGGTTGCGCAAGTACTGACAGGATCGAGAAATAAGAAGCTCAAAGAATTAAACTTTGATGAGCTAACGACATATGGATTGATGAAAGGACGCAATGCCAAAGACGTGGCAGATTTCATCGAATTTTTGATTTCAAAGAATTACCTACAAGTTGAAAGTGGGCCGTATCCAACTATTTTCGTCAGTGAAGATGGGAAAGATGTCTTACTAGGAAAAGTAAAAGTCTGGCGTAAAGGCGAGATGGTGACAACTATCGTCGCTAAGGACGATCCGTTATTCAATGAACTTCGAGCGATGCGCTTGAAACTAGCACAAGAAGCTGGTGTCCCACCATTCGTTATTTTCTCGGACAAGACATTACGCGACATGGTAGCGAAAATGCCTGCTACCAATGAAGAGTTATTAACCGTGCAAGGGGTAGGCGAAACAAAGCTTGAACGTTACGGCGAAGTGTTCCTTGAGATTATCGATTCATTTTCAACACAGCAAGCGTAAATAGGAAACATCACAAGAAGTCGTTGCTTTACGACTTCCTGTGATGTTTTTTAAAATTTAAGATTATGATAATGAAGTAAAAAGAATAGGAGTGGTGTTGGGTTTGGGATTGGCGGTAGGAAGGACTGCTTTCCTGCGGGGTCTCAAGGCTCATGCTATTCCCGCGGGAGTCTCCACTCCGTAGCGCCAATCCCTTGCAGTGTAAGAAGATAATACTTTTTATTGCATATTGAAATAAGTGTTTTAATGAATTTTGAACTTCTAGATTTGAATTTAAATAAGTTAAGATAAAATAATAATTCACACGCTACCTTCATTGAGTGATACAAGTATCTCCACTATCAATGTAGGATGGAAGCGGAAGTTGGGGGCGAAGTGCAAAGATGTGCTCCTAACGCTTCGCTTTTACTCGCAAAAGCCGTTCTTCGTAACGGCTCTTCCCGATGGATCAGCCCGATCAGGTGAGACAACCAAAGAGAGCAAAGCGAACTGGTTGGCTCACCGCGGGCCCATGGGAAAGCGTCCCCCAACTGGAGCTTCCATACCTTCGTACTAACTAAGTAACTCACTTTTTCCCCGCGCTTGCTTTTGAACTTAACGAGTTTAAAAATCACTTATTAATCGACAATCTCCATATAAAAAGGTATGCCCATTAAAGTCAAATGACTTCAACAGACATACCTTTTTTATACTATTTACTGTGCAGAGCGTTGACCCTCGACTGGACGAGTATCTTTTCGCAAACCGATTAATGTGAAAATGGCTGCGATTAACAAAATCGCACTTGCAAGCATGAAGGCATGATGGAATTCCAAGTCCAATATACCAATAGCGCTAGATCCTACTACTACGCCAAAGGAGAAGAATGCATAGAAGAATCCATACGCTTTCCCTCTTGTTTCGGGTTCCGTGGAATCAATTAGCAATGAGTTAATAGAAGGGAACAGGAATGCGAACCCAGTTCCATAGACGACCATCGCCAGCATCATCAAAGATAGTTCGTCAACTTGTGATAAGAACAACATACTGCCACTCATCAAAATCAAGCCGACTGCCAATGTGACCATCGGACGGGCGATATCAAAAATACGGTTGATCGGCAAAACGAAAATCAACACAGCGACTAGACCGAAAACACTTAGCAGCATACCCGTCGTTTTTGCATCAAACTGAAGGTACTCGACTTTTAGTGGGAGTACTAAGGCTAACACACCTTGTGAGAACATCAGGAAGAATGCGCCAAGAAAAGCTCGGATGATACCTGGGTGGCGGAAAAACGCTAACGGCTTCACTGCTTTTTGTTTCGCTGTTTTTACTTTTCTTACGTATGTAAACGAACGTAAAAAAATAACGGCGCCAATGGTTAGCAAAACCATGAAGACCCCATTGATGGCCATGATGGTCACAACGCTTGTCTTAACGGAAACGATTCCGCTATAGGCAGGTCCGAAAATGGCAGCAAGTCCGACAAACGCACCAGAGATCGCAGCATTTCTACCCCGCTTAGAACGTTCGGAACCGTTAGCTAGAAACGTGAAGGCAGCTGGAATGATTAAACCTTCCGTTAAGCCGTGCACAAAACGAATGCCGATTAATGATCCTGAACCAGAAATCAATCCATATGAGAACAACGACAAAGCGGATGTGAACAAACCAAATAATAAAATATAGAATGGTCCTCTACGATCTGTCAAAATACCTGAAATGATATTACCGAAAATATTCGCAAACGAGTAAATACCGACCGATAATCCGACGATAAAAGCAGAAGCACCGAGACCTGTAGCGAACGGACTCATGATCGGCAACTGTGAAAATAAATCAAAGAACGAGAAGAAAACAATTAGATAGACAAAAAAGCGCATAAAAGATCCTCACTTTACAAAAAATTCAACTACTATCTATTTTAACATGAAACTTTTCGAATAGAACCGAACTGCTCAAAGATAAATATTCGCAATCTATCATCCTTCACGGTAAAATGAAAAACGTAAACAACAAAGCATAAGGGGATGAGTGATCTTGACGAAAGAAATTCGAGTAGGAATCGCTGGTTACGGTAATTTAGGGCGTGGAGTAGAGTCAGCAATCAGTCAAAATAAAGATATGACATTAGTTGGTGTATTCACGCGCAGAGAGCCGAAAGACGTACAATTACTTTCAGAACAAGTACCTGTTCTTAAGCTGGATGAAATAGAATCATTTAAAGAGGATATTGATGTCTTGATTTTATGCGGTGGTTCTAAAAATGATTTGCCAGAACAAGGGCCAGCCCTTGCGAAACACTTTACAACGGTAGATAGCTTTGACACGCATGCCAAGATTCCAGAGTACTTCGCGGCAGTTGATGAAGTAGCTAAAGAGGCAGGAACAACAGCTATCATTTCTGTTGGATGGGATCCGGGTTTATTTTCGATCAACCGTTTAATGGGTGAATCCATTTTGCCAGAAGGTGAAACGTATACGTTCTGGGGTAAAGGATTAAGTCAAGGTCACTCCGATGCAGTGCGTCGTGTTGACGGCGTAAAAGCAGGCGTTCAGTACACATTGCCAGCTGAAGATGCGATCAATCGTGTGCGTAACGGTGAGCACCCTGAGCTTTCGACAAAAGATAAACATACACGTGAATGCTATGTCGTTCTTGAAGAAGGAGCTAGTGCAGATCAAGTACGTGAAACGATTGTTACGATGCCTGATTACTTCGCAGATTACGATACGATCGTTCATTTCATTACGGAAGAAGAACTTCGTCTGGACCATGCGAAGATGCCACATGGCGGTTTCGTCATTCGCAGTGGCAACACGGGTAAGCACACAGATCAAGTCATAGAATTCTCGCTTAAATTAGATAGCAATCCCGAATTTACATCAAGTGTCCTTGTCGCATATGCAAGAGCGGCTTATAAATTGCAGCAAAAAGGCGATACTGGAGCGAAAACAGTTTATGACATCGCACCCGGCTTGTTATCACCTAAATCACCTGCAGCTATTCGTAAAGAATTACTGTAATACCTGGTAAATTATTTTGGAATGTAGAATGAGGAGGCAGAATCTTTTATGAAACTGGATGAGACATTAGAGATGCTAAAAGATTTAACAGATGCACGAGGAATTCCGGGCAATGAGCGCGAAGCACGGGATGTCATGACGAAGCACATCAAACCCTATGCAGATGAAATTGATCATGACGGACTAGGTTCACTGATCGCTAGCAAAGAAGGCGATGCAAACGGGCCGAAGATCATGATCGCTGGGCACTTGGATGAAGTAGGCTTCATGTTGACACGAATCGATGATAAAGGCTTCGTATACTTTCAGACAGTAGGTGGCTGGTGGTCACAAGTTATGCTGGCACAACGCGTTTCCATCGTGACACGTTCAGGTGAGACGATTACAGGCGTAATTGGTTCAAAGCCGCCACATATTCTGCCACCTGAAGCTCGCAAGAAACCTGTCGATATTAAAGACATGTTCATTGACGTAGGCGCAGAGTCAAAAGAAGAAGTTCTGTCATGGGGCATTCTCCCAGGAGATATGATCGTGCCTTACTTCGAATTCACTGTTATGAAAAATGAAAATTACTTACTGGCAAAAGCATGGGATAATCGGATCGGCTGTGCCATCGCCATTGAAGTGATGAAGCGGTTGAAAGATGAAAAGCATCCGAACCGTTTGTATAGTGTTGGTGCGATTCAAGAAGAGGTTGGTTTGCGTGGAGCGAAAACCGCAACGAATAAAATTCAGCCGGATATCGGTTTCGCGGTTGACGTAGGTATTGCAGGGGATACACCGGGTATTACAGCAAAAGAATCTGTTGGTACAATGGGTGACGGTCCACAGATCTTGTTGTATGACGCTTCAATGGTATCTCATAGAGGATTACGCAATTTCGTAGTCGATACAGCAGAAGAGCTTAATATTCCGTATCAATTCGCAACGATGTCCGGTGGCGGAACGGATGGTGGGTCAATCCACGTGAGCGGAACAGGGATCCCTACATTGGCTATCTGTATCCCAACTCGTTACATCCACAGTCATGCGGCAATGCTTCACCGTCAAGACTTTGAGAATACAGTGAAACTGTTAGTTGAAATTGTTAAGCGTTTGGACGCAGAAGCAGTGAAAAACATCACATTTGAATAAATTATATGATCACTCAGCGGTGCCGAAAAAGCATCGCTGTTTTTTAATGAAATAATATGATAAGTTATAAAAATTCATTTGACTTCATAAATATACAATTGTATACTAGTTTATACACACTTCAAATGGATGGTAGGGGATCAATAAATGGTAAAGACAAATCAAACAACGACAAGTATAGACAAAGATAGCTTAAAAGGACGCGACTTTCTAACACTACTCGATTATTCTAGCGAAGAAATCGCGTATCTCATACAACTGGCATATGACATGAAGCAAGATACATTGGCAGGTAAGACGCCGGACATCTTAGCGGGTAAAACACTCGGCATGATATTTGAGAAGAATTCCACTCGTACCCGTATTTCATTCGAAGTGGGCATGATTCAATTAGGCGGACATGGTCTGTTCATGAATGCTCGAGATTTGCAGATTGGACGCGGGGAATCTGTTTCAGATACTGGGAAAGTATTATCCGAGTTTTTAGACGGCGTGATGATTCGTGCGAAGTCTCATAAAATGGTGGAAGAGTTGGCAGAACATACTTCAGTTCCAATTATAAACGGGTTGACTGATCTATTTCATCCGTGCCAAGCGATGGCAGATTTACTTACAATCAAAGAAGTGAAAGGCGATTTGAAAGGCTTAAAACTCTCTTATATTGGAGACGGGAACAACGTAGCACATTCATTAGTCATTGCTGGTGCGCATATGGGCATGCACGTTTCTGTGGCGACACCTAAAGGCTATGAATACCACTCAGGCTTGTTTGAAAAGGCGAAGAAAATTGCCGAGTCAAATGGTGGAAGCGTGACGTCAACGTATGATCCAGTTGAGTCTGCCACAGATGCAGATGCAATTTATACGGATGTTTGGACAAGTATGGGGCAAGAGGAAGAAGCAGCGAAGCGTTTAGTCGATTTTAAAGATTTCCAAATTAATGATCACTTAGTCGGTCATGCAAAGAAAGATTATGTGTTCTTGCATTGTCTTCCAGCACACCGTGAAGAAGAAGTATCGACTTCTGTGATCGATGGTAATAACTCGTATGTATTCCAGCAAGCCGGAAATCGTCTGCACGCACAAAAAGCAATTCTTGCATCGTTACTATAATAAATCGATCAACTGCTTTCCATTTATTTGGAAAGTGGTTTTTTTTATGTTCTGCTATCTTTCGTTTGATATACTGAATGGAATCGAAATAGGGGAGGAAAATAGTTGATTACATATTTGCTTGTATTTCTTGCCGGTGCAGCACCGGGATTTGAAGTTCTAGTGGCGGTTCCTTTAGGGATTCTGCGTGGGATGTCCCTAGCAACTGCTGTCGTGGTTGGTTTTGCAGGAAACGCTTTAACAATAGTATTGGAAATTTTAGTTTTTCAGAAATTAAAAAAATGGTGGGAAAGTAAGAAGAAAACCGACGTGAAAACACCTTCAAAGCGTACAGCTCGTGCGGAGAAAATTTGGACACGCTATGGTGTTCCAGGTCTAGCTTTGCTTGGGCCTGTTTTAATTGGCTCCCATCTGGCGGCGTTCCTAGCACTTGCCCTAGGCTCATCTAAATCACATACCGCCATCTGGTTGTTGCTAAGTCTAGCTATCTGGTCGATTGTATTTGGCACGCTAACCGTTCTCGGAGTAGATGCATTCTTTTGGACGCGTCAAAAAGTGGGATAAGCGATATACTACCGATTTATGTAGACAGAATAGTTAGACAACGTATATACTATATTCAGAAAGTAACGTTAGTAAGTATTCATAGAGTAATTTGTTTGCGCATAGAGTACATCCTGAGAATCATTCCATCTGCGCATTGATTTCATTGAAATGAATAGTACATGCTTTGAAACGTGCACGACGGATTGATAATTTCACTTCTAACGAAAGAGGAGCGGATGGATATGATGCAAACACCACTAATTCTATCTACATTTATCACACGGGCAGAACGGTTTTTTCCGAATAAGATGGTCATTTCACGAACAGGAGAACAGCGCATACAGCGTTTTACGTATCGTGAATGGGCAAAGAGAACGCGGAAACTATCAAATGCACTGACGCAGCTAGGCATGGAGCATGGTACGAAAGTTGGCACATTTGCATGGAACCATCACCGGCATTTAGAAGCTTATTTCGCGGTGCCTTGTACGGGTGCAATCCTTCACATGATCAACATTCGCTTATCGCCTGAACATATTATGTATATTATCAATCACGCAGAAGATGAAATTTTGCTCGTGGATGCAGAGTTTTTCCCTCATCTTGAAAAAATGGCGCCGATGCTAAAGACGGTAAAACATTTTGTGATCATGGGCGACAGTAAAGATATACCTGAGACTACATTAGAAAATGTGCATTCCTATGAAGCGCTTTTAGAAAATGCGTCAGATGAGTACGATTATCCACAAGACTTGGATGAAAATACTCCAGCGGGTCTGTGCTACACATCAGCTACTACAGGATTACCGAAAGGCGTTATATATACGCATAGAGGATTGGTTCTGCAAAGTTACGCACTTGGATTATCGGATGCAATGGGTGTGTGTGAACGGGATATTGCCATGTCTGTTGTACCGATGTTTCATGTTAATGCATGGGGAATTCCTTTCGCTGGCGTTTTCTATGGCACGACACAAGTCTTGCCCGGTCCAGGGTTTAATCCAGCCGTTCTACTCGATTTAATTGAAAGTGAAAAAGTAACAATTACTGCAGGCGTTCCGACGATTTGGCTCGCTGTACTGAAAGAATTGGAGCAGAATCCACGAGATATCTCTTCACTGCGTGGTATTGTTTGTGGCGGCTCTGCTTCGCCAA
The DNA here is from genome assembly GCF_002743265.1 of Sporosarcina sp. P29. NCBI lineage: Bacteria > Bacillati > Bacillota > Bacilli > Caryophanales > Caryophanaceae > Sporosarcina > Sporosarcina sp. P29. Next base: position 88,858 of record NZ_PDYX01000001.1, on the reverse strand, counting down.
AAGGCTTAATTCGAACGTTTGAAGAGAAGTACAAAGTTCCATTCATTGTCGGCTACGGCATGACGGAAACTTCGCCGCTTGTCAGTTTATCAGTGCTAACATCTTCCATGGATAATTTGACGACAGATGAGAGAATCGATATGCGTGCGTTGCAAGGGTTGGTTATGCCGGGACTCGATATCCGTGTAGTCAATGAAAACGGAGAGGTACCGTGGGACGGTGAAACGATGGGTGAGTTGACTGTCAGAGGCCCGTGGATTGCTAGTGAATATTACAAAGATGAGCGAACGGAAGAAGCCTTTAAAGATGGTTGGCTGTATACAGGTGATATTGCAGTGATGACAGAGGACGGCTATCTGAAGTTGACGGATCGCACGAAGGATTTAATCAAGAGCGGTGGCGAATGGATTTCTTCTGTTGACTTGGAGAACGCGTTGATGTCACATGATGATGTGTATGAGGCAGCAGTGATCGCTGTTCCGCATGAAAAGTGGATGGAGCGCCCGTTGGCTTGTGTCGTGTTGAATGAGAATGTGGCAGAGGATGACGCGAAGGTACAGGAGTTGAAAGATTCGCTAAAGGTGCAGTTTGCGAGTTGGTGGATTCCGGATGAGATTTTGTTTGTCAAGGAGATTCCAAAGACGTCTGTTGGGAAGTTTTTGAAAGCGGCTTTACGGGATCAGTTGAAGGAGCATTATACGAAGAAGTAAGTAAAGATTAGTGAGACTGGATAGGGAAAGGCGCCGTTGATCGACGTTTCAGGCGGACGCTTTCCCGAGGGCGTGGCTTGAGCCTCCTCGTCACTAGCGTTCCTGCGGGGTCTCAAGGCACACGCTGATCCTCCGGGAGTCGCCGCCTTACACTTACGATCAACTAGTTTAGTTTTCTTTATGTGTGATTATAATTAGATAAAACAAAAACAAAAACAAAAACAAAAATCAAAAGCCCTTCACTAAATTAGAGAAGTGAAGGGCTTTTGTTTGGTTTATCTTTATTGTGCTTGTGCGAATGCTTCGGATAGTTCGTTGGTGATTTCTGCTTTTTCTGTTTCGTCTGCGCGTTTCCATAGTTGCTCGAAAAACACACCTAATCCTGGTAATAGATGTTCTTCGCCTCGTTGAATGGCATCGTCGATCACACCTCGTACGTCAGTGGAGCTATTGTTTGTCATGTTTGCTGAGATGGCATCGCGTATTTGGAAATTCATGTTCTTCAGCCTCCTTTATTCTCATCTTTTCCACAAAAGTCGCTAAATATACGCTGGTTTGATACACTAAAAAGAAAAAAAGGATGTTCAGCCTCTTGAATAAACGAATTGAATCAACTCAGAACTCATTAGTGAAACATTGGAAGAAATTAGTTACGACTCGAAAGGAACGAGATCAGACGAAAGAGTTTCTCGTGGAAGGTTTCCATCTTGTCGAAGAAGCTATTAAACAGCCGGATTTAGTTATTCAATTACTTGTACGCGAAGATATTGAAATTCCGACACATTGGACGGCACCGATTATTGAACTGACAACTGCAGTTGCAAAAGAAATTTCTGAAACAGAGCAGACACAAGGTGTTTTCGCTTATTGTAGACAGCCTCAGTACGAAGAAACAGATCAACATCAGTGGAAGCGAGTGTTGCTAATTGACGCTGTACAGGATCCGGGGAATATCGGTACGATGATCCGTACTGCAGACGCAGCAGGTTTAGATGCGGTAATTTTAGGTAAAGGATGTGCGGATCCATTTAATCCAAAAACGGTTCGCTCTGCGCAAGGTTCTCATTTCCATATTCCTGTTGTACGTGAAGAGTTGACAGTGTGGATAGATCGTTTGAAAGCCAATCAAGTCCCGATTATCGGCACAGGTTTACAGCAAGCCGTTTCACTTAACGAATTAGAGGCACAAACTTCATTTGCACTGCTTGTAGGGAATGAAGGAAGTGGTGTTGATAGTGAATTACTATCCCAAGCTGATCATGTAGTGAAAATTCCGTTATACGGTCAGGCTGAATCACTGAATGTGGCAGTTGCGACAGGTATTTTGCTGTACACACTTCGACAGCACTGACATCTCTATTGAAGGCGTAATCGATTTACGGTATACTAGAAGGCGAATGAAAGAAAACAGCTATGACCGGGAAAAGTAAATGGTGAGATGCGTTCTCAGGGATTTCACACCTTGACTGAAAGTGTGAAAAACGATGCTCCATTGAAGTTCACCCCGCGAGCTGCACGCTTGGACCAGACATGTAAAGGCGTGCCGGCATAGGACCGTTATTCCAATTTAAGTGATTTTGCATCGTCGTTTTTTGATGCAAACTAATCAGGGTGGTACCGCGAAATCGACCTCGTCCCTTTTATAGGGGCGAGTTTTTTTGTTTTCCGGAAAGTTTAGCTACGTAACCGCCAAATAGAGAGAGGAGCAAGTACACATGAAAGAACAGTTACATGAACTGAAAGAACAGGTAATGCTGAAAATCAAAGAATCCCATACTGTCAAAGAATTGAATGATGTGCGCGTAGCGTATCTCGGGAAAAAAGGTCCGATTACCGACCTACTAAAAGGGATGGGTAAACTGCCGGCTGAAGAACGTCCGAAGATGGGGGCGCTCGTCAATGAAATCCGTGAAAGTGTAACGGCAATCCTTGAGGAACGTAAAGAAATCCTCGAACAGCAAGCAATCCAGGAACAATTGGAAAATGAATCGATTGATGTTACATTACCAGGCCGTCCAGTAGAACTTGGTAATCATCATCCTTTAACGCGAGTAGTAGAGGAAATTGAAGACTTTTTCATTAGTATGGGCTATGAAATCGCAGAAGGACCCGAAGTAGAAAAAGATTATTACAACTTCGAAGCGTTGAACTTGCCAAAAGGTCACCCAGCTCGAGATATGCAAGATTCATTTTATATTACAGAAGACATTTTATTGCGCACACATACATCTCCTGTCCAAGCTCGTACGATGGAAGCGAAAGATGGAGCTGCAATCAAAATCATTTGTCCGGGTAAAGTATACCGTCGAGACTCGGATGATGCGACGCACTCTCATCAATTTACACAAATCGAAGGGCTTGTTGTGGGCGAAAATATTCGCATGAGCGACTTGAAAGGTACACTTGATCTCCTTGCGAAGAAATTATTCGGCGCTGAGCGTGAAATTCGTTTGCGTCCAAGTTTCTTCCCATTCACGGAGCCTTCAGTTGAAATGGATATTTCTTGTTTCAAATGTGGCGGAACAGGCTGTAACGTTTGTAAGAAAACAGGCTGGATCGAAATTTTAGGAGCGGGTATGGTCCATCCTAACGTTTTGGAAATGGCTGGCTACAACCCGGAAGAAGTCACAGGATTTGCATTCGGCATGGGGCCGGAAAGAATTGCGATGTTAAAATACGGAGTGGAAGATATTCGTCATTTCTATACAAATGACATTCGGTTTATTTCACAATTCCACCGGTCAGAGGCATAAGGAGGAATATTGATGTTAGTATCAACAAATTGGTTAAGTAATTACGTAGATTGGAATGAACTTTCCATAGAAGAACTGGCAGAAAAAATCACTCGTGCCGGAATAGAAGTAGACGGCATTATTGATCGTTCATTCGGTATGGATCATATCGTCATTGGACACGTAAATAGCTGTGTAAAACATCCTGAAGCGGATAAATTACATATTTGTCAAGTCGATGTAGGAGGAGAGATTTCACAAATTATTTGTGGAGCACCAAATATCGCAGAAGGGCAAAATGTTATTGTCGCACGTCCAGGAGCAGTGTTGCCTGGTGGAATGAAGATCAAGAAAGCGAAACTTCGTGGTGAAGAGTCTAACGGCATGATCTGTTCACTACAAGAACTCGGTATAGAAGGAAAGTTGGTTCCAAAAGCGTATGCTGAAGGAATTTATGTTTTACCGAATGATGTACGTGCTGGTGATAGCGCATTGACGCATCTCGGTTTGTACGATCGTATTTTGGAATTTGATTTAACACCAAACCGTTCTGATGCATTGAGTATGCTCGGTGTTGCGTATGAAGTAGGGGCGATTTTATCGAAAGATATTAAGCTGCCGGAAATTTCTTATTCAGCATCTGCAGAAAAAGCGCAAGACGTTTTGAAACTTTCCGTAGAGGCAGCAGAAGACAATCCCATGTACGTGGCAAAAGTAGTGAAGAATGTCAAAGTTGCCGAATCACCTCAATGGTTGCAAAACACGTTAATGTCTGCTGGTATCCGACCGCATAATAACGTAGTTGATATTACGAACTACGTATTGATGGAGTATGGTCAGCCCCTTCACGCATTTGACTATGATCGTCTCGAAACGAAAGAGATCGTCGTGCGTCATGCCCGTGAAGGTGAAAAGATGGTGACGCTTGATCAAGTAGAACGGACTTTACATGATCATCAACTAGTCATAACGAATGGCAAAGAGCCGGTTGCACTTGCGGGTGTAATGGGCGGCGCTAATTCAGAAGTGTATGAAGGTACTACAACTGTTGTTATTGAGTCAGCTTATTTCGCGCCAGGTTCTGTTCGTCAAACTTCTAAAGAAGTAGGCCTACGCAGTGATGCGAGCACACGTTTTGAAAAAGGTGTCGATCCGAATCGTGTAGCAGAAGCAGCAGAGAGAGCGGCTCAATTGATGGCTGAACTTGCTGGTGGAGAAGTTCTTGAAGGGTCCGTTACGTTCGACGAACTCGACAAAACACCTGAGAAAATCATTCTTTCACCGGACTATGTAAATAATCGTCTAGGTATGAAAATTGCTATGGATGAAATGAAAACGATTATGGACCGTTTGCAGATCCCGACGGAATTAATCAATGGACAACTCGTGATGGATATCCCGACACGTCGTCAAGATTTGAAAATCAAAGAAGACATGATTGAAGAAATCGCGCGTCTATATGGTTATGATGAAATCCCAAAAACATTGCCAGTCGTAGAAAGTACACCAGGCGGTTTGACTCCTTATCAGGCGAAGCGTCGCATTGTCCGAAGATATCTTGAAGCGGCAGGACTATCACAAGCTCTGACGTATTCATTGGCTTCACCGAAAGACGCGCAAGCTTACGCACTGGAGACAGCTCCAGTAACGAAATTGCTAATGCCGATGAGTGAAGAGCGCAGTGTTCTTCGTCAAAGCATAATTCCGCACCTTCTTGATGCAACAACGTACAATGTGGCTCGACGAAATGAGTCGATTGCACTTTACGAAACAGGATCTGTTTTCCTTGGTATCGAAGAAGATGGTTTGCCGAAAGAAGTAGAACATGTTGCAGCCGTATTGACTGGCAAATGGGTTCATCATGCGTGGCAAGGTGAAACGAAAAAAGTCGACTTCTTCGTCATGAAGGGAATTGTAGAAGGGTTGTTTGAGCAATTAGGTTTGCTTGAAAGACTACAATTCACAAAAGCGACAGTGGATCAAATGCACCCAGGTCGAACAGCGACAGTATGGTTGGATGATCAGTCAGTGGGGATCATCGGTCAAGTGCACCCGACTGTTCAACATCAACGTGACTTACAGGAGACGTATGTCATGGAAATGAATTTGCAGTCTATTATGCAAACTGCAACAGAAGAGCTGTTGTATGAAGCCGTTCCACGCTATCCTTCCATCTCTCGTGATATTGCCTTAGTTGTGGATCGAGACACATCTGCTGCGAACTTGGAGAAGATTATCCAGCAAGCAGGCGGTAAATTACTGAAGAAAGTTCAGTTGTTTGATTTATACGAAGGAAAGAACGTAGAAGAAGGAACAAAATCCGTTGCGTTCTCTCTGACGTACTTCGATCCTGAGCGTACGTTGACGGATGACGACGTCGTCAAGGCACATAGTAAAGTATTGGATGCGTTAACTGTACAAGCGAACGCACAACTCCGATCATAATAAATAAGCAGGCTACCTATCAGTTTTCTGATGGGTAGCCTGCTTTATTTTACTGCAGTCACATTATTTTTTATAAGCGAGTTTCAATGCCTTTTGTGTATTGGCAAAATGTACTTTCGTAATGGTGTGTAGAAATGGCTCTCCCTTTTTACGGATGAGCTGACAAGCTACTTGGTCAACTTTGGGGCCCGCACCTTTAGGCAATGTTACACCCGCTTTACTGCTTAATTGATCCATTGCTTCAAGGAATGCAACCCGTGCCAATATAGAAGCAGTAGCTACCGATACGTGAAGGTTTTCAGCTTTTGTCGAAAAAAGTACTTTGTCTCGAATGATACTAGATTCATCCTTTAGATAATTAAAGTAGACACGTCGCTCCGCAAACTGGTCAATGAGTATATGTTCCGGTAGAACAGGACGCATCTGATCCAGTACTTCCTGAAGTGCTTGGTTATGAAGAATAGCCTTGATCTTCCCTTGCGACCATCCTGCGCTTTGAATTTCATTGTATTTGACGTTATCAAGCGTCAGGACGGAGTAGGTTACAACTTGTTTCAAATCCTCTGCGATTTGTTGCATATACGCATCTGTAAGTTGTTTGGAATCTTTTACTCCCAGTTCTTTTACCAACTCAATCTGGTCACTACTAACATAACAGGCGGCTACAGTAATGGGGCCGAAGAAATCGCCAGTACCTGTCTCATCCGAGCCGAGAACGGATAACGATGCGAAGTTTGCTGGTAATGTATCTCCTTTGGCTCCAGACGGCGTCACTTTCGTTACTGTACCTATAGTCCCCCAGCGTGCAGCCTCTCTGTCTGCGCCTGCTCCTTGAAACAACACTTTACCTGACCGGTAAGCGGTAATGGAGGTGTCAGCAATCTTGGCTGCGAAGATGACACCTGGTGCATTACGGGTGACTTTATTTGTTTCATAGAAGCGAACAACTTCCGGCATTTCTTTTTCAGACAGGACAATGACCTGATTACTCATTTATTTACCCACTCCTTGAAATGATCTATTCCTCAGTATACCTGAAACTAGAGTTTCAAATGAAAGATAATGTCTAAAATTCTAACCTAGTGTCAGTTTGAGGCATAATTGATTCACAAGTAATTGATTTTCATGGTATGATTATGAGAGGGTTTTTAGAGGGAGGGCATAAAAATGGCGGACAATAAAAAAGCAAGAGTGACAGTTGAAATCTACGGACAAACATATACGGTTGTTGGTACGGAACCATCTTCACATGTGCGTTATGTAGCCTCGCTCGTTGATGAAAAAATGCGCGAAATCAGTAAGCATAATCGACATCTCGACAGTAAAAGAATTGCTGTCCTGACGGCGGTAAATAATGTGCATGAATTTCTAAAACTACAAGAAAGAGTAAAAGAATTAGAAGATGAAGTGAAAAAAATGAAGGGTTGAGGGGCGAAATATGATAGATTTACTCATTATTTTACTGCTTGTAGGCGGCTTGATTGCAGGCTTTAGACGCGGATTCATCGTACAGCTCATCCATATGTTAGGGTTGATTGTATCGGTAATCGTGGCGTATAAATTCTACAAGCCATTTGCAGAAAAATTAATATTATGGATACCTTATCCAGGGGCGACTGCAGCAGATACACTGAGCTGGTCGTTTGAAAACTTGGATATGGATATGACGTTTTACCGATTGATTGCATTTATTTTGATTTTTGTCGGAATGAAGCTGATTTTGCATTTAGTTGGTTCCATGCTGGACTTTATCAAGCATATTCCAATTCTTGGTTTCGGCGCACGTCTGATTGGCGCAGGACTGGGCTTTATTGAATTCTACGTTATCATCTTTTTCGTATTATCATTACTTGCGATGCTTCCTGTTGAAGTCATTCAAAATTCATTAGGTCATTCATTGCTGGCAAAAGCAATGTTCGAACACACGCCAATTATTTCCTCGGCAATAAAAAATTGGTGGTTCGTTTATATAGGCTAACGCTTGTAAATAATGTACTGTACATATGAACCAAAAGCTTCCCGAACGCGTGGAAGCTTTTTTAACAGAGTGGGGAGGATACTGACTTGAATAAAAAGACTATAATTCGTACATTTGAAAAAATTGCATTGTATATGGAGTTACTTGGAGAAAACCATTTTAAGGTAGCTGCGTTCAGGAAAGCCGCTTCGATTCTGGAATTGGACACAAGAAGTCTCGCTGAAATGGATGATATCTTGTCGTTGAAGGGAATCGGTAAAGGAACCGGTGCAGTCATTACTGATTTAATGGAAAAAGGAACTTCAGATGTTTTGACGGAACTTGAAGAGAAGGTTCCAAAAGGTTTGATCCCTCTCTTGAATATTCCTGGACTCGGTGGCAAGAAAATAGCCAAACTACGCGAAGCGTTGAATATAGATTCGATTGAATCACTTCAAGCAGCTTGCGAAAGACAAGAGGTTAGTAAAATTCCGGGATTCGGTAAAAAGACAGAAGAAAACATATTGCGTGAAATTGAAATACTCTCAAGTCGTTCCGGCAAGACACCAATTTGGCAAGTAACAAAAATCGTGGATATCGTTCAGGCTGAATTACAATTGATTGATGAAATTCAGAAGTTTCAAGTAGCAGGCAGTTATCGTAGGCGCGAAGAAGAAAGTTCGGATGTGGACTGGATTCTCGTAACGGACGAACCACAAATCGTACGTGAAAAAATCATGGCTGCGTTACCGATCGAAAAGGTGATCGCAGCGGGCGATGCTAAACTATCGATTTCGCTTGATACAGAACATCCAATCGATGCAGATTTTCGTTTTGTCACGGAAGACCAATTCGCAACAGCACTTCATCACTTTACTGGCTCTGCTGCGCATAATATACGGATGCGTCAGTTGGCTAAAAATCGTAAACAGAAAATTAGTGAGTACGGTGTAGAAGATGAAACAGGACATGTGCAGACATTTACTAGTGAAAAAGAATTCTTTGCACATTTTGATTTGCCATTCATTCCACCAAGTATTCGCAAAGACGGTACGGAACTCGACCGGGCAAGTGAGATTTCTACACTTGTAACACCTGAACTGATTCGTTCCGATCTTCATATGCACACTACTTGGTCGGATGGCGGGCATTCCATAGAAGAAATGGTGCAAGCCTGCCGTGCAAAAGGCTATTCACATATGGTTATCACCGATCATTCACATTATTTAAAAGTAGCTAATGGTTTAACACCTGAGCGTTTAGTAAAGCAAATTGAGGAAATTCGCGAAGTGAACGCGAAATATGATGACATCGAAGTATTCTGCGGAACCGAGATGGACATTCTTCCGGATGGGACATTAGATTTTGATGATGAAATTCTTGAGCAACTAGACTTTGTCATTGCGTCGATTCACTCAAGTTTCAATCAACCACAGGAGCAAATCATGGAGAGATTGCATGCTGCTTGTCAAAATCCACATGTGCACATGATTGCACACCCAACAGGCCGTATTATAGGTCAGCGTGAAGGGTATAATCCGGATATCGAACAGCTCATTAAGTGGGCGAGCGAATACGGCAAAATACTAGAAGTGAACGCAAGTCCATATCGTTTGGATTTACGCACGGAACACGTTATCCAAGCGATGGAAGTTGGTGTCAATATTGCGATCAATACAGATGCGCATGCGATAGAACAACTTGACATTATGCCGATTGGCGTAGAATACGCCCAAAAAGCTTGGCTTCCTGCTGAACAGGTAGTCAACACATGGACACTTGAAACATTTATTGAGAAAGTGATTCGTAGATGAAAGGAAGTGTAAGACATTGGAAAAGCGTGTCTTAAAAACACTTGAATTTGATAAAATCATTCAACAAGTAGCGGCACAATGTACGTCCATTGCGGGCCGTGCACATATAGAGCAGTTAGTACCTTCAACAAACCTTGAAGATGTCAATCGGTTACTTGAAGAAACAGACGAAGGGTTGGCACTTTTACGAATTCGCGGCAATGTCCCGATGGGTGGAATCCACGATATTCGATCCCACGCTAAACGAGCACAAATTGGCGGAATGTTAAGCGCCATGGAACTAGTGGAAATTGCAGACACGATCCGGGCGAGTAGAATTCTACGTCAGTTTTTAGAGGCTGTTATGGCTGAAGGTGAGATTTCTATTCCCCATTTAATCGCACGTAAAGAAGCAATGCCGATCCTGACAGCAATCGAACATGAAGTCAATGCGGCAATCGATGATAATGGTCGAGTGATGGACAGTGCTTCATCCGCGTTACGTTCAATTCGCCAGAGCTTACGTATTCAAGAAAGTCGCGTGCGTGAACGTCTTGAAAGTTATACGAGAGGGAAGAACGCATCGAAAATGTTATCTGACGCAATCGTCACGATGCGTAATGATCGGTATTGTATTCCAGTTAAAGCGGAATATCGTTCTCACTATGGCGGTGTAATTCACGATATGTCTTCATCTGGCCAAACACTATTCATCGAACCAGATGCAGTCGTACAAGCGAATAATGAGATTCGTGAACTGAAAGTCAAAGAGCAAGAAGAAATCGAAAAGATTTTGCTTGCCTTGTCAGCCAGTATTCAAGAGATCGCTCATGAGCTATTCACATTAGTGCAGCTATTAGCAGAAGTAGATGTCATTTTAGCAAAAGCCAAATACGGTACTGCAAATAAATGTACAAAACCAGCAGTTAACGCAGATGGCTATATGCGACTCTCTAAAGCGCGTCACCCACTTCTACCAATTAATGAAGCAGTAGCGAATACAATTGAATTCGGTACAGATGTTACAACGATTGTGATCACGGGTCCGAATACAGGTGGTAAGACAGTTACGTTGAAAACAGTTGGCCTTTGTACATTGATGGCGCAATCAGGTCTGCCAATTCCAGTACTCGATGGTTCTGAAATTGCAGTCTTTGATTCTATATACGCAGATATCGGTGATGAGCAATCGATCGAACAGAGCTTAAGTACATTTTCATCCCATATGGTCAACATCGTGGATATATTGAAAAAGTTCGATGATCGCTCTCTATTATTGTTTGATGAATTAGGCTCAGGGACAGATCCTCAAGAAGGTGCTGCTCTTGCCATTTCCATTTTAGATGAAGTGCATGGAACTGGCGCACGAGTGATGGCGACCACACACTATCCGGAACTAAAAGCGTATAGCTTTAACCGGCCAGGTGTAACCAATGCAAGTGTTGAATTCGATATCGATACGTTGAGCCCGACTTATCGTTTACTGATCGGTGTACCGGGACGAAGTAATGCATTTGAAATTTCCAAACGACTAGGTTTACAAAGTCATGTAATCGATCGTGCAAAGAGCTTTACAGGAGAAAATCGTGGAGAAGTAGATTCTATGATCGCCTCACTTGAAACGAGTCGTGTGCAATCTGAAAAAGACGCTGAACGTACACATGACGTACTTTTAGAAACAGAAAAGCTGAAAAAAGAATTACACGATAAATTACAAGAATTTGAAGAGCAAAAAGACCGTTTAACAGAAGTGGCCAAAGAGAAAGCGAAAAAAATCGTGGATCAGGCCAAAGCAGAATCTGAAGCGGTTATTTCAGATCTACGTGCTCTACGAATGAATGCAGGAGCTAGTGTGAAAGAGCATGAATTAATCGAAGCGCGAAAACGTTTGGAAGGCGCTGCACCTGAAGAGAAGAAAAAGAAAACCATTAAAGCGCAAGCAGGACCTCGTCCGTTACAACAAGGGGACGAAGTGAAAGTACTCGCATACGGACAAAAAGGAACACTTGTCGAAAAAGTATCAGAAAAAGAATGGATCGTACAAATTGGTATTTTGAAGATGAAACTACCGGAATCTGGATTGCAGTATACGAAGCCTGAAAAAGAAAAGAATCATGTTACAGTCTCAGCAGTTAGGGGTCGTTCCGAACATGTGAAAATGGAGCTTGACTTACGTGGTGAACGATATGAAGATGCTCTTGTGCGAACCGAGAAGTATATTGATGATGCGTTATTGTCCAACTACCATCAGGTAAACATTATTCACGGTAAAGGAACGGGTGCACTTCGACAAGGCGTTCAACAATATCTAAAAAAACATTCACGCGTGAAATCCTATCGCTTTGGTGAAGCAGGAGAAGGCGGAAGTGGCGTTACTGTAGTAGAATTAAAATAAATGAAACCTTTCAGCTGCTTGGACCGTATGACAAGCAAGAGAATATAAAGAAGGTGCAGCGTTATGAATCATACGGGATTTTGGAGTCATCCATTAGTTGAGACGGCCGGGTATTTCAGTGTCGTTACACTGTGCTTGATCGTGTCGATGGTGCTATTTGAAATCGTAACAAAATATAAAAACTGGGAAGAGATCCGTAAAGGAAACTTGTCAGTGGCGATGGCGACAGGCGGAAAAATATTTGGTGTCGCCAATATTTTTCGCTATTCGATCGAGCAGCATAATAGCTTGCCGCAGATGATGGGTTGGGGCCTATTCGGTTTCGTACTTCTCGTCTTTGCCTATTTGCTGTTCGAATTCCTGACACCGAAGTTCAAGGTGGATGAGGAGATTCAGGCGGACAATCGCTCAGTTGGTTTCATCTCGCTCTGTATTTCGGTAGGTCTGTCATTCGTCATAGGCGCCAGTATTTCATAGGAGACTGCATATTATGGAAAGATTAATTAAAATACTATTAGTAGTCTGTGTACTCTTCGTCCTCGTCGGAGTCTACTGGCTATTCAACAACACACCTTGACCTCGGTCTTGGTGTGTTTTTTAGTATTTGAAATATGTGAGAGCAAAAACAAACAGGGGATAGGTACATAGGTATTGCGAGGGGATCAAAGCTTTAAGTGGCGGATGCCTTCGCGCGGGACCGCATTTCTTCTGAAGCGGAAATCCCAACGCAAAATAATATTAATCTCTCTATTTATAAAATGTATAAAGCTAATTACTCTCACATAGACTAAGAGGTATGTATGCAAACGAATAAAGCGCTTTCATATTTATCTTGTAAACTAATTAGTTTATCGATATACTAATGAATAAGGAATGTTCGAACAATTACATTAACGTAAAGGAGTTGTATAGATGACAAAAAAACCTTGGCTTGCTGCATATCCGAAAGAAATTCCGACTACTTTAGAATATGAAAATATTCCATTGCAAGACTATCTAACGAGGTCTAGCAAAAAGTATTCAAATAACACAGCGATTCATTTTATGGGGAAAGATATCACGTTCAAAGAATTTCACGAGTCCGCTCTAAAATTTGCAACCTATTTGCAAAAATTAGGGGTTGAGAAGGGTGACCGCGTAGCTATCATGCTTCCGAACTGTCCACAAGGTGCTATCGCATACTTTGGAATTCTCTACGCAGGTGCTATTGTAGTACAGACAAATCCTTTGTATACAGAGCGGGAATTGCACTACCAACTTTCTGATTCAGGTGCAAAAGTGATTATCTCACTGGATATTTTGTTCCCTCGCGTCACGAAAGCAATGAATGGAACTGCGCTTGAAAATATAATAATTACGGGGATTAAAGATTATCTCCCATTCCCTAAAAATCTAGTATATCCATTCATTCAGAAAAAAGAGCATAAGTTGACGGTTAAAGTGGAGCATCGTGGTATACACCATTTATATACCGAAATAATGAAAACAACACAACCTGATCCGATTCATATAGCGTATGAGAAAGGGGATATTGCATTATTGCAGTATACCGGAGGAACTACAGGACCGCCAAAAGGTGTGGAACTGACTCATACCAATTTAATTAGCAATACTGAGATGTGTAGTGCCTGGTTATACAAAACAACAGATGGCGAAGAAACGATTATGGGGATTCTACCGTTTTTCCACGTATATGGTATGACGACGGTTTTGATTTTCGCAGTAATGAAAGGTCATAAAATGGTCTTGATTCCTAAATTTGATTTTAAGACTGCATTAAAAGATATTGATAAACAAAAACCTACATTATTCCCAGGTGCACCGACGATCTATATTGGTCTGTTGAATCATCCTGATTTGGAAAAGTACGATCTTTCTTCTATTAAAGCTTGTATCAGTGGATCTGCTGCATTACCCATTGAGGTGAAAGAAAAGTTTGAAGCGGTAACCGGTGGAAAGCTTGTAGAAGGTTATGGTTTAACAGAGACCTCTCCAGTAGCTATGGCGAACTTTGTGTGGGATGGACTAGAAAAGCGAGGCTCTATCGGTGTTCCGTGGCCTGATACAGATGCATGTATTCTTGGACCAGGCTCATCAGAATCGTTACCAATAGGAGAAATTGGAGAAATTGCGATAAAAGGACCTCAAGTAATGACAGGTTATTGGAATCGGCCGGACGACACACAGGAATCATTCCGTGATGGATGGTTTTTGACAGGGGATCTAGGGTATATGGATGAAGACGGTTATTTCTATGTTGTTGACCGTAAAAAAGATATGATTATCGCAAGTGGATTCAATGTCTATCCACGTGAGATTGAAGAAGTCCTATATGAACATCCCGCAATTCAAGAATGTATCGTAGCAGGTGTACCAGATCCTTACCGTGGTGAAACAGTTAAAGCTTATATTGTTTTAAAAGAAGGATATTCCATAACGGAAAAAGAATTAGATACGTATTGCAGAAAGCAGCTTGCTGCATTTAAAGTTCCAAAGCATTATGATTTCCGCGAAGATCTTCCTAAAACAGCAGTAGGTAAAATCTTGCGTAGAACATTAGTAGAGGAAGAACGAAGAAAATTAACGGAAGTTCAAGATTCATTAAAAAGTTCATAACAAAATGCTTGACTATAACCCAAAAGAATATTAATATGAAAATATGAATGAATCATCATTCATATTTTCTTTTTGGTGGTGAATCATTAATGAAGCGAACAAAACCTAAATATAAACAAATTGTAGATGCTGCAGTAATTGTTATTGCAGAGAATGGATACCACCAAGCACAAGTCTCAAAAATAGCTAAAGAAGCTGGAGTTGCGGATGGAACCATTTATTTGTACTTTAAAAATAAAGAAGATATTCTCATATCCGTATTCAGAGAAAAAATGGCGATTTTTGTAGAAAACATTGAAGAAATTTTAAAGAAAGATCTTCCAATCGCAGAAAAACTACAATTAGTTGTAGAAAATCATTTTACAGTACTACAAGAAGATCCTCATTTAGCGATCGTCACACAATTGGAACTCAGACAGTCAAATAAAGATCTGCGATTCCAAATCAATAATGTGTTGAAAGAATATATGGTTTTGTTGGATACTTTGCTTGAAGAAGGGGTAGAGAAAGGAGAGTTATCTCCTAAACTTGACCTTAGGCTAGCAAGGCAGATGCTATTTGGCACAATGGACGAGACAATTACCTCTTGGGTGATGAACGAACAGAAATTTAATTTAATTAGCTTAGCACCAAAAGTTAGCTACATGCTATTGCATGGCTATGAACAACAGTAAGCATTGCATTAAAGGAGAGATAGTAGATGACATTGATTAACTTGGAGAAAGACGGACATGTCGCATTAGCGAAAATTGACCATCCACCGGCGAACGCACTGTCTTCGAAATTGATTGAAGAAGTGGATCAGCTGTTAACCAGCGTAGAGCACGACGACGATGTTCGCGTTGTTGTTCTATATGGTGAAGGTCGATTCTTCTCAGCGGGTGCAGACATTAAAGAATTCACAACGGTCGACACAGGCGCAGCATTCTCGAACCTTTCTAGTAAAGGACAAGAAGTTTTCGAGCGATTAGAAAACTTCCCTAAACCTGTAATCGCTTCCATTCATGGAGCAGCACTTGGTGGTGGTTTAGAGCTTGCGATGGCTTGCCATATCCGCTTAGTTACGAAGAGTGCAAAGCTAGGCTTACCGGAATTGCAATTAGGCCTTATTCCTGGATTTGCTGGTACGCAACGTTTGCCACGTTTGGTTGGTGTAGCGAAGGCAGCAGAAATTATGTTGACGAGTGATCCAATCTCAGGTGAAGATGCAGTACAGTGGGGACTTGCAAATCATGCATATTCAGATGAAGAACTTTCAGCTGAAACTTTGAAGATGGCAAAGAAGATTTCTCAGAAAAGCCCGATCGCAGTGAAACATGCATTACGTATGCTTTCCTACTCAAAAGATCAGTCATTTTATGAGGGTGTGGAAGAAGAAGCGAAATCATTTGGAGAAGTTTTCGTCTCTGAAGATGCCAAAGAAGGTATTCAAGCATTTATTGAAAAACGTCAACCTACATTTAACGGGAAGTAATTATCGAATAGGAGGTTCTATTAATGAACATTTATGCATTAGTAAAAAGAACATTTGATACGGAAGAAAAAATTTCAATTTCAAACGGTGCCATTGCTGAAGATGGTGCAGAATTCATTATCAACCCATACGATGAGTACGCAGTAGAAGAAGCTATTAAACTACGTGACGAACACGGTGGGGAAGTAACTGTACTATCAATCGGAGACGAAGATTCCGAGAAACAACTACGTACAGCATTGGCGATGGGTGCAGATAAAGCAGTACTCATCAATATTGAAGACGACATTGATGATATTGACGAATACACATCAGCGAAAGTCATTGCAGATTACCTAAAAGACAAAGATGCTGATCTAATTCTTGCAGGTAACGTAGCAATCGATGGCGGTTCAGGACAAGTAGGACCACGTGTAGCAGAATTGCTTGGCATTAACTATGTCACGACAATTACTGAATTAACGATAGACGGAACGAACGCAACCGTTGTACGAGACGTAGAAGGGGATTCAGAAACCATTGAAACATCCCTGCCACTTCTTGTCACAGCACAACAAGGTCTGAACGAACCACGTTACCCTTCTTTGCCTGGTATTATGAAAGCAAAGAAGAAACCTCTTGAAGACCTAGAGTTCGATGATCTAGATTTAGAGGAAGATGACGTAGAAGCGAAGACTGAAACAAAAGAAGTCTTCCTACCACCTGCAAAAGCAGCGGGGCGTGTACTTGAAGGAGAGCCAGCAGATCAAGCGGCTGAACTTATAAAATTATTGCGTAACGAAGCGAAAGTAATTTAATTCATATAGAGAACCGTAATTAGGAGGGACTACATTATGTCAAAGAAAATGTTGGTTTTAGGTGAAGCACGTGATGGAGAACTACGTAACGTATCATTTGAAACAATTGCAGCGGCAAAGAATATTTCAGGCGGCGGAGAAGTTGTCGCTGTTCTTATAGGGGACCAAGTTCAGTCACTTGGCGAAGAAATGATTCATTATGGGGCGGATCGTGTAGTAACGGTTGAGCACCCACATTTGAAGCATTACACGCCAGACGGCTTTGGCCAAGCGTTCCTAGCAGTCTACGAAGACGAATCTCCCGACGGTGTCGTATTTGGACACACAGCTATGGGTAAAGACTTATCACCGAAAATTGCAAGTAAGCTTGGAACTGGATTAATTTCAGATGTGACTAAGATTGAAGGAGAAGGCGACGATGCAGAATTCATCCGCCCAATTTATTCTGGTAAAGCATTTGAAAAAGTAGAAATTAAAGAAGGTTTGCAATTTATCACAATCCGTCCGAACAACATTGAGCCGTTAACACATGATGCAAGCCGCTCAGGTGACGTAACAGCGAAAACTGTAGACATTACAAACCTACGTTCTATTATTAAAGATGTAGTACGTAAATCTACAGAAGGTGTAGATTTATCTGAAGCTAAAGTTATTGTAGCTGGCGGCCGTGGAGTCAAAGGACCTGAAGGATTTGAACCATTAAAAGAATTGGCAAACCTTCTAGGCGGCGCAGTCGGTGCTTCACGTGGAGCATGTGACGCAGACTACTGTGACTATTCACTACAGATTGGACAAACGGGTAAAGTAGTTACTCCAGACTTGTATATTGCAGCAGGAATTTCTGGAGCGATCCAGCACGTAGCAGGTATGTCCAACTCGAAAGTCATTGTGGCAATCAATAAGGATCCTGAAGCGAACATCTTTAAAATTGCAGACTACGGTATCGTAGGGGACATTTTCGAGATTATTCCCATCATGATTGAAGAAATTAAAAAGATCAAAGTCAGCTAATGAATTGAGATAGGCATTTTTTTAGCTCCTTCTATACCTCCATGATATAATACGGATATAGTTAAAGACTAAGGAGGAAATTAGAATGGCGATTATCAATGCAACTGATTCGAACTTTGCAGAAAACGTAAAAGAAGGCGTAGTACTAGTAGACTTTTGGGCACCTTGGTGTGGTCCATGTAAAATGATCGCTCCTGTACTTGAAGAACTTTCAGGAGAACTTGAAGGGAAAGCGAACATTGTAAAAGTAAACGTAGATGATAACCAAGCAACTGCTAGCCAGTTCGGTATCATGTCGATTCCAACACTACTTCTCTTTAAAGATGGAGAAGTAGCTGAGAAGGTAGTTGGCTTCCAACCTAAAGAAGCACTTGCACAACTAGTTGAAAAACACGCATAAATACAAGAGACCGGGCCGCAAGAGCAGCCCGGTCTTTTAGTAGGTGAAAATAATGAATGAAATTATTGAACATAAACTTTCGATCCTCCCTGAATTGCCGGGTTGCTATTTAATGAAAGATCGTCAAGGTACTGTCATCTATGTTGGGAAAGCAAAAGTGTTAAAAAACCGTGTACGCAGCTATTTTACGGGTTCCCATGATGGCAAGACACAGCGGTTGGTAGGAGAAATAGAGGATTTTGAATATATAGTAACCAATTCTGAAATCGAAGCTTTAATTTTAGAATTAAACATGATTAAGAAATACGATCCAAAATACAATATTATGCTTAAAGATGACAAAACATATCCTTACTTGAAAATTACTAACGAACGTCATCCGAAGTTAATCATTACACGTAAAGTTAATAAAAAATCAGGCAAGTATTTTGGGCCGTATCCAAATGCAACGGCCGCTCATGAAACGAAAAGATTACTGGATCGCTTATATCCATACCGCAAATGTCAGACTATACCTACTCGAGCATGTCTGTACTATCATATCGGTCAATGTCTTGCGCCTTGTATTAAAGAAGTGCCTGCGGATGCATATACTGAAATGATCGCAGACATTACAAGATTCCTCAATGGTGGTTATAAGGAAGTGAAAAAAGAACTACAACAAAAAATGAATGAAGCAGCGGAAGAATTAGAATTTGAACGAGCGAAAGAATATCGCGATCAAATAACTAATATCGAAACCGTAATGGAAAAGCAGAATATGAATGCAAATGATTTTACAGATCGTGATATTTTTGGCTATGCAGTTGATAAAGGCTGGATGTGTGTGCAAGTGTTCTTCGTCAGACAAGGTAAAATGATAGAACGCGATGTATCCATTTTCCCAGCTTATCAAGATCCTGAAGAAGAATTACTGACGTATCTCGGCCGTTTCTATGGAGAAGCTCAACATTTATTGCCGAAAGAAGTACTTCTTCCGGAAACCGTTGATTTTGCGTTAGCCGATCAATTGCTTGATACGACTGTGTTAATACCACAACGTGGAAAGAAAAAAGAGCTTGTCAAACTCGCTGCCAAAAATGCGTCTATTGCATTAAACGCCAAATTCCAAATAATTGAACGTCAAGAAGAACGTACAATTGGTGCGTGTGAAGAGCTTGGTGAAGCGATGAATATCAGTACGCCTCTTCGCATTGAAGCGTTTGATAACTCCCATACACATGGCGTGGAACCGGTATCCGCGATGATAACCTTTGTAGACGGAAGACCAAATCGCAAAGATTATCGAAAGTATAAAACCAAAACTGCAGCAGCCCATGATGATTATGGTGCAATGCGTGAAGTCGTTAGACGACGCTATACACGAGTATTAAAAGATCAGTTGCCTTTACCAGACTTAATTGTTATTGATGGTGGGAAAGGGCAGATGGAGATTGCTCGGGAAGTGCTAGAAGATGAACTCGGACTTTCTATTCCGATAGCTGGACTGGCAAAAGACGATAAACATAATACAGCGCAATTGCTGTACGGTCATCCACCAGAGATAGTTCCATTAAAGAAAACAAGTGAAGCATTTTACTTATTACAACGTGTTCAAGACGAAGTCCATCGATTTGCTATTACGTTCCACAGACAGCGAAGAGGAGCATCTTCACTAACTTCTTCACTTGATGGAATTGAAGGCGTTGGACCGAAACGTAAACAGCAATTACTAAAACACTTTAAAACAGTGAAAGCCATTCGTGAAGCAACACCTGAACAATTAAAAGAAGCAGGGATGCCAAAAAAAGTAGCTGATGAGTTACTCGCTCATTTTCAGCAACCTGAAACAACCGAAAAGCCCCTGACTGAGTAATAAGTCAAGGGGCTTTCATTGATATATATAGTTTAATTTTCAGTATATTTTATTTAATTAGCCAGTTAACGGAATTAGAGATAAAAATTCCAGAAATAAATAAGTTGCGTAGCATAATAAAGCGAAAAGCTACATGCTCAAACCCTTACTCTTATGGGCTTCGAACTATGTCAAGCGTTGTCGGATCATAGGAAAAAGCATTGTGTGATTCGACGTTTTTAGAAAAATCATAATCTACTATGAAAAGCACACAGCGTCTTGACCTGTCCTATACAGAGGAGTACAATATACATGTTATCATATTGTACCATGAAGAGAGATACTGGTGAATGCGAACCAAATAGAGAACCGCATCACTACAGTATAATCTCAGAAATAAGGGAGGGTAAAAGACTTGTCGAAAGAAACAGATTTTTTCTTACGCCGTCTACATTCGTTGCTTGGTGTAATTCCAGTTGGACTTTTTGTTGCCCAACACTTAGTAATTAACCATTTTGCAACACGCGGTGAGGAAGCATTCAACACAGCATCTAATTTTATGGGGAACTTGCCGTTTGTATTTTTCTTGGAATGGTTTATTATCTACATTCCACTCATGTTCCACGCGTTTTACGGAGTGTACATAGCTTTCTCAGCGAAATACAACGTGGGCCATTACAGTACTTTCCGTAACTGGATGTTCACGCTCCAACGGTTCACAGGCGTATTCCTAGTCATCTTCATTGCATGGCATGTATACGAAACTCGTATTCAAAAAGCGCTTGGAACTGAAGTAGACTTCAACATGATGGTCGATATCTTGTCGAATCCATTTATGCTTGTATTCTATATCCTAGGTGTTGTTTCTGCTACTTTCCACTTAGCAAATGGACTATGGTCTTTCTGTGTTACTTGGGGAATTGCACAATCACCAAGATCACAAAAAATCGTATCGTACATCACAATAGTTATATTCTTAATACTTTCTGTAATTGGAATTCAAGCACTTCTAGCTTTTGTGTAAAAAACTAACTAACTAATGAAATTACGTATAATTGAGGAGTGACACAATAATGGCAAAAGGCAGATTGATTGTCGTCGGTGGAGGACTAGCTGGACTAATGGCTACCATCAAATCAGCAGAAGCTGGTGTACCGGTTGACTTGTTCTCGCTAGTACCAGTAAAACGTTCCCACTCCGTATGTGCCCAAGGCGGCATTAACGGTGCTGTAAATACGAAAGGTGAAGGCGACTCTGTCGACATTCACTTTGATGATACAGTTTACGGTGGAGACTTCCTAGCGAATCAAAAACCAGTACAAGCAATGACGGCAGCAGCTCCTGGAATTATCCACTTATTGGACCGTATGGGTGTTATGTTTAACCGTACACCAGAAGGTCTTTTGGATTTCCGTCGTTTCGGTGGTACACTTCACCACCGTACAGCATATGCAGGTGCGACAACTGGACAACAATTACTGTATGCTCTTGATGAACAAGTGCGTTCTCACGAGGTAGCAGGACTAGTACAAAAATATGAGCACTGGGAATTCCTCGGAATCATTAAAGATGAAGAGGGTACATGCCGTGGAATCAAAGCTCAAAACATGAAGACAATGGAAATCCAAGCATTTAAAGCAGATGCTGTCATCATGGCTACAGGCGGCCCTGGTATTATCTTTGGTAAGTCTACTAACTCTGTGATCAATACAGGTTCTGCAGCTTCCATCGTTTATCAGCAAGGTGCAAAATATGCAAACGGCGAATTCATTCAAATTCACCCAACAGCGATTCCTGGAGACGACAAGCTTCGTCTAATGAGTGAATCTGCACGTGGTGAAGGTGGACGTATTTGGACATATAAAGATGGTAAACCTTGGTACTTCTTGGAAGAGAAATATCCGGACTATGGTAACTTAGTTCCACGGGATATCGCAACACGTGAAATTTTTGACGTGTGTGTAAACCAAAAACTGGGTATTAATGGAGAAAACATGGTGTACTTGGATCTATCTCACAAGGACCCTAAAGAACTTGATATCAAACTTGGTGGAATCATCGAGATTTATGAAAAGTTCACAGGTGATGATCCGCGTAAATTGCCAATGAAAATCTTCCCGGCTGTTCACTATTCAATGGGCGGACTCTGGGTTGACGATCATCAGCAAACAAGTATCCCAGGTCTTTTCGCAGCAGGCGAATGTGACTTCTCACAACACGGTGCAAACCGTTTAGGTGCTAACTCATTACTTTCTGCAATTTACGGTGGTATGGTCGCTGGACCGTACGCAATCGATTACATGAAGCATCTGAAGCGTACTGCTGATGAACTTCCTGAAACGATTTTCGAAGATGCAGTGAAAGAAGAGCAACAGAAATGGGAAGACACTCTTAAGATGGACGGTACAGAGAATGCGTACGTTCTTCACAGAGAGCTTGGCGAGTGGATGACTGACAACGTAACGGTTGTTCGTTTCAATGATAAGTTGAAGCAGACAGACGACAAAATTGTCGAGTTACTTGAGCGCTATGAAAATATTAACATTACGGATACACAGCTATGGTCTAACCAAGGAGCTATGTTTACACGTCAATTGAAAAACATGCTATATCTAGCACGTGTTATCACTTTAGGTGCATTGAATCGTGATGAGAGCCGTGGCGCGCACTACAAGCCAGACTTCCCTAATCGTGACGATGAGAACTTCTTGAAAACAACAATTGCGGAATTTGACGGAGTATCTGCACCAATTATTACGTATGAAGATGTAGATACATCGATCATTCCTCCACGTATACGCGATTACTCAGCGAAGAAAGGAGATTGACAAAAGTGAGCGAACAACAAACAGCAACTGCTACAAAAACTGTCGTATTTGACATTCATCGTCAAGATACTGCCACTTCAAGCCCTTATGTAGAAAGATTTGAAGTTCCTTATCGCCCGAATATGAACGTAATTTCGGCTCTAATGGAAATCAGACGTAACCCAGTAAATGCCAAAGGTGAAAAAACGACTCCTATTAACTGGGATATGAACTGTTTGGAAGAAGTTTGTGGTGCATGTTCAATGGTTATAAACGGCCGCCCTCGTCAGTCATGTACTGCGCTGGTTGATCAGTTAACACAACCTATTAAACTTGAGCCTATGCGTACATTCCCAGTCGTTCGTGACTTGGTTGTTGACCGTGAATTCATGTTCGATTCGTTAAAGCGCATCAAAGCATGGGTTCCGATCGATGGTACGTATGATCTTGGTGAAGGTCCACGTATGCCTGAACGTAAACGTCAATGGGCATATGAATTGTCTAAATGTATGACTTGCGGAGTATGTCTAGAAGCTTGTCCAAACGTAAACGACAAGACGAACTTCATGGGACCTGCATTGATGTCACAAGTTCGACTATTCAACGCACATCCAACTGGTGCAATGAACAAAGATGAGCGTTTAGCTACTGTTATGGGAGACGGTGGAATCACTGAGTGCGGTAACTCACAAAACTGTGTAGTTGCTTGTCCTAAAGGAATTCCATTGACGACTTCTATTGGTGCAATTGGTAGAGCAACAACAATCCAAATGTTCAAGAACTTCTTCGGAAGTGACCACCAAGTAGATTAATTGCTATACACAAAGCTGTCCAGGAAGTCTATGACTTTCTTGGACAGCTTTTTTGATATGTACAGCTTTTAGAAAATGTAAGAACGTAGGGGAGAGTTGAGAGCAATCGATATAAGCGGAAGACTCCTCCACTTGAATGCCTCGTGAGATTTGATTACTCACTCCCCTTGGCTACTAACTGACTCTGTGATTCCGGTAGCAAAACAATCCGATTTGACGTTAATTTGTATTTTGATATAATAAAGTAATGAATAATCATTCATTTTGAAGGGGTGCATGTAAATGAGAGAAAGTTATATTGAAAATCTAGAGGAATGGGTAGAAGGATTTCATTTTCATGCCGACGTTTCAGTTCGTTTTTCAGAGACGGATATGTATGGACATTTGAATAACACGAAAGTATTTGCCTATTTTGAGTATGCAAGAATTGAGTTTTTGAAACATCTAAACCATATGGCGAAGTGGATCGATCCGAAGGGCACAACCATTCCAATCGTAGCGGATTTGCAATGCGATTTTGCGAAGCAAGTGTACTTTGACGAAAAGCTACAGATCCATGTGAAAGCTAATACTATGGGCACGAGTTCAGTTGATCTGCACTATATGGCTAGGAATGAACGCGATGAAATAGTCTTTACAGGTAGAAGTGCTATCGTTCAAATTGGAAAAGCTGATGGAAGACCTGTTGCATGGACAGAAGAAGAAAAACGCATGTTTCTAGAAAACTCGTAAAAGCCTACACAGCCGCCCTTACGCTTACATATCCTAAGGGGAAAGCGTAAAGAGGAGGGGCGCATCTTGGATGAAATGCAAAACCGTTCTTTATTAACAAATCGGGAACGACAAATTTTCACTTTGCTGGTAGATGATTTTACAACAAAAGAAATTGCTGGACAGCTGACCATTAGTGAGAAGACCGTACGAAATCATATTTCGAATACGATTCAAAAGCTAGGTGTATCAGGCAGAGCACAGGCAATCGTTGAATTATTGCGATTGGGAGAGTTACAGCTGAATTAAAAATGATGCCCTGCTTAGGATGATAGACCAATTTTGTGCAATCAGTGTCAATTACTTCTTCTCTAACATAAAATCGAGGGAAAAAATGTTGCGTTCATCAACGAAAACGGTACAATGAAAAGATAGGACTCATTTCAGGGAGCTGATTTTTTGTTGAATGAACAGAAAAACGTACCAACTGATATCGTAAAGATGGAAAAAGACTTACGATACATTGCGTCCATCATTAAGGAACAAGGTCGAAAAATATTAAAAAAATCTACAATTACACCTCCTCAATTCAGCGCTCTTCAATGGTTGTTGGAACATGGTGATATGACCATCGGAGATCTATCGAATAGAATGTTCCTAGCATTTAGCACCACGACGGATTTAGTAGACCGAATGGAAAGTAGTCAACTAGTGAAGCGGGTGAGGGATGAAAAGGATCGTCGAGTTGTCCGTGTTCATTTATTACCTGAAGGAATACGGATTATTGAAGAGGTCATACAGAAGAGACAAGAGTATTTGCAAGATGTTCTTGTGAATTCAAATGAGCAGGAAATTCAGCAGTTTTCAGGATTGCTGGCTACACTACATGAACAGATGACAAGAGATTGAGGGATTACATTGAACGCACCTATTGGAGTAATTGATTCGGGAGTTGGCGGACTGACAGTTGTAAGAGAGTTGCGCAACTACCTACCGAATGAACCTATTATTTATATTGGCGATGATGCACGTTGTCCGTATGGTCCACGGCCTGCGGAAGAAGTGTTGCAATTTACAATGGACATGGTAAACAGTTTGGCGCAAATGGGTATAAAAATGCTCGTTATTGCGTGTAACACTGCGACTGCTATCGCACTAGAAGAAGTACGAAAACATTTTGATTTTCCTGTTGTCGGTGTTATTGAACCAGGGGCTAGAGCAGCTGTCAATGCGTCACAAACAGGTGAAATTGCTGTGCTAGGTACAGAAGGCACTGTGAAAAGTCAAGCGTATGATCAAGCGATTCAAGCTCTGAAACCCGAAGCCAAAGTCCATTCACTCGCGTGTTCGGAATTTGTGCCAATTGTTGAAAACGGAGAATATCGTACACAGGCAGCAAGGAATATAGTCGACAAGACGTTATTGCCCTTGCATAGCTATTCGTTTGATTCTGTAATTCTTGGCTGTACACATTATCCATTATTACAAGAACATATTGAAGCGCATTTCTCCAATCAAAAGAATGTTATTTCTTCAGCGGCGGAGACTGTGATTGATGTTGAACGGATTCTTGAGGCGAAGCAATTACTATCGATTTCAGCAGAAGAACCCATATTTTATACAACAGGATCGATGGATAAGTTTCAAGTCATCGTTGAAGATTGGCTTGCCATTCCTCAGCCTGACGTACGCAAGCTAACTTTTTAACATGTATAGCAGTACCCGGAAACAGTACGTCGTTTTCGGGTTTTTTGCTGTGAATATGGTAAGATGGATTGAACGTAGACTGGAAGAACTGGTCACACCAAATAAATGGATCAAAATGGAGGATATTGCATGCGACATGATGGAAGAGCAACAGAAGATATTCGTACAGTAACAATCGAGAAGGATTATTTGATTCACCCAGAAGGTTCCGTACTGATTTCAGTTGGAAATACGAAAGTGATTTGTACAGCGACGATTGAAGATCGTGTACCACCCTTTATGCGAAATAGTGGAAAAGGTTGGATCTCTGCTGAATATTCTATGCTGCCACGCGCTACAGGACAACGGACAATCCGAGAGTCTTCCCGCGGTAAAGTAGGCGGTCGTACGATGGAAATCCAGCGTTTGATCGGACGAGCTTTGCGTGCAGTCGTTGATTTGGATGCAATTGGTGAGCGTACGATTTGGATCGACTGTGATGTCATTCAAGCAGACGGTGGAACGCGAACGTCTTCCATTACAGGTGCATTTGTTGCATTGGTTATCGCTGCGAATAAATTACAAATCGAAAAGAAACTGCCCGTATTCCCGGTTCGTGACTTCCTTGCTGCTACAAGTGTAGGGAAATTGGCTGACGGTCAATTGATCACGGATCTTGACTACGTAGAAGATTCTTCAGCTGACGTCGATATGAATGTGGTGATGACGGGGCAAGGCCAATTCGTGGAACTGCAAGGGACAGGCGAAGAAGCTACTTTTTCTCGCGCGGAAATGAATGATTTATTGACGCTGGCTGAATCGGGAATTGAGCAATTGATTGCAATTCAAAAAGAAGTGTTGGGTGAATTGGCGGATAAGATCGGACAACAGGTAGGCGAAGCACAATGAATGAAGTATTAATCGCAACGAATAATAAAGGCAAGGCGAAAGATTTTGAAGTTCTCTTTCGCCCTTTAGGTATCACCGTGCTGACATTGCAAGATATCGAAGAATCGATTGATGTAGAAGAAACGGGGACCACTTTCGTTGAAAATGCCATACTAAAAGCAGAAACTGTTGCAAATTTACTAGGAAAAGTAGTAATTGCCGATGATAGTGGCCTAGAAGTCGATGTACTAAATGGCGAGCCAGGTGTCTACTCTGCACGCTATGCGGGCGAGCCATCGGACGATGAAGCGAATATCGATAAGTTGCTAGCTAAACTTGTTGAAGTGCCTGAAACGGCGCGTCAGGCACGTTTCCGATGTGTTCTGGCGATTGCCGGTCCTGGTATCAAGACAACTACTTATTCTGGCAGCTGTGAAGGTATCATTACGGATGAACGTCAAGGAACGAATGGATTCGGCTATGATCCAATATTTTATGTACCTAATAAAGAAAAGACGATGGCCGAATTATCCGCAGAAGAGAAAAGTGCCATCTCTCATCGCGGTGCGGCACTAGCTCAGCTAAAAGAACAGCTACCAGAATTTATCACGAGGTTAGGTGAAATAAAATGAAGCTGATTGTTTTAAGTGATTCACATGGCGACTTGAATACAGTGGAGAAGATTAAATCGCTGCAAGCAGACGCAATATTCCATTGTGGCGACAGCGAATTATCGGCAGAAGATCCATTGCTTAATGGAATTCATATTGTTCGTGGTAACTGTGACGGTGATGATCAATTTCCAGCAACCATTGTACAGAAAGTGGGCGATGAGACTATATTCATCGTCCATGGCCATGAACACGACGTCAAGCGTTCTATGCTTACCCTTTCTTACGCAGCAGCTGAGCAACAATCAACCATTGCTTTATTCGGACATTCTCATTTATATGGGGCTGAGATGATCAACGGTGTATTATTCATTAATCCGGGAAGCACGACTCAACCACGTGGCGGTAGGGTAGCGACATACGCAGTCATCGAAATCGACGATGCTTATACTGTGAGTTTTTATAGCATGAACCACGAATTAATAGACCAAATTATATTAAATAAATAGTTTTATGAAATAGTGTTGACTTATCTTTGGATTATGCATATAATAGTTCTTGTGCCTGTGGTTGCAGGTGTTTGTCTCAGTAGCTCAGCTGGATAGAGCAATGCCCTTCTAAGGCATCGGTCGGGGGTTCGAATCCCTCCTGGGACGTAATGAAGTGAAATCTAGATAAGAATAAAAAACACCGTAAACATTGTTAAAATCAATGTTTACGGTGTTTTTTTGGTTGGAATTAAATTAGCAACACTTAATCGTGAAATTTTTTCAAATATATTACACTCTATACTCAAATTTCACGCATATTTGCATTCAAATGTCCTCAAACATCTTTACTGTGCTAATTGCATCTTCGGTTCTTAACTCCTTTACAATGTGTGCAAAATGTTGGGGTTCCCTTGCAATCGGGTTATGCCTTCGTTAATGAAAAAAGTATGAACTGGTAAATAACAGTCGATGGATATATTCAAAAAACGTCTAAAAGTGAAAATATACGGCAACTTGAAAAGAAAAGCAGACTGAAAGGGTATCGAGCCAAAGAGCTAGGTATATTTACTTTCGGAATGCTTTTTTTGTTTATGCTTTTTATTTTATTACCATTGCGTTCAAGGAGTTGAATACCGGCAATGAAGCGGTGATTACCAGGTAAAAAAGCCTTTACCTAATGAGGCCGTTAACTATTTAGAGTTGTTCTAATATATCTTTTCCTATGTAAAAGATACAAATAAAATGTTAACTATATCAAAAAATAAATATAGGTCTTAATTCTTAAAATTCAAAAACGCCTTGATTGTTGTCTTTAATTAAATTAGCATGAGGTTAGTAATTGATAACGATTATCATTATCAATATCAATTGCAACTCCTTAACTCGAAAGGAATGGGACAATGAAAGAGAGTCAATTAGAAGGTAAAATAGCTGTTGTCACGGGAGCATCCGGCGGTATAGGCCGATTAATAGTTGAGCGGCTAGCTGAACATGGGGCGGTGATAGCGGCGATCGATAAGGACAAAGATGAATTAGTTAAAGGTATTAGAAAGATGCAAGAAAGAGGATATCCAATTACAGCTTTTCCTTCAGATGTTACGGACCCAGTGATTGTAGAAGAAGTTATTTCTACAGTTGAGTCTGAGCTTGGACCGATAGATATATTGGTGAATGTGGCAGGATTACTGAAGTTAGATTTAATAGATAACTTAGATGTGGCGGATTGGGATGCAAGTTTTTCTGTGAATGCAACTGGTGTATTCCATATGTCAAAAATAGTCAGTAGGCAAATGATTCCACGTGAAAAGGGATCGATTATTACGGTAAGTTCCAACGCCAGCCACATTCCTAGAATTGGAATGGCGGCCTATGGAGCTTCGAAGGCGGCAGCAACAATGTTCACAAAATGTCTTGGTTTGGAACTTGCGAAGCATAATATACGCTGTAATGTTATTTCGCCTGGATCTACTGATACAAAAATGCTAAGAAAACTTTGGAGTAATGAAGAGGGAGAAATAGAAACGATAGACGGACAATCTGAGGTATATCGAGTAGGTATTCCACTTGGTAAAATTGGAACGCCATCTGATATTGCGAATTCAGTATTATTTTTTGCGTCAGATGATGCATCACATATAACCATGCACGATATGGTTGTTGATGGTGGAGCCACACTAGGTGTTTAACGAGGAGGAAACAGAAATATGAGTAAAGTGAGTATGTCAAAAGTAAAATCGATTTTAGATGAATATGAATCAGGTGATTTCTTTTTATCATCGTCAAAGCAAACGATTATGGGGAAAGGCGTTTTCTCAGTTGTAAAGGAGACGTGGAAGACTAAAAATCAAATATGTAGTTTACCGGATAGGGTGGAAGAGGCGATTGAACAGGCGAAACGAGCAGGACATCCGCATCCGATCGTTGTGGGTGCAGTTCCGTTTGATTACTCGGAAGCATCAAAAATGATCATACCTGAGGAAGTAAAAGTATCTACCGCATTGGTAAAAGATAGTGTCCAACTAGAAAATATTCCTTTGCAGCCGTATGAAATTCAGCATATTCCGGAGCCAGCAGAATATATGAAATGTGTAAATCAAGGCCTAGATAAGATTTCGTCAGGACAAATAGATAAGATAGTTGTTTCTAGAGCCTTGAATTTTAAAACGAAAGAGCAGATTGATGTAAAACAGATTTTAAAAAGGTTGGAACATCATAATAAGCAAGGATACACATTTGCTGTTGATATATCAGACGTTAATACGATTAGTAATAAGGAAACGGTATCAACAAATGGGAAACGTATATTAATTGGTGCGAGTCCAGAATTGCTTGTGTCTAAAAACGATTCAATATTATTCGCAAATCCATTAGCAGGCTCGAGACCTCGGTGTGATGATCCAATAGAAGATCAGCGTAGAGCGTTAGAACTGTTGGAATCTGAAAAAGATTTATATGAACACGCTGTGGTTGTCAATATGGTAAAAGAATCATTAGCTCCTTTTTGTGAATCGATGGATGTTCCAGAAATACCATCATTAATTAAGACAGAAGCAATGTGGCATCTGTCAACAGAAATATATGGAACGTTAAAACAGGCACAAACATCTTCTTTAGAATTAGGTATGGCGTTACATCCTACACCGGCGGTATGTGGACATCCGACAGAGTTAGCACGTGAAGCCATTTATGAGATTGAGCCGTTTAATAGAGGTTTTTTTGCTGGAATGGTCGGCTGGTGTGATGAAAATGGGAATGGAGAATGGATAGTCACGATTCGTTGTGCTGAAGTTGAAGAAAACGATATACGATTATTTGCGGGTGCAGGTGTAGTTGCTGGCTCCATTCCCGAGGAAGAATTGAATGAGACTGGAGCGAAGTTCAAAACAATGCTGGATGCTATGGGTATTGAAAAACTATAAGGGCATAGATATGTCAAAAACAAAGTAAACAGGGAGGAATACTTATGGAAGGGTGTCAACCATGGCCTGATGAAATAGCTGCATTTTATCGTGAAAAGGATTGTTGGCGTGGAGAAACATTTGGACAGATGCTTCGAGAAAGAGCAGAAGAACACGGTAATAAGATTGCAATAACTGATGGGGGAAAACAAGTAAATTATGAAACTTTGGATAAAAGAGTGGATCAACTTGCTTCCGGGTTTCAAAAGCTTGGTTTTAAAAAAGAAGATAGAGTAGTCATTCAAATTCCAAATACAGTTGAGTTTTTTGAGGTTTGTTTTGCCTTGTTCCGATTAGGAGTGTTGCCAGTATTTGCTTTGCCGTCGCACCGATATAGTGAAATACAGTATTTTTGTGAGTTGACCGAGGCAAAGGCTTATATAATGCCGGAAAACTTTTCCGGATATCATTATCATGAAATGGCTAAGACTATTCAGCGTGAAACAAGTACTTTAGAGCATATCATTACACTTGGTGAATCTGAAGAGTTGGAACAGTTAGCAGATCTTTATTTGGAAGAAGAGTATATTAAGCCTAATGTTTATCCAAATGACATCGCATTTTTACAATTATCTGGTGGTAGTACAGGGCTATCTAAATTAATTCCACGAACACATGATGAGTATATGTATAGTCTTCGTAAGAGTAATGAAATATGTCGAATGGATGAGAATAGTGTGTACCTTGCAGTTTTAGCAATTGCGCATAATTATCCATTGAGTTCACCGGGAGTGCTCGGTTCACTTTATGCAGGCGCAAGGATCGTGCTAGCAACAGGATCAAGTCCAGACGAGGCTTTCCCTATAATTGAAAAAGAAAAAGTAACGATTGTAGCACTTGTTCCACCGATAGCCATTATTTGGTTGGAAGCATTGAAGACACGTTCATATGATTTCACTAGTTTAGAAATCATTCAAGTTGGCGGAGCGCATTTCAATGCTGAAATAGCTAAACGAATGCAACAGACCTTTGGATGTAAGCTGCAACAAGTGTATGGGATGGCTGAAGGGTTGGTTAATTACACAAGATTAGATGATCCAGAAGAGACTATTATTAATACGCAGGGACGACCGATGTCACCCTACGATGAGATTCGTGTAGTTGACGAAGAGGATCGGGAAGTTGAACTAGGTGAAGTAGGGGAATTGTTAACTAGGGGCCCATATACTATTCGCGGATATTATAAAGCGGAACAACATAATGCTAAAGCATTTACGTCGAATGGGTTTTATCGCACAGGTGATTTAGTTAGCTTAGACGAAGCGGGAAATATTGTCGTTGAAGGTCGTATTAAGGACCAGATAAATCGTGGCGGTGAAAAAATAGCTGCAGAGGAAATGGAAGATCATATTGCTTCACATCCTAATGTATTTGACGTTGCTGTCGTCTCTATGCCGGATAAATTTCTTGGAGAGAGATCATGTGCGTTTGTTATCCCTAATGAGGGGATGATAACTAAAGTTGAAATGAAGGATTTTCTAATAAAAAGAGGGATCGCGGATTTTAAGATTCCTGACCGGGTTGAAATAGTGGATACCTTTCCACAAACATCATTTGGAAAGGTCAGTAAAAAAGCATTGCGTGAAATGATTACAAAGAAACTATCACCTATCTATAAATAAAATAAACGAAAAGGACGTGATTACATGGGAATTCCTACTATTCCATCTTATCAAATGCCGAATATATCTATTTATCCAACAAATAAAGTGTCGTGGCAGGTGGAGCCGGATAGGGCAGTTCTGCTCATACATGATATGCAGAATTATTTTTTGAACTTTTATGATACGGAACAATCACCGATACCAGAATTGATCCATAATATCGCAAAATTGAAAGAGCAGTGCAAAAAGCAAGGGATTCCAGTTGCCTATACGGCGCAACCAGGGAATCAGAACGCGGCAGATCGGGCACTCCTAACTGACTTTTGGGGAAAAGGATTATCCGATGATCCAGCTCAAACAGGGATTATTAATGATTTAGCACCAGATTCAAATGATTTAATGTTAACTAAATGGCGTTATAGTGCGTTTAAAAAATCAGATTTCTTGAATATATTAGAAAAGCAAGGGCGTGACCAACTAATTATTTGTGGAGTTTATGCCCATATAGGATGTTTAATGACGGCTGCAGAGGCATTCATGTATGATATACAGCCTTTCCTCGTAGCAGATGCGGTTGCCGACTTTTCATATGATGAACATAAAATGGCATTGGATTATGCCGCCAAACGTTGTGGAGTTACGACGTCTACAGATGAATTAATCAAAGTACTGTCGAAAGGTACAGAAAATAGCAATAATGAATCCCTTACATTTGAAACAATTCATGAGCAAGTTGCCTGCTTACTGGATATACAAGCGAAGGATCTATCAGACACAGATGATTTATTTTATATGGGGCTTGATTCTATTGGACTTATGAGTTTAGTTGAAGCATGGAGACAACAAGGTCTGGAAGTAAGCTTTATGGACTTAGTGGAAAGAAAAACATTAGCTGAATGGCGTGATTTAATGGAAAGCCGAATGGTGAAAGTATAAATATAAAGGAGGGGGTATCGTATGTCTAGCGTGTTAACGAAGTATCAGTCATTAACGGGTGCGCAAGCTGGAATTTGGTATGCGCAGCAATTGGAGTCGGATAACCCTGTTTATAATACAGCGGAGTATATTGACATAAATGGAAAGCTACATGTGGAGTATTTTAAGAAAGCTGTAGAACGAGTAATGAAAGAGACAGATTCCATTCATGCTAAATATGGAGCAGACGAAAATGGTCCATGGCAGCATATTTCCGAGAAAAGGGATTTTTCGCTTGAACTTATCGATGTTACTGGGGAAGTGGACCCTGATCAATCTGCAAAAAAATGGATGAAATCTGATATAGATAAACCGTTGGATTTAACTAAAGATGTCGTTGTTAAACAGGCTCTATGTAAGATAAGCGAGAATCGAAGTTTTTGGTATTTGCGTATTCATCATATTGCAGCAGATGCTTTCGGTTTTTCTCTAATCGTACAACGTGTTGCTCAGATTTATACAGCCCTAGTAAAGCAAGAAACGATAAAGGGAAATGAGTTGGGAGATTTTCAAAAGGTATTGGATGAACATCAATCGTATGTGCGTTCGGAGAAATTTATTCAAGACCGTGAGTTTTGGATGGGGCGATTCCAGGATCATCCAGACATTGTTAGTTTAAAGGGTTCATCGTTAGGATTATCTAAACGCATTATCCATAAGACAAGTTATTTGCAAGCAGATACGATAGAGCGGTTAAGGAAAACAGCTAGTTCCAGAGGGGGAAACTGGTATGAAACGATTGTAGCAGCTGTTGCTGTATATATGCAGCGTTTAACTAGTAGTGAGGACATTGTGCTTTGTTTACCAATGATGTGTCGTATGGGCACGTCTTCAGTAAAGGTCCCAGCAATGGTGATGAATTTACTACCATTAAGACTGAATATACAACCCAAAATGAGTTTCATAGAGTTGATAAAACAAGTTCATCAAGAAATGAAGCAAGTGCGGTCCCATCAGCATTATCGTCATGAATATTTACGGCATGATCTGAAGTTGTTAGGGGATGGTCAACGCTTGTTCGGACCTCAAATAAATATGATGCCATTTGATTATGGATTGGACTTCGCTGGTAGTAAAGGAACGACAAATAAGCTCCATACGGGTCCAGTAGATGACCTATCCTTGAATATATATGATCAACAAGACGGAAAAGGGATAAGGATTGATTTGGATGCCAATGCGGATATTTATGAACCGGATGAGGTAACTCTTCATCTAAATCGTTTGGTGAATTTGATTGAGAATATAGCTGCTGCAGATGCGGATTTGCCAATATCTCAATTAGGGGTACTTTTACCTGGAGAGTTTGACAATGTAATCAATAATTGGAATCAAACAACTCAACAATTGTCTTATATGTCTGTACAAGAAATATTTTTAAAACAAGTTACCCGTACACCGCATGCCGAGGCCTTAAGGTTCGACGATGAAAGCCTTTCTTATGCAGCATTAAATAAACGGGTTAATTGTCTGACGAATTTACTTGAGGAAAAGGGACTAGGGCCTGGTAAGTTTGCAGCTTTGGCTTTACCCCGATCCGTAGATATGGTTATTGCAATGTTGGCTGTTTTAAGAGCGGGAGCAGCGTATTTGCCAATTGATCCCGAATATCCTGTTGAGCGAATTTCTTATATTCTGGAAGATGCACAGCCGATTTGTATCCTGACA
This sequence comes from Sporosarcina sp. P29, assembly GCF_002743265.1. Classification (NCBI taxonomy): domain Bacteria; kingdom Bacillati; phylum Bacillota; class Bacilli; order Caryophanales; family Caryophanaceae; genus Sporosarcina; species Sporosarcina sp. P29. Next base: position 53,484 of record NZ_PDYX01000001.1, on the reverse strand, counting down.
CATAAGGACATACAATCTCAATTACTAGACAGTCATGTAGATCATGTCGTGTTGGATGATCCCGCTGTTCGTAATCAACTAACAGCTTATGCTGATATAGATTATCCGAACAGAATAGTAGCGCCCAAGAGTCCAGCGTACATGATTTATACTTCCGGATCGACAGGGCGTCCGAAAGGAGTTGTTGTTACAGTTGAAGGATTAACCAACTTCCTTTGCTCGATGCAAAATAAGTTTGCTTTGAGTCATCAGGATCGTCTTTTAGCAGTTACGACAATTGCTTTTGACATTTCAGCATTGGAAATATTTCTTCCGCTCATTAGTGGTGCATGTTGTGTGATTGCAAAGGATAACGCAAACAAAGACCCGGCAATATTAGCACAATTGATTGAAGACCGTAATATTTCCATTATGCAGGCAACGCCCACACACTGGAATGCGCTTGTATCGACCTATCCAGAAGCACTTCGTGGAATACGTATCTTGGTTGGCGGAGAAGCGCTTCCTGAAAAACTCGTAAAATCTTTACATGAGCTAGATTGTGAAGTGACAAATTTGTATGGACCAACAGAAACGACAATCTGGTCCACAGCTATTACTTTAAATACAGGGGAAACGGGTATTCCTTCTGTTGGCTATCCGATCGAAAATACACAAATATTCATTTTAGATGCCGGTTTACAGCCTGTCCCCCCAGGGGTAAGTGGAGATTTATATATTGCAGGTAAAGGGTTAGCACAGGGCTATTTTAATCGTCCGGATTTAACAGCAGATACATTCATTGCTAATCCATATGGAAATCCAGGTGAAAGGATGTACAAAACAGGCGATATTGCACGTTGGCATGCGGATGGAAAGCTTGATTATATTGGCAGGTCAGATCATCAAGTTAAAATCCGCGGTTTTCGAATAGAGCTTGGAGAAATTGAATCCGTCATAGCGAAAAACTCAGAGGTTAGTCAAGTAGTCGTTGTTGCTAGGGAGGACCAATCAGGGGATAACCGTATAATAGCTTATCTCGTGCCAGAAAAGAATGCCATTATTGATTTAGCTAAAACACGTAAATATGTGGAAGAATTACTTCCTGATTATATGGTTCCTTCTGCCTTTATTATAATGGACGATTTGCCGCTGACACCAAATAAGAAAATAGACCGCAAAGCATTGCCGTCTCCAGAATTCGAAAAAGGTAAAGATAGTCGAGATCCTAGAACACCACAGGAGGAAATAGTTTGTGATTTATTTAAACAAGTGTTAAATGTTTCACAAGTGGGAATTGACGATAGTTTCTTCCATCTTGGCGGTCATTCATTACTTGCTGTACAGTTAGCGAATCGTATTCGTGAAGTCTTTGAAGTGGAAGTTGGGATAGGGAAAATCTTTGAAACACCGACTGTAGAAGGACTTGTTAAACAGTTAGAGGCAGGACGGAAAGGAAGGCCCCCTGTTCAAAGAGTCGAATCCAAGGGTGATATCCCATTATCGTTTGCGCAGCGTCGATTATGGTTCCTATATCAGTTAGAAGGACCAAGCCCTACATATAATATACCACTAGTGGTTAGATTATCAGGGAAATTAGAAAAGAACGCATTGCAAGAAGCAATCTGCGATGTAATAGAAAGGCATGAACCGTTGCGAACTATTTTTCCCGAACATGCGGGGACAGCCAGGCAAGAGGTATTAAATCCAGAAAAGGTTAAGCCAGATTTACATGTACACCAAATAGAAGCATCCGAGTTAACAAGCCGATTGAATAATACTGTTAAATATTGCTTCCAATTGGATGAGGAACCTGCATTTCGAGTTGAGCTCTTTTCAACCGCAGAGAAAGAACATGTTGTTGTACTGTTACTACATCATATCGTTGGCGATGGATGGTCCTTGACGCCGTTAACACAAGATTTGAAGAAGGCATATAGGAGCCGCGTTAATGGCAAACAGCCGGATTGGATAAATTTACCAGTTCAATACGCGGATTATGCATATTGGCAAGAGAATTTATTGGAAGAAAAGCAAGGACAAGAGAGTCTTGTTAAAGAACAGCTTGATTATTGGTTAAATACCTTAGCGGATTTACCTGATCATTTGGAACTCCCAACAGATTATCCACGACCAGTGGAATCTAGCTATTTAGGGAAAACGTATCGCTTTACGATTGACGCGAGGCTTCATCAGAAGTTACTTCATATCTCTGCACAAAACGGAGTTAGTTTATTTATGACGTTGCAAGCCGGTCTTACGGCGTTACTGACTCGTCTTGGGGCAGGATATGATATACCTTTAGGGAGTCCGGTAGCTGGAAGAAATGATGATGCTTTGACAAATCTCGTGGGGTTGTTTATTAACACCTTAGTATTACGTACTGATACATCTGGTAATCCGAGCTTTAAGAAGTTACTTGGTAGAGTGAGAAAGGTAAATTTGAATGCGTATGAAAACCAGGATTTACCTTTTGAAAGATTGGTAGAGGAATTGAATCCTCCGCGTTCTAGATCAAGGCATCCATTATTCCAAATCATGCTTGCATTACAAAATACACCTGAGCCAAAGTTAGATTTACCTGAAATGAAGAGTGAATTGTCATTATATAGCGTAGGAGCTTCTAAATTCGATATGACGTTAGAGTTTCGAGAAAATGTAAGTGAATCGGGGTATGCGGAAGGATTAGATGGATTCCTTGAGTATAGTACAGACTTGTTTACAGAAGAGACAATAGAATCGATGATGAATAGACTGATTCGTTTGTTAGAATCTGCTGTGCTTGATCAGGATAAACCAATCGGACTTCTGGAGATTTTAGATCAAAATGAAAAGAAAGAGCTGGTCCAAGATGTAAAAGTGAATGATGAACAGGAAGAATCCAGTTTGTCAGTACGATTTGAAAAGCAGGCCATGCTTGAACCAAAAAATATAGCGCTCATCTTTGAAAACGAACAAATGACATATCAAACATTGAATGAAAGGGCTAATCAACTTGCGCATCTATTAATTGGACAAGGCGTTGGACCGGAGCAATATATTGTCTTAGCTTTACCTAGATCAATGGAAATGGTAATCGCTATGCTTGGTATTATAAAAGCTGGAGCTGCATATGTGCCTATTGATCCTAATTATCCGAGTGAACGAATTACCTTTATGATAGAGGACGTAAAGCCTTTGATGGTGATTACAAATGAAGAGTATACAAATAAATTACCTAATAATTATGCGGTGCCAAAACTTATTTTAGATGCAGAAGATACACAGGAAGTACTTAGTAAACAAAAAGATACGAATCCAATAGATGCAGAGCGTACAGAGCCGTTACAAGCTCTTCATCCGGCATATATTATATATACTTCGGGTTCCACTGGTCTGCCTAAAGGAGTAGTGATTCCCCATCAAAATGTGAATCGTCTACTAGGATCTACAGACGAATGGTTCCAATTTAATGCGGATGACGTATGGACTTTATTCCACTCCTATGCGTTTGACTTTTCGGTATGGGAAATGTGGGGGGCTTTGCTCTATGGTGGAAGACTTGTTATTGTGTCTTATGAGATTAGCCGTTCTCCGTATGAGTTTTTACAACTATTAGTAAATGAGAAAGTAACGGTCCTGAATCAAACTCCTTCCGCATTTTATCAATTAATGCAGGCGGACAGAGAACAGCAGGAATTAGGTAAACAGCTGCAATTACGATATGTCATTTTTGGCGGAGAAGCGCTTGAACTTAATCGACTAGAGGATTGGTATAAGCGTCATACAGAGGACGCACCTAAACTAATTAATATGTATGGAATTACGGAAACGACCGTACATGTTACGTATATGGAAATTAATGAAGCTCTTGTATCACTAAGAGCGAATAGTATTATCGGTCAGGAGATAAAAGACTTAAATGTATATATATTGGATGAATATTTACAGCCAGTACCAATAGGGGTTATTGGAGAAATGTATGTATCTGGTCCAGGGTTAGCAAGGGGATATTTAGGAAGACCAGGTTTAACGGCTGACCGTTTCGTGGCAAATCCATTCGTTGAAAATGGATCTAGAATGTACCGTACGGGTGATTTAGCCCGTTGGAAAGAATATGACATGTTAGATTACATCGGACGCGCTGATCAACAGGTGAAAATAAGAGGCTTTAGGATTGAGCTAGGGGAAATTGAATCTGTGCTATCCGAGCACCCTAGCATCGAACAGGTAACCGTGGTCAGCAGAGAGGGCCAGTCGAGTGGAAATCAACTGCTTGCTTATATAATATTAAATTCCGATGCAAGTGAAAATGGTGTTGATATCCGGCGGTGGGTTGCTAAACGTTTGCCAGATTATATGATACCTTCCGCATTTATCATGATTGATATATTCCCATTAACTCCTAATGGGAAGCTAGATTACAAGGCTTTACCTGATCCAGATTATTCTGAGGAAGTAACAGACAAAGGACCAAGAACACCACAGGAAGAAATATTATGTAATCTATTTATGGAAGTATTGGATTTGCCGTATGTGGGAATTGATGACGAATTCTTCCACCTAGGGGGACACTCCTTACTTGCTGTCCAGCTAATGACTCGAATCAAAGAATCATTTGGTATTGACCTAAGTATTGGGAATCTCTTTGAGTCTCCTACGGTTGCGGGTCTGGCAGAACGATTGGAAACTGGTGACAATACAAGTGCGCTAGAGGTTTTGTTACCACTTCGAACAAGTGGAAGCTTATCTCCTTTATTCTGTGTTCATCCGGCTGGCGGACTTAGTTGGTGTTACGCAGGTCTGATGAAGGAATTGAACAAAGATTATCCAATTTACGGTCTTCAGGCACGAGGTATTTCCGATCCAGATAATCATCCCCATTCATTAGATGAGATGGCTGAGGATTATGTTGAACAGATACAATCTGTTCAACCACAAGGTCCCTACTATTTACTGGGATGGTCACTCGGAGGTAATATCATGCAAGCCATGTCGACAAAACTGCAGAAAAAGGGTGAAAAGGTTGCGCTAGTTGCTATGTTAGATTCTTATCCAAATCATTTTCTCCCAATTAAGAATGTTCCAGATGAGGAAGAAGCACTTATTGCTTTGCTTGCATTGGGAGGTTATGATCCTGAAAGCGTAAATGGAGATGCACTTACGCTCGAAGATGCCATAGAGTTGTTAAGAAAGGATGGAAGTGCGTTAGCGAGTCTTGATGATAAAACAATCACTAATTTAAAGGAAACATATGTACAATCTGTTCAAAACTTAAGTGAATTTGAACCGGAAATATATCAAGGTGATGTCTTGTTTTTTAGATCGACTATTACCCCAGAGTGGTTTGATCCAATTTCCACTAATACATGGGAGCCTTACATCGATGGCAAGTTGGAAGTATATGATATTCATTGTCGTCATAAAGATATGTGCCAACCGGAACCATTAGCAGAAATCGGAGAGATTCTATCTAAAAAGCTAAGTATGTTGTATGAATCGACTAAAATAAACTCAGAGAGGAAGAGATAGAACATGAGTAACCCTTTTGAAAACGCAGAGGAATCTTATGCTGTATTAATCAATAGTGAGGGACAATATTCTCTTTGGCCTGGTTTTCTTCACATTCCATCGGGCTGGGATCAGGTTTATGGAGTGGCGAATAGGCAAGAATGTTTGGATTATGTAAATTCCAAATGGGATAATTTAATGCCGAACAGTGTGAAGACAATTGAGAATGTTAGTAATAGGAATTAACCATGAAGAAACGTGTAAGTGTGAAGTTTGCTGTAGGTGCAGTATATGTATTAGCGATGTTTATGTCTGCTCTCGACAGTACAATTGTTAATGTGGCATTGCCGGCTATTGGAGGAACATTCCATGTTCCTCCTGAAGCCATGGGAACCATAAATATTGGATATCTAATTAGTTTAGCCATGTTTCTACCAGCAGCAGGCTGGATGGGGGACCGTTTTGGAACAAAACGGATATTTTTGAGTGCGATAGGCATATTTACTATTGCATCTGTCTTGTGCGGATTTGCTCATAATATGTTTACGTTGAATGTATATAGGATTCTCCAGGGTATTGGGGCAGGTTTCATTACCCCTGTTGGCATGGCCATTCTATTTCGGACATTTACTCATGAAGAGCGTCCCAAGCTGTCACGTATGCTAATTATACCGATCGCACTAGCTCCGGCTCTTGGTCCTATTATAGGTGGTTTTTTAGTGGATACAATTTCCTGGCGTTGGATATTTTTTATAAATATACCTATAGGCTTGCTGGCTTTATTCATTGGGAAGGTATATTTACAGGAACATGTTGAGCCAACAGCCGGAGCATTTGATTATAAAGGGTTTATATTATCCTTAACAGGTTTTTCGCTGTCGATTTATTCATTGACACAGGGAACTGTTAAAGGGTGGACATCTCCTGAAATTATAGTAACGGGATGTTTGGGACTTGTATTAATGGTTTTACTTGTTCGCCTTGAACTGCGTGAGGATAAACCATTGATAGATGTGAGATTGTTCAAGGATCCAATGTTCCGCTCAATGAGTTTTATCGGTCTTTGTTCCGCCGCGGGTTTACTTGGAATGCTATATGTTTTTCCGCTAATGTATCAAAATGCGTTGAACGTTAGTGCTTTTCATACAGGTCTAACCACATTCATAGAAGCACTTGGATTAATGGTGGCTTCCCAGCTAATGCCTTGGACATTGAAGAAAATGGGTTTGCGGCGACTCCTTATTTTTTCTCTAATTGGTACAATCATTGTTTTTATGCTTATTTCGTTATTTGTTGCATCTAATCCGTGGTTACTTAGATTTTTAATGTTTGGAATAGGGTTTTTCTTAGGACAAACAGTTGGGGCAGCGCAAATATCAGCTTTTAAGAATATAGACTTCCCATCAATGGGCAGAGCTACAATGCTATTTAATATGCAAAATAGACTTGGCGCAGTTCTTGGGGTTGCTATCTTATCAGGAGTACTAGGAACATCCAATACGTCAACAGGGGAACAGGTTAACTTGCTAACCTATCAATATGCATTGTTTGGCGCTTCGATATTTTTAATAGTTGCATGTTTAATAGCAGTGAGAATGAATAAAACGACAGAAAATGATCCCACACTACACTTGAATCTGGTTGAGAAAGCAGAATAGCGGTCTATTATAAAATAAATCAAAATGTAAAGATGAAGGGAGCATTCCATGTGGTAGAAGTCTATATCTGTCAATTACCTAAAGAAAAGAGTCAAGCAAAATTGGGGGAATTACTTTTAAAAGTGCCTAAAGAAAGACAAAAGCATATTCGAAGGTTCTACCATCTGGATGATGCATACCGAACTATTATAGGAGATTATTTATTAGATCATGTTTTAAAGCAACGGACTGGGAAAACATTAAAAGAAATAACCTTAAAAAGAAATGCATATGGCAAACCGTATTTACCTGATTATCCATTTATTCAGTTTAATATATCTCATTCAGGTAAATACGTAGTTTGTGCAGTACATAATCAGGATGTAGGCATTGACATTGAGGAAATTCAAACTTTCGATTTACTCTTGGCTAAACAACTGTTTACTGTGGATGAATACCAAATGATACTTAATTCAAATGATAGAAATCATGCATGCTATGAAATTTGGACTATGAAGGAAAGTTATACAAAAGCAATAGGAATGGGACTGGTTATCCCGCTAGATGCTATTTGTATAAGAAAACACGTAGGTAACCTTATGGAAGTTGTTAGTTCGGACGAAAAGGAGCTAGTAACGAATTTCATATGTAAACAATATGCGATTCATACAGATTACAAGCTAACTGTGTGTGCACGTATGACTGGAGGGAATATGTTTCATGAACATCCAACCGAAATGAATTTCGATCAATTGTGTTGAATTACTATTTTCATTTCCAAATAAAATTTAAAAGCAGTTATATCTAGTAGTAGATAAATCCATTTGCAGCCACACTTCTCAATTGGTGTTACACAACTATTTACATCATTAGGAAAAAATTCATTTAATGATTGACAATGATTCTCATTATCGATAAAATGAGAATTGTTCTCAGTTGAGAAGGTGGTGATTCTTTACTACGGCAAAAAAGGAAGTCTCATTTTTTAGTACTCAGTTATAAAGGAGGGAAGGAATATAGGAAGGACGAAAAGAAAATCTGTAGTAATTGGTCTAACATTAGGAATGCGACAAGATAGGCTAACTGTATGTAAATGATGTACGTTTTTACCCGGTTGCAATTTCTTCGTCTGAAATACAAAGTTAGACGCATAAAAGATCCATCGAACTCAGAGTGATTTGTTATAAGATATTTTCAGTTAAATTATCTGACTGTTAAAGGGATTTAGAATAATTCTGAGGTGATTCCTCCGCGAATTGGCTAATAATTGCTATTTCGATAGAGGTAGTAGTTGAAATAGTTCATGGGTATAAAGCGAGGGCCACAGATGGCAGCATTGCAGTACCTGGGAATCGACTACTTCATCAACGTTATTCTTAGTGCAAGTTATGCTGTTACTCGCCGAGCGTGGTTTTAATCGTAAGAAATACGAAGGTTTGCCGTCTCAAGGACAATTAGGCATCGATACTTAAATTAAAAGGAGAAGATGAATGATGAAGAAGCAATTAAGCTTATTAGTATTTGCATTGATGGCTATATTGGTACTTGCTGCATGTGGAGGAAAAGTAGAAGAGGAAAAAACAACAGAGAATGATAAACAGGAATCCCCTGTTGACAAAGAAGCAACGCAACAATCTGCAGATGATAGTGCAGCTGAAAATGGCATGCAAGAAATTACATACTTAGGTGAGACCTATTCTGTACCAGAAAACGCAGAACGCATTGTCATTACAGGGGCGATGGAAGCGATGGAAGACGCAACGGTTTTAAATATAGAGCCAGTTGGAGGAATTACAGTTGCAGGAGAATTCCCAGAAACATTTAAAGCGGTGGTAGGAAATACAGAGTCAATCGGTGAAAAGCAACAACCAAATTTTGAAAAAATTCTAGAATTGCAGCCAGACGTTATTTTGGGAACGACAAAATTCAAAGATGAAGTGGTTGAAAAATTGGAACAAATTGCACCTACAATTTTAGTTTCCCATATTTCAACGAATTGGCAAGATAATCTGATGCTAATGGCTCAACTTGGAGATAAAGAAGAAGAAGCGAAAACACTTTTAGCCCAATATGACAAAGATATTAAAGCTGCGACAGAAATAAAGGAAGAGTTTAAAGGCAAGACGGTAATGGCGATTCGCATTCGTGGTGGTAGCTTGTTTGTCTACCCGGAGGATGTATTCTTTAACCCTTCTTTATACAATGAACTAGGAGTAGATGTTCCAGACGTTATCCAGAAAGCAAAAGCTCAAGAAGAGATTTCGATTGAGCAGCTAGCAGAAGCAAATCCAGATGTTCTTTTCATTCAAATTCAAACAAGTGGAAATCAGGAGAATGAGCAAGCATATGAAGAATTGAAAAAGAATCCAATCATTCAAAATATCAACGCTTTCAAAAATGATGCTGCTTATATCAATATTGTAGATTCTTTGTTAGAAGGAGGAACGGTATTAAGTAAAATCGAATTCTTAAAAGCTCTGGAAGAAAACGTGTTAAAGAAATAGAGGGAATTTAGATGTCCATAATTCGAAAGAATAAGATTGTATTAATCCTTTTCCTATTGATTTTATTTATCGTTACAATAACGTATTCAATCATGTATGGGGCTAGTCGTTATTCGGTTTTAACAATATGGCAAGCCTTGGTTCATTTTGATCAAACGAATATGGAACATCTAATCATACGATCTTCCAGGATCTCTAGGGTGCTAGGTGCTTTGTTGATCGGTGCTTTCATCGCGATATCTGGAGCGCTTATGCAAGGAATGACGAGAAACTACTTGGCCTCCCCCGGCATTATGGGTGTGACCGACGGTTCGGTTTTTGTTATCACATTGTCAATGATATTTCTTCCGAACGTTCAACCTGCTACCCTCCTAATATTTTCATTTATAGGTTCTTTAATGGGCGCAGTGTTTGTTTTTGGAGTCGCCAAGCTAGTGCCAGGTGGCATGTCGCCTTTATCGCTTGTAATTATCGGAACAATTCTAGGTATGTTTTTGAACGGCGTATCACAAGCCCTGGCAACATATTTTCAAATATCACAAAATATCAGTTTTTGGTACAATACGAGACTTCATCAAATTGATCCGGTCATGCTTCAATGGTCTGTACCTTTAGCAATCATCGGACTTTTCTTAGCATTTTACGTTTCAAAGTCTATTACAGCCATTTCCCTAGGAGATGAAGTCGCACAAGGTTTAGGAATTAACCTTGTGGTGATGAAAACATTGACGTTAGTGAGTGTCGCACTGTTAACAGGTGTGTCTGTAGCTTTGGTTGGTAAGGTTACCTTTATCGGTTTAATCATCCCGCATATCACACGTTTTTTAGTCGGCGAAGATTATAAAAAGATTGTTCTATACGCCGGATTGTTCGGTGCACTATTTTTCGCATGGGCGGATATAGTAAGCCGTTTGATTAACCCGCCATTTGAAACTCCAGTCGGTGTCATTACGGCACTTGTAGGCGTACCTTTTTTCCTTTATCTGATTCAAACAAAGGGAGGGAAGCGTTATGCCTAAGCTGAATCTAAATAAGCGTTTCTTTGTAGTAGCAGGTATTGGAATCCTATTTACGTTACTCGTTATTTATTTGAGTCTTACAAGCGGTCAATACCCATTGACGGTATCTGAAACGTTCCGAACGTTATTTGGTGTCGATCATATTCCAAATCATGAACTTGTGATCTTTGGTTTTAGGATGCCTAGAATAGTAATTGGTGTTCTAGTCGGTTTATCACTGGGAGTAGTAGGAGCCGTTTTACAAGGTGTGACGAAAAATAATTTAGCCGATCCAGGTATTTTAGGTATTCAGTCTGGTGTAGGACTCACAGTGGTTCTTTATATGTTTTTTGTTCAGGGGAATGTGAATGAGATGTCAAGTCTCTCGATCGTCGGGGTGTCTGTATGGGGATGGCTTGGTGGAGTCCTCGCTACTCTCCTGCTATTTATACTTTCAAGTCATCAAGGCCAGCTCGATCCAAAACGTTTGATTTTAGTTGGTATTGCATTGAATTCTGGTTTTGGTGCGCTTACCCTTTTTATCTCATTGAAGATGGATCCTAAAGATTTTGAAATGGCGACAGTTTGGTTATCAGGAAGTATTTATAGTGCATCATGGCAACAAGTATTATCTATGTTACCTTGGGTTCTACTAATCATTCCGTTACTCGTTTGGAAAGCACCCATTCTAAATGTGTTACAACTCCATGATATAACGATTGTTGGTTTAGGGGTTCGGATAAACCGACAACGCGTGTTGTTGGTAATGGGGGCGGTTGGATTGATCAGTGCAAGTGTGATTGTTTCCGGAAGCATTGCATTTGTCGGATTACTAGCTCCTCATATATCAAGGCGATTAGTGGGTATTCATCATCAACATATCATTCCGATGAGCGGTATTATCGGAATGATTCTTGTTGTAACAGGAGATTGGATTGGTAAGGTGGTCTTTGCACCTGCTGAATTGCCAGTTGGAATTGTTATTTCAATTATTGGCGTACCTTATTTCATTTATTTATTAATGCGAAATAGCCGAAAATTACGGGCATAAAGAATGGAGGTTGGTTATGACTTATAGACATATAGTGAAATCAATACGTCATTCTATATCAGAGACTGACTATAGAATTAAAATTGCCATCCCTAAGGAACCAGCACCAGAGGAAGGGTATCCTGTGTTTTATATATTGGATGGGAATGCTTACGGTGTTCTTTTCGAAAGTGTTGTGAAGTTGCAAGCACAACGCACCGAAAAAACAGGCGTACCTCTTGCGGTAATTGTCTCGATAGGATATGCACAAGAAGAAATCTTTTCACCTTTACGTATATATGATTTCACACCACAAAGTGAAGTTGTCAACTTACCAGAACGGCCATCGGGAGTACCGTGGCCTACCTCTGGCGGTGCGGAAGAATTTTTAAAGGTATTAAAAAAAGTGAAACGAATGGTTCGACAAGAAGTCGAAATGGATGTTCGCAAGCAACTAGTTTTTGGCCATTCGTTGGGAGGACTATTTCTAGTTCAAACGCTTATTTTGGAGCCGGAATTATTCACACATTATTATATTTGCAGTCCATCTCTTTGGTGGAACCAAGAGCAAATACTACAGGATGCTTTGAAAATCACTCCTATAGAAAGTGTGATCTTTATAGCGTCAGAACAACAGGAAAAGCATAAGATGTTTGAAAATGTACAATCTCTATATAACCATCTGAAATCTTTGCCCCTGCAATCGGTCGAAATGTTTACATCTCCGGATGAAAATCACATGTCCATCATTCCAGCCAGCATGTGCCAAGCATTGCGATTTTTAATGAAAAATAAGTGAGGTGAATGGAATGATTGATGTTGAAGAAATTACTGTCGGTTATGGCTCGAAAATCATTATTGAAGAACTAAGTGTCGCGATACCTAAAGGACAAATCACGACAATTATTGGACCAAATGGATGTGGCAAATCTACTTTATTAAAAACTATTTCTCGTATTTTACAAGCGAGTCATGGCGCAGTCTTTATCGATCAAAAAGCGATTCATGAGACAAGCACGAAAGAAATCGCGAAAAAGATGGCCATCTTACCCCAAACAGCGGAAGCACCCGATGGATTAACGGTATATGAGCTCGTGGCATATGGTCGTTTTCCACATCAATCAAGTTTTGGTCGTTTAAAAAAAGAAGATATTGAGGCGATTGATTGGGCGCTAGAAGCAACAAACTTAACTGAATTTCAAGAGCGACCCATTGAAGCATTATCTGGGGGTCAGCGACAACGTGTATGGATTGCGATGGCGCTTGCTCAAGATACAGATATTTTAATATTAGATGAACCGACGACGTATCTTGACATGGCGCATCAACTTGATGTTTTACAATTGGTAGAACGACTCAACAAAGAACAAGGGAAAACGATTGTGATGGTGTTGCATGATATAAATCACGCCTCTCGTTTTTCAGATTTCTTAATAGCTATGTATAATGGTGAAATTGTAACAGAAGGTATACCAGAGCGCGTCGTTACTTGTGAACATTTGCAGCAGATCTTTCAAATTCAAGCAATCCTATCGATTTGTCCTTTTAGTCAAAAGCCAATATGCTTATCTTATGGGAAATTAAATACGAGTGTATTATGAATACATGTTGTAATTTAACTAGTATATGTGGGATCAACAGGCTTATTTTAGCCTCTTAGAGAGATGTATTCAATTTTAATTAAAGTTATAGTAATGATACATATAATTAGCTAAGGAGAATATATAATGCAAATATACTGGACTAAAATTAATACTATTATAGAAGAAACACCTGAGGTTAAAACGTATATGCTCGACTGTCCGAAAGACTTTACATGGGAAGAAGGTTCCCACACCCACTTCGCACTGGAAGGTTTTAATGCGGGAGATAAACCAAACCGTAGCTTGATTCGTCACATGTCAATCTCCACTTTACCGCACGAAAATTTCATCGGTATCACAACACGCATCAGAGAGCAGTGCTCTGAGTTTAAAAACATATTAAGAAAACTTGAGGTTGGCGATGAGGTTGCAATCTTTAAAACACACTCAAATGTACCGCTTAAAAGAGAAGACAAAAATGTTTACTTGCTGTCATCAGGCGTCGGTCTGGCAACTTTTAGACCGCTTGTACTTGACTATTTCGATCGTGCTGATCACGTCAATCACATTCATTCGTTGAACATCGACTCATCAAATAATTTCTTATTCACGAATATTTTTGAGTCCGCACCTGACAAGAATTTCACATCACAATTCGTCGACACTCGTAAAGACTATTATGAAGAAGTGAAAAGTCTTTCGGCAGACAAAGAGGGACTCTTCTATGTTGTCGGCAGTGACGAATTCCTTGTGCAGAACATTGCAGTTCTACGTGAGCAGGGCATCAAACCTGAACAAATTATGATCGACAAGCATGAACATTCGTTGCCTGAGTTTTTATCGATTGATATGTAAACTTTAGTCCGACTTTAATAAAGATCATTGTGTAATATTCCTTTAAAAACTTTTAAATAATGACATGGATTTTAGCAGGAAACCAGTGAAGTAAGTAATCACAATGACAAAGCTTTTCCCAATTGGCACACGTCCTAACTAAGGATTTGTGTCTTTTAAAATTGAAGAGAGTATTTTGTGATTATTAGTAAAATGAAGGAATATGAAGAAATATGCAAATAAAAAAGTTGATTTTGAATTTAATTATTGACGAGTGAATAAAGGTATATTAATTATGTCAAGAATGAACATTGACACGTCACTGTTAGGTGTCCTATATGCGAGGTGGGAGGTTATGAGCGAAAGAAAACAAAAACGTGATGTGTATGTAGCTATCGCTGATCCAACAAGACGTAAATTGCTATATTTGTTGGCAGAGGCAGAGGCAGATGAATTACCTTTGTACGAGCTAACTTCGGAATTTCAAATGGGGCGTACTGCCATATCTAAACATTTGGCTATTCTTAAAGGGGCTGACCTAGTTACTGTACGTAAAGTAGGAAGAGAAACAAGATATCGAATAAATGCTACCCCATTGCAAGAAATTAAAAACTGGGTATCATTTCATGAGAATTTCTCGATGGAAAAAGTAGCACATGTAAAACAAAAGGTATCGGAGGAATAGACCATGGCAGATGTATCATTAGACTTTCAATTTACAAGTTCGATTGAGCAAGTGTGGAAAGCGTTAACAGATTCAGATATGCTGGCAAAATGGATATGGCAAAATGACTTTTCACCAGTAATCGGAGAAAAGTTCCAATTTCGTTCTGAGCCAAATGAATGGTGGGATGGAATCGTTAATGGTGAGGTGCTTGAAGTAGAGGAACCTCACATATTAACATACACTTGGGCAAGTGCTGGTGAAACGACTACGATCACATGGACGTTAAAAACAGGTTCAGATGGTAATACGCATGTACATTTTCAACAAACTGGTTTCAGTGAACAAACAAAAGCAACCAAAGGCGCTATTGAAGGAGCCAAATACAGTTGGACGAATTTTGGAGAGCAACTTAAAAAAATAGTAGAAAAATGATTACTTGTGGCTTTAGCTAACTGAACAAGCCCTAGTAGCGTATAATAAGTAACAATAAACAGAACACTAAATGGGTGTTATTTCCAATTAGTATTCTGTTTTTCGAATTAAGGAGAAATTAGAAATTTTACATCTGCTCCATTTGAATAGTAATCAATCATTTTTAATAAAATAAATTATAGATGGTTGAATATTTGCATCCTTACTATTGCGTTATGTAATTCTTAAAAGAAGATA
Source organism: Sporosarcina sp. P29 (assembly GCF_002743265.1). NCBI lineage: Bacteria > Bacillati > Bacillota > Bacilli > Caryophanales > Caryophanaceae > Sporosarcina > Sporosarcina sp. P29. Next base: position 38,093 of record NZ_PDYX01000001.1, on the reverse strand, counting down.
GAATGAACAGCACTGCAAACGTTAAGAAAATTGACGTTTACAGTGCTGTTCTTTGTTTGTATTCAGTAAATTTCAGCAGAATTAACTTTGTCCGACAAAAACGTTTTGAACAACATCGCGATATCTGTCCAAAGATAGTTGTCGATCACTTGAGCACATGATACGAATGATTGACCTACATTTATTGAGCTATCAGTGGAAATTCCAAAGACTGGAGCCCATCCCCTTATCACCGTTTAATATAGTGGTAAATATTCCCCGCCAGCTGAATGTTGAATAATTGCTGGCCATCTGTCAGATCGGTTGAAAGAATTTCTTCAATCCGTTTTAGGCGGTAGTTCAGCGTGTTGGTATGGACGTGAAGGGCGACAGCGGTTCGTTTGATGTTTTGGTTTTGACGCAAATAGGTAAGTAGTGTTTGCAACAAGTCTCCTTTTCGAGTTTGTTCGTATTGAATAAGCGAGCCGATGACTTCGTGGACGAAATCGAGCAGTTCTTCTTCTGAATTTTGTAAGATGAAACGCTGGATGCCGAGGTCTGTGTAGGACAGTGCGCGTTCTTCGAAATGGTAGCTTTTCATGAATGTGATGCATTTTTCAGCTTCTTTGAACGATTCATGTGCGGCGGCAAGGTTTGATTTCATTCTGCCGATGCCGATAGTGATGTCGAGTTCACTGTATGTTTTTTCGATTTCCTGCTGCAAGTGCAAGGCGAGTTGTTTAATGCTACTTACTTGGTTTGCTGTCTGCAGTTTGGCAGGGTAGGAGAATAAGGCGACAAGCTTGTTTTGATCGATAAGCGCAGCGCCTTGCGAGTTTTTTCCCAGGAAGTACTTATTTGTCATATGGAGCAGGTTGTTGATGACGTTTTCGCTGATAGCACCGTGCTGCAATTTGTCTTTGTTTTCGACGTTGATACTGACGGCGATGTAGTTGCGGTTCAAGTCGAATTGTAGATTTTTTGCCTGCTTCATTAATGTTTCATCGATCGCCTGGCCAGATAATATTTTTGTCATGAATTCGCCCTGCAGACGCTGCTGTGTTTCATAGACAGCTTGTACTTTGACGAGCTCGAGCATGATGACCGTGCAAATGTGTTCGAGCGCGATGATTCCAGCTTCTCCGATTGGATCTTTTGAAACGATGATGAGCGTGCCGAGCGACTTCATTTTCGATTGTAGCGACAGCGCGATGAATTGATACGTTTCGAGGCCTAGCGTGATTTCAGAGACGCTATACGGCCTATTGGGCGACTGGTCGTTCTGTTTCGCAAAGCGTCGTACTTCGCTTTGCATCTCTTCTGACACAGGCGTGCGGCAGGCAGAAGCGGTCAGTTCGCCTATTTCATCGAATAAGAAAATATGCTCGCCGATTGTTTTGTAAATATAGTCGATAATGGATTGGATTCCTTCTCCGTTGACGACGAGATTGGCGATGTTGCGCTGCGTTTCAATCGAGCGTGACAGCTGCTGGACAATCTTTTTTTCTTTATAATAAATATTCGATTTTTCGAGCGCGATGGCGGCTTGCTCGGCGATCGCCTCTAATAGTTGCATATCCTCTTTTTTGAAATGAAGTGATTTATCGAATGAATCAAGCGTAATGACGCCTATGCACGTTCCTTTCGATAAAATCGGCGATGAAATGATTGAAGTAAAATGGAAATTATCAGGAATCGATTCGTCAAGAAGCGTTCGGTTGTCAGGAGTGAGTGTATCGAGCGCCTGTTTGATTTCTTCTTCGTTTTTAAACACTAGTCCTTTTTCCATTTGAAACGTCATACCCGTCATAGATTCCCCGCTGCTTAATTCAATCGATTTAAAGATTTGTGGATAAAACAAGCCATGTGCGGATTTGGCCATCAGGCGCTGTTTCTGCTGGTCGAAAACCCAAATTGAACCGCCTCCTGCTGCGTCTACTGCGGAAATTGCTTCACCGATAATTAAGTCGAAAATCGTTTCAATATCTAATGAAGAGTTTATGACAGTGGAAACATGTACAAGAGATTTGAGCTGGCGGTGAGTTAACGTGTCTTGCATAATCTATCATCCTAACCTTATGGTATTTTATGTTTTTTGTGTAAAACACACAAATTCTTTCGGAGAATCACACATGGAATTGACTTTTTTTATTGTTTATAATTATAAGTGAATTGGAAATAAAATGAAAGCGTGTCTATTGAAAGTATACGTATAGATGAAAGCGTTTGCAATGTAAGTGTTAATAGCACAAGTAGCGGCAATAACAGAATGTAATGAAAGAATGGAGGATATTGGATATGAATTTTGATTTAACGGATGAACAACAAATGGTGCGCAAGCTGGTTCGTGAGTTTGCGGAAGCGGAAGTGGCACCGGGTGCAGATGAGCGTGATCGTACAGGGGAATTCCCGAAAGAGATTTTTGAAAAGTTTTCAGAGCTAGGATTGATGGGGCTACCATTCTCAGAAGAGTACAGCGGTGGCGGAGCGGATACGACGAGTTTTGCGATTGTTACGGAAGAATTGAGCCGTGTCTGCGCATCGACAGGCATCACGTATTCTGCGCATATTTCACTTGGCGGCGCGCCACTTCATTTATTCGGCACACAGGAGCAAAAAGAGAAATATCTTACGCCGATTTGTACGGGCGAATCGTTCGGGGCGTTTGGATTGACGGAACCGAATGCTGGGTCCGATGCAGGTGGTACAGAGACGACAGCTGTACTTGAAGGCGATGAGTGGGTCATTAATGGTTCGAAATGTTTCATTACGAATGCGAGTTATGCGAAACATCTTGCCGTAACGGCGATTACAGACCGTTCGAAAGGAACGAACGGTATCAGTGCATTTATCGTACCAACTGATGCACCAGGGTTTACGGTCATCTCAAACTACGAAAAGATGGGGCTTCATTCTTCCAACACGACGGAATTGATTTTGGAAAACGTCCGTGTGCCGAAAGAAAATCTTCTCGGTGAAATTGGAAACGGTTACAAACAGTTTTTGGCAACACTTGACGGCGGACGGATTGGCATCGCCGCGATGGGTGTCGGCATCGCGCAGGGTGCGTACGAGAAGGCGCTAAATTACGCGCAGGAACGAAAGCAATTCGGTAGAAGCATTTCGAACTTCCAGGCGATTCAGTTCAAACTCGCGGATATGGCGATGAATATTGAACTGGCACGCAATATGGTGTATAAAGCAGCTTGGCTGAAAGATCAAGGCCGTCCATTCAAAAAGGAAGCGGCATTTGCAAAATTATTTGCTTCTGAAATGTGCATGCGGGTCTGCGATCAAGCAGTGCAGATTCACGGTGGCTATGGCTATATTAAAGAATACCAGGTCGAGCGTTTCTTCCGTGATGCGAAACTTTTAGAAATCGGTGAAGGCACGTCTGAAGTTCAGCGCATGGTCATTGCAAAACAGATCGGTTGCTGATTTGTGAAAGGATTTTTAATGAATTGACAAAGGGGCGATTGAATGGATATTGAACGAGTTTTACAATTAGCGGCAAATAGTAAACTTATTTATCCTAGTGAAGAAAAGGTGCGCTCGACGTCAATTGGTAGCGCGGAAGCTTTCCAAGAACTTCTCCAGCAGTCCCAAGAAGATCCGGCTGCATTTTGGGATCAGCAAGCCCGTGAGCTCGAATGGTATGAACCCTGGAAAGAGACGATCAGCGGCACGCTTCCCGATTTCAAGTTTTTCGTTGAGGGCATTACAAATCCGAGTATCAATTTACTCGACCGGCATATACATAACGGCGCCGGTAACCGGACAGCTCTCATTTGGGAAAGTGAGAACGGCGATTCCAAGTTTTACACGTATTCGATGCTTCTTGCTGAAGTGAACCGTTTTTCCAATGTGCTTCGGTCGTTTGGTGTGAAAAAAGGCGATTGTGTCGCGATTTATCTGCCGAACTTGGCGGAGGCGGTCATAGCGGTGCTCGCTTGTTTCCGTGTCGGGGCGATTTACAACGCAGTATTTTCGGGCTATTCCGAGCGTTCTTTGTCCGATCGTCTTGAAAGCTTTGAACCGAAAGTCATCGTCACCGCGGATGCAACAGTGCGCCGCGGCAAAGAAATCCGTTTGAAAGAAAAAGTTGATCAAGTAGCGCCGTCTACTTCATCAGTTGAAGCGGTCATCGTCGTCAATCGCATGGGTATCGATATCGATATGCAAGAAGGTCGCGATTACTGGTGGCATGAGCTGACGGAAAAAGCAAGCATTCATTGCGAACCTGAGCGCCTTGAAGCAAATGAAAGCGGCATTGTTTTCTATACGAGCGGCACGACGGGCAAGCCGAAAGGGATCGTCCATTCAGGAACGGCATTTGTCGTGCAGAACTATGTCTACGCGAAATACCATCTCGACCATCGAGATGACGATGTATTTTGGTGTACAGCGGATATCGGCTGGTTGACGATGCACATTTGGGGCATCGTCGGATCTCTTGCGAACGGCGTCACGACAGTTGTTTACGAAGGAGCGATCGATTATCCCGAGAAGACACGTTTTTATGAAATCATTGAAAAATATCGTGTCAATAAACTATTTACCGCTCCGACAGCGCTACGCATGTTGAAAAGCATGGGGGAGAAGCCGATCGAGCAGTTTGATTTATCATGTCTTGACGTAATCGCACTCGTCGGTGAGCCGTTCGATGCGGAGACATGGCACTGGACATATGAAGTGCTCGGCAAGAAAAAAGTTTATATTAACAACACTTGGGGGCAGACCGAAACAGCCGGCTCACCGATTTCAGGAGCAGCATGGCTGACGCCGATGAAACCCGGCTCTTCTGGCAAACCGTTTTTAGGCGCGGTGATAGATGTCGTCAATGAAGTCGGCGAACCTGTGAAAGCCGGGCAGCTCGGCAACTTGATCATTAAACAGCCGTTCCCGATGTTGTGCCGGACGATTTGGAGAGAGCCGGAACGTTATTACGGTTCCTACTACAGCCAAGTCGACGGCAGCTACTATGCAAGCGATCTCGCACTGATCGATGAAGACGGCTATATTTGGGTAGTCGGCCGCTCCGACGATGCGTTCAACGTCGCAGGTCACCGTTTGAGCACGATGGAAATGGAAAGTGCTGTGCTTGAATGTGCAGGCGTGGCGGAATGCGCGGTCATTGGTGTGCCGGATGAAATTAAAGGGGAAGTGCCTTTAGTTTTCGTTCGCCTTTCTGAAAATGAAGCAGAAGGGCAGGAAGTTAAAGAACGGATTAAAGAAAACATCATCCGCCAAATTGGAAAAATAGCCCTACCGAAAGAGATCGTCCTAACCGACTCACTGCCGAAAACGGTGAGTGGAAAAATTATGCGCCGTCTGATTAAAGAAATCGTTACGACAGGCAGTGTTGCAGGCGATGTGACGGGGCTTGAAGATCCATCGACAGTTAAGGAACTTCAGAGCGTCATGGAAGCGAATACTGCAGGCAAATAAATGAACAGCAGAGCCGGTCTTTTTGTGGCCGGCCTTCTCTTTCTTAAATTGATACTGATAAAAGCTTGTTACAGGATAAATTGAAAGGGTGAATGTCATGTTTAAAAAGATTTTAATTGCAAACCGTGGGGAAATAGCGGCCCGTATTATGCGTACATGCAGAGCGCTAGACATTAAGACGGTCGGTGTCTATTCGGAAGCAGATGCGGAAGCTGTCCATGTCAAGCAGGCGGATGAAGCATATTTGCTCGGCGGCCCCCGTGTAACAGAAAGTTATATGAAAATCGATAAAATTTTAGAAGCAGCTCATCAGTCGAAAGCAGAAGCGATCCATCCAGGCTATGGTCTGCTTTCTGAAAATGCCGAATTTGCTCGCCGCTGCGAAGAAGAAGGATTCGTGTTCATCGGACCTTCACCTGCAGTCATTTCTGAGATGGGCAGCAAAATTGCGTCGCGTAAGGCGATGGAAAAAGCCGGTGTTCCAGTCGTACCGGGTGTCACTCGTTCGCTTGCAGACGCGGAAGAAGCAATCGAAGTGGCGGAAAGCATTGGCTATCCGGTTATGCTGAAGGCATCTGCAGGCGGTGGCGGAATCGGTATGCAAGTTGTCCACAGCGCCGATGAAGTCGGCAAAGCGTTTGAAGGTAATCAAAAACGAGCTACTGATTTCTTCGGAGACGGCGCGATGTATATTGAAAAATTCGTCGAAAAACCACGCCATATTGAAATTCAGATTTTAGCGGACAATGAAGGAAATACAGTGTACTTATGGGAGCGCGAATGCTCAATCCAGCGCCGCCACCAAAAAGTCGTGGAAGAAGCACCGTCTTCATTCATTTCGGAAGAGACCCGAAAAAAAATGGGTGAAGCGGCGGTTAAAGCAGCGAAGTCTATCGGCTATAAAAACGCTGGCACAATCGAGTTTTTAGTCGATGCAGATCAAAACTTCTATTTTCTTGAAATGAACACACGACTGCAAGTAGAGCATCCGATTACGGAAGAGATTACGGGGCTTGATTTAGTGAAAGAGCAGCTTGAAATCGCAGCGGGGAAAACACTTTCATTTACGCAGGCAGACGTCAAACGCGATGGGCACGCAATTGAAGTGCGGATTTACGCAGAAGATCCGAAAACATTTTTCCCTTCACCCGGGACGATCACGAAACTGAAGCTACCCGAAGGACCGGGCGTCCGCCACGAATTGGCAGTCCACGGCGAGTCAGTCGTCACACCGTTTTACGACCCGATGATCGCGAAACTCGTTGTCAAAGGTAAAGACCGCGACGAAGCAATCGACCGGCTCCAGGAAGCACTTTCGAACTACCATATAGAAGGTATCAAGACAAATATTCCGATGCTACAGGAAGTAGCAGCGCATGAAGCATTCCGATCTGGGGAAACGACAACGGAATTTGTGGAAAAATATTTGACGAAGAAAAAGATAAAACAAAAGTAGATGAAATGACACTGGGAGGAATTAGTATGACAGAAATTACAGCAAGCATGGCAGGAAGCGTTTGGAAAGTACTTGTGAAAGCAGGAGACGCAGTAGAAGAAGATCAAGACATCGCCATCTTGGAATCGATGAAAATGGAAATACCGATTGCTACTGATTTTGACGGCGTCGTAAAAGAAGTAAAGGTAAACGAGGGCGAATTCGTCAACGAAGGAGACGTCATCGCAATCATTGAATAAATCCTGTAGAAGGAGATGAAACGATGAAATGGCCTGAAACGATTACGATTAAAGAAGTCGGACCACGTGACGGACTGCAAAACGAAAAAATCTTCATTCCCACAGAAGACAAAATCGCCTGGATTAATAAGCTGTCCAAAAGTGGTCTGACATCGATTGAAGTGACGTCTTTCGTCAATCCGAAATGGATTCCGGCACTCGCGGACGCAAGTGTTGTGATGGCGGGCATTAAGCGGCAGCCTGGCATCTCTTACTCAGCGCTCGTCCCGAACCGCCAGGGGCTTGAACGAGCTTTTGCGGCGGATATCGATGAAGCGGCGGTGTTCATGTCGGCGAGCGAAACGCATAATTTGAAAAATATTAATAAGACGATCGTGAATACATTGCCTGTATTAAAAGAAATTGTCCAAGACGCGAATGCGGCGGGCAAGAGGACGAGAGGCTATGTGTCTACAGTGTTTGGCTGTCCATACGAAGGAGTGGTCGATACAGAAGCAGTCGTCCGCTTGTCGGAATCTCTTTTTGAAATGGGTATTGATGAGTTGTCGTTAGGCGATACGATCGGCGTTGCGAATCCCCGGCAAGTCCAGGAAGTACTTGACGTGCTGCTGAAACGTTTTCCAGCGGACAAATTAGCGATGCATTTCCATGACACGCACGGGACAGCTTTAGCGAATGTCCTAGCCTCGCTTGATATGGGCATTACGGTGTTCGACAGTTCAGCTGGCGGGCTCGGCGGCTGTCCGTATGCACCGGGTGCATCAGGCAACGCGGCGACAGAAGATGTATTGTATATGCTGCACGGCATGGGGATTCATACCGGCGTTGATGAAGAGAAGATTTTAGCGGCGTCCGCGTTTATTCAAGAAAAAATCGGGCAGGCACTTCCAAGTAAAAACTTGCAGGCTGTCGTTGCGCATGATAGGTGAAGGGCGTGAGTGGATGGGGAATAAAGTGGTAGTAGAGAAGCGTGGCGACGGAATTGCGGTCATTTTATTGAATCGTCCGGAAGCGGCGAATGCATTGTCAGTCGAGATGCTAAACGGGCTTTACGATGCGTTGCTAGAATGTCGCTACGACCGGGAAATCCGCGCAGTTATTATAACAGGCGCCGGTGAAAAAGCTTTTTGTGCGGGCGCTGATTTAAAAGAACGTGCAGGAATGAACCCGGTCGATGTGCGCAAGACGGTTTCATTGATCCGCCAGACGATTAACAGCATTGAATCACTTCCTCAGCCGGTCATCGCCGCAGTTAACGGTGTTGCGCTTGGGGGCGGAACAGAATTGGCGCTGGCATGCGACATCCGCATTGCAGCAGAGACGGCAAAGTTTGGATTGACGGAAACTTCTCTCGGCATTATTCCAGGAGCAGGCGGTACGCAACGTCTGCCCAGATTGATCGGCAAAGGACGGGCGAAGGAGCTTATTTTCACAGCGCGCAGAGTCGAAGCAGCAGAAGCAGCGGAAATCGGGCTCGCTGAATACATTGTGGCATCTGATCAGCTGATGGCTAAAGCACTTGCTGTCGCGGGACAAATCGCAGCGAATAGCCCGCTTGCTGTCGCGCAGGCGAAGTTCGCGATTGACCACGGCTATGATGTCGAACTGCAGACAGGGCTCGCAATTGAACAGAACGCCTATGAAGTGACAATTCCTTCTAAAGACCGGCTCGAAGGACTGAAGGCATTCAAGGAAAAACGCAAGCCTGTTTATACTGGCGAATGATGAATGATCATAAGGGAGGCAGGACGATGACAACAGATACAAAATCTTTGCAGCAAGCATTGAATGAAAGAGTAGAACAGATTAAAAAAGGTGGCGCGCCGAAATACCATGAGAAAAATGCGGATCAAGGGAAAATGTTCGTCCGGGACCGCTTGAAATTATTATTTGATTCGGATCTTAAAATCGAAGACGGTCAATTTGCGAACTGCATGGCGGGCGATCTTCCTGCTGACGGAGTTGTGACAGGCATGGGGAAGATTAACGGCCAAGTTGTTTGTGTCATGGCGAATGATTCCACAATTAAAGCAGGCTCATGGGGTGCGCGGACAGTGGAAAAAATTATCCGCATCCAGGAAACCGCTGAAAAATTAAATGTGCCACTCGTTTACTTAGTCGATTCAGCAGGCGCACGGATTACGGATCAAGTCGAAATGTTCCCAGGCCGCCGGGGTGCAGGAAGAATATTCCAGAATCAAGTAAAGCTATCCGGCCGCATTCCACAAATCTGTGTCTTGTTCGGACCGTCTGCTGCAGGTGGTGCGTATATCCCAGCGTTTTGTGATATCGTCATTATGGTCGACAAAAACGCTTCGATGTACCTCGGATCACCGCGCATGGCAGAAATGGTCATCGGTGAAAAAGTAACGCTCGAAGAAATGGGCGGCGCGCGCATGCACTGCACAACATCAGGATGCGGCGATGTGCTCGCGAAAAATGAAGAAGACGCAATCGCTGCGGCGCGGAGATATTTATCGTATTTCCCGGCAAGCTTTTCAGAAAGGCCTCCTGTACATGATGCTGTGGCACCGAAACAGCTGGATAAGACATTGGAAGAAATCATTCCGAAAAATGAAAACGCACCGTTCAATATGCACGACTTGATCAAGGGGATTATCGATGAAGATTCATTTTTCGAAATTAAGAAACTGTTCGCAGGCGAGCTTATTACTGGCCTTGCGCGCATTGATGGAAAAGCAGTCGGCATTATCGCAAACCAACCGCGCGTTAAAGGCGGCGTGCTTTTCCACGACTCTGCCGACAAAGCGGCAAAGTTCATCAATCTCTGCGACGCATTCCACATCCCCCTGTTGTTCTTAGTCGACGTGCCTGGATTCATGATTGGAACAAAAGTAGAACGTGCAGGCATCATCCGCCACGGTGCAAAAATGATTTTTGCGATGTCAGAAGCCTCAGTGCCGAAAATTTCTATCATCGTCCGCAAAGCATATGGTGCAGGATTGTACGCTATGGCAGGCCCGGCATTTGAACCAGATGCGTGTTTAGCGCTGCCAACTGCTTCCATAGCGGTCATGGGGCCAGACGCAGCTATCAATGCAGTCTACGCAAATAAAATCGCTGCGTTGCCTGAAGAAGAGCGCGCAGCTTATATTGAAGAAAAGCGTAATGAATACAAAGAAGATATCGATATTTATCACTTAGCTTCTGAAATGATTATTGACGGGATCGTCCCGGCAGACTCACTGCGTGATGAGTTGATTACACGCTACGAAGCGTATGCGACAAAATATGTCCAAGTTACAGACCGCAAGCATCCGGTTTATCCGGTGTGATCGAAAGCGACAGCCTACGCGTCATCATGAACTGAGCCCCAAATGATAGACACTTTAAAAAGTGACTCCATTTGGGGTTTTTTATATGTCACTTCCTCTGTATACTGAAGGTAACTATTCGGCTAGAAGTGTTTTATATGAGTAAAATAATTTTCAATGAACATCGACGTAGACAGTTAAAATTAAATCCTAGTGTTCAATCTGTCTTAGATTGGATGATTCAACATATACCGGAATTTGAAACTTTGCTGTTAATAAGATTGGGTCCCTCACAAATTTTTTTTGACTTCTGGCAGAAGACTTCCGCTACAAAGAATGATTCAGGTATAGCCCCTTGAGTTAGCGGGAGATGAATGTCGGTTGTCACTAGCCAAAGTATGTATTCATCTGCTATAATCAGAACATACATTCCCGTTGATAGAGATGATATTAGTAATTATTTTAAAGGAGGTCACATAATGGTTTTTTCAAAATATCTGGCAAGTATCGATCATCCCGACCATCGTGAACGGATGGAGGAAGTGTTGAAGTGGGTTGCTAATGAATTTCCCGATTTGGAACCGGTCATCAAATGGAATACGCCAATGTTTTCTAATCATGGCACTTTTATAATTGGTTTTTCCGTAGCAAAGCATCATATGAGCATTTCACCCGAATACGCAGGGATTGCGAAATTTGCAGATGATATTGCACAACTCGGCTACAGTGCAACTAAAGGCTTGTTTAAAATTCAGTGGAATAAGCCAATCAATTACGAATTGCTTAAGAAAATTATTGAGTTTAATATAGAGGATAAAATGGACGTTACGAGCTTTTGGCGGAAATAGACAAGCGAAACTACCCACTGATATTTTAATTATTCTGGCAAAACCATTGAAGAGCAAATAGAGAATAGCTATTCTCAAAGAATTGTTAAATAAACGTCGTCTAATCAGCCTTAAACTGGTAATCAAGACTCTAAGAAATTGTCTTGATTAATTTATTTAGTAATTCAATTTTACTAGTAATCCATTCTGTGAAATGCTACCCTCCGAGAGTAGTGAGGGATAGAAGGCGCAAGAGGAAGACATACTAATTACTACTGATAAGTTAAAAATGGGTATATATCAAAATCTAGCTGCTTTTAATTATCGGAGTAAGAACGATTGGATATAAATGGGGAACATGTTCTGTACTAAAAGGAGGAGGGAAAAGATGGGGAGAGTAGTTCACTTTGAAATTCACGTAGACGACATGGAAAGGGCACAAAAGTTTTATGGGGATGTATTCGGATGGACCTTTCAGGACTGGAGTGAGTATGCAGGAATGCCTTACTACGGAGCAGTGACTGGTGATAGTGACCTTGGAGTGGATGGAGCATTAATGCAACGTCAAGGTCCACGTCCAGAACGTAACCAACCACTAAATGGCTATGCTTGTACTATAGGAGTCGATAATTATGATTTAACGGAAGCAAAAATTATTGATGGTGGAGGCAGTGTTGCATTACCTAAATACGCGTTGCCAGGAATGGCTTGGCAAGGCTATTATTTGGATACCGAGGGTAATGTTTTTGGGCTTCATCAACCAGATAAAAATGCAAAATGATAAGGTTTTTTGTGGGGAATATAATCTTAAACTAAAGAGACGTTTTGTTCCGCAATGATTTTAATGGGTTTATTTGCAGACAACTACATTCGTTTTGATTAAATTATAGGAGTGGTAGAATATGGCTATTGATATTTATTTAACGTTTAATGGAAATTGCCGTGAAGCTGTTGAATTTTATACAGAAGTTTTTGAAACAGAAGAACCTAATATTATGACTTTTGGGGATCAATCACCAAATCCAGAATACCCTCTTCCAGAAGAAGCCAAAAACTTAATTATGCATACTCGTTTAGCTATCGAAGGTAGCACTGTGATGTTTTCAGATACGTTCCCTGGTTCTCCTTTCACGCTTGGCAACAATATAAGCCTAGCTTACCAATGCACCGAAGAGAAAAAGTTACAAACGATTTACGAGAAACTAAAAGAAGGTGGAACAGTTGGGATGGAGCTCCAAGAGACGTTCTGGGCAAATCTTTATGGTAGTGTCACTGATAAATTTGGTGTAATTTGGCAATTGAGTGTAAACAAAGAAGACGCAGCTTATTAATAGCGCTCAATTTAAACTGCTTAATAATTCGTGATTTATTTGCGTTGATTAGCTGTTTAAACTATATTTCATACATTCATTAGTGAATGAAAAAATTACGTTTTCGATAAGTTGCTATTGAGCAATACAATAATTAAGTATAAGGGGTGTAAGTATGAGTAAAGTTTCATCTACTCGTTTGAAAATGATAAGAAATTTTGAAGTAGCTTCTGAAAAAGTATTTGATGCTTGGTTAAAACCAGAAATGATGGGAAAATGGTTCTTCACGTTGGAAGGAACGAATAAAGTGACGCGAAATAATCCTCAAGTAGGCGGTACTTGGGAAATTATTGACCACAGGGGAGGACAAGATTACCGTGCCATTGGCGAATACCTTGAACTTGATTCTCCTAAAAAAATCAAGCTCACTTTTAAGATGCCAGAAATGAGCGATTTAGAAGATACGATAACAGTTGAGATAAAAGAACTCGAGCAAGGCTGCGAGATGACATTCACACAATTGATCCATGTTGCTCAAGAATCGAATTGGACAGATTCTGAGATTGAAAAAGCACTTGACGAAATGCGTGATGGTACTGAAGTAGGTTGGAATTATATGTTTATGGGACTGAAGGAATTAGTTGAAACAGGTGAAGTTAGCTACAAAGGCTAATAAATGTTGAAATAGCTAGTTAAAATAGTTCAATCAAAAATAAAGTTTATGTAAAGAAAGGGAAGTTAAATATGAAGGACGTCAAACCATTTTTAATGTTTCAAGGCGGTACCGCAGAAGAAGCTATGAAATACTACACTTCACTCATCGATGAATCAGAAATTAAAAGTATTACTCGATACGGAGCGGAAGGGCCAGGTAAGGAAGGTACAGTTATACAAGCGTTATTTTCGTTAAAAGGGCAAGAGTTCATGTGTATCGACAGCCATATCGATCACGAGTTTACGTTTACGCCATCATTTTCTATTTATTTAACATGTGATTCTGAAGAGGAAATTGACAGACTTTATGAAAAAATGTTGCAAAATGGTACAGCCCTCATGCCTTTAGATAACTATGGCTTCAGTAAAAAATTCGGATGGCTGAACGACCAATTCGGAATTTCATGGCAGTTAAACTTACCAGAGTAATGTAGTGGTAAAAGAAATCTGAGATATTTCACAATCAGCTACTTAATTGAAAGCCTAGGCACATTTTTTATTTTATAGAAAAAGTAATATACAATTAAACGCTGACCCCATTTAGTTAATGTAAATGGGGTCAGCGTTTTTCAATTAAAAATATTACGAAAGCTTCGTGAAGATATCTTCAGCTTCTAGAAGAAGATGTATCGATATGCTTAGTAATAAAAATGTGTTCTAAATCGAATTATATTTATTGTTAATCGATAAATTACATGTTAAAGTGAAATTTACATTATAGAAGATAAATGAGGTGCGTTTTATGAAACGAGGAACAACGCTATTTTTAAAGTTAGCTGTCATATTCATAGGAATTCCAGTTCTAGCTTTATGCATATTTTTATTGCCGCAGATAGCAAGTGAGGCAAGTGAAGCTGCAGATAGAGGTTGGGATTTTGCTTATGTGGTATATAGTATTTTAGCAGTCATGTATATTTCGGTGATTCCATTTTATTTCGCATTATATCAGACCTTTACCCTATTAAACTTTATTGATAAAAATCAGGCCTTCTCTGAGTTATCTGTTAGGGCTCTAAAGAAAATTAAATACTGTGCGATCATAATCAGCGGCTTGTATGTAGTAGCTCTTCCATTCGTCTTTATTATGGCGGAGATAGACGACGCTCCGGGTCTCGTAATAGTCGGAATGATCCCTATCTTTGCATCCATAGTGATTGCCGTTTTTGCCGCTGTTCTTCAAAGGCTTTTAAAAGAAGCGATAGATATAAAAGAGGAAAATGATTTAATAGTCTGAGCTGAGGTGAATAACATGACAATTATAATCAATATTGATGTGATGTTGGCTAAAAGGAAAATGAGTGTTACAGAACTTTCCGAGCGAGTTGGAATTACAATGGCAAATATTTCAATACTGAAAAATGGAAAGGCGAAGGCGATTCGACTATCTACATTGGATGCGATTTGTAAAGCTTTAGAGTGTCAACCTGGTGATATATTAGAATACAAAATGGACGAAGATACTGTAAGTCCAGATTAGAAAATGAATGTAACAAGTTTTATAAAAAGGTTTAAAGATATAGAGCATTTCCGTGGAATATGGAATGTTCTATATTTTTGTCTATAATAAAATGAATTTACCTCACTGTTGGCCTAGCTTTTTTGAAACTGTGATTTCTAGGTAGAGAAAAAAGAGAAATCGCGATATGATAAGGATAGCTCAAACTTTATTGTTCTTGGAATAAAGTTTGTTATTCGTACAGATCTATATGTTGTCAGATGTTTAAGGGGGAATTGGTTTGGATATTTATCAGGAGTTTTCAGCCCGGCATTTTGGGGCTTATTTGGATTCGGAAGAATTCTTGGATTATATGCTGCGTCAGTGGTTGCTTAAAGGGCGTCATTTAGATGTTTGTCACGTCATCGACCATCCTTCGTTTACGAAAGTGATTAACGAATGCAGGGATGATGAACGGTATGCATTGCTTGTAGAATTATCTGACTTGTATGGCAGTGAAATTACGCTAGCGAGCCAATATAATGAAACATTACTCGCACTAGCATATGGTGAAGAATTCGATCCGTTTGAGCTAGATCAGGATACCAAAGCAAAAGGGGATTGGCGGTACCATCTTTGGTTCTATTTCTTCAATAATGAGGGACATGTGGCGGATTCTTGGCAACTGTTTAATTCAAAAATATATCCGTTATGTGCAACCTTGAATAACACACGTGCCGATCATATGCAGACACTTGCTAGATACTTCAATGAACTTAGTGTGCTAATGGATAAAACACGTGATCCCGATATTTTAGAGAGCGTAACGAAAAAGACCATTATGAATCTGTATGATCTGTTTTTACAAGTCGTTCATAACGATACATTGATCGACTTTGCGACGAAGCGAAGTTTTTGTGAACGCTTGATTCATATGATGAAGTACAAAGAAATGCACAGTGTCGGTCTGGAATTCTATATCACATTCAATGATCTATTCGATTTGAATGATATACCAACCGTCATGAGCTTGGTGAATCTTTCTAAGTCTGCTTATGATTATCACGCCGTGCATGTTTTGCATGGTGATATGCAAGCAATTCAATATCGCATCGAGAAATACAAAGGGGATATCGTTTCGCAACTAACGAAGGTTTCCGAGTACATATTACGAATGAAAAATGTTATTGAAGAACAACATGGTGGCAAGATACAGGAAGATTCCTTTATACAAGCCGATTTCAATTTTTTCTTTTACGAATGCGAAATTGAAGAAATGTGTACAGCGAATTTTTCCGAATTACCGTTTGAAGATCAAGACGCTATATTAAGGAATTTATTGAACGCAATGATTTGTTTTTATAAGGCAGATAAAACATTAACTTCAGAGGAAGGAAATGTGAAAGAACCAGCTTTAAACTTATTGATTGGCTGGGAATTAGGCAATGAAGGCATGAAGTTAAGAAACCGAGTTCTATCATTGGTGCCTGACGAAGGGATCGAATACCGTGAAATTATGATTACGGACGCTTTGATTCAATTAAATGAATTCCTGACAGAGTTTTACTTGAAAGATTTATCTTCAGAAGTTGAAGCGGTGATACAAAAGGCTGACCAATATGATTTGGAACCAATTGATCCTAATCAAGCGGCGACGCTGTTGGAAGAGACCTTTACATCACTCACTTCTCAAAGTGCGCTACTGTTCAATGAGGAAGAGAAAGAGCGCTTTGAAAAAGCCGGAAGACAATTGCCACTTTTATTAAAATCTAATGAAGTGAAACGTCTTTTAACGACTGCTGAAGCAAAATGGCGAGAAATGGAAAAAGGCTTTCAACGGGAAAATCAACAATTCGGTCAAAAAGCCACTTTTATTATGGCGGATTATGTAAAGGCAGTGGAAGAGTTTTTCGGTCATGTTCTAGTTAAAGCTCGGGCGGATAAACAGACGATGCCTTTAGTAGATGTAGCAATGCCTGAATCCGGATTAACTTCTGTCGAAATCGGCAGTGAAGAGTACTATCACTATGTCACGCTCGGTAGTTTCTATCATTATCTTAGCGCAAACGGTACGAGTTTATTAAAAGAAAATGTAGATAAAGGACATGTGGTAGCGTACTTCACACACTGGGTGAACAGTATTCGCGCATCCTCATTCAGTAAAGAAGTTGAGCTGAATATCGAAACGGCACAAGTCTTAAGAAGAGAGACACTAGTCCTACTAAGGCGCTTGGTTGCGGACTTAGCGAATTAAAACTCAAACTTTAAACAAACTCTGAACCTTAAATCAATTCGTTGACTATATACCCTGAGGGGTATATAGTTTATTTAAGATAACTACTAATTAAGGGGATGGCGTGATGAAGATTGTTGTAATTGGCGGAGTAGCTGGAGGGGCTTCAACAGCTGCACGTATTCGACGCATGGATGAGCAAGCAGAGATTATTATGTTTGAAAAAGGACCGCATGTATCTTTTTCTAACTGTTCTTTACCATTTTATCTCAGCGGAATTGTAGAAGATAGTAACAAACTAGTGTTAATGGATCCGGTCGCGTTTAAAAACAAATATAATATCGAAGCGCGTGTTAGCCAAGAAGTGATAGCCATTAATCGCAAAGAAAAAACGGTGAGTATTTCGCATGTGCTGACAGGCGAAACATATGAGGAGAGCTATGATCGATTAGTGTTATCTCCAGGAGCCAGTCCAATCGTTCCGAATTTGGAAGGTGTAGATTCGAAACATGTTTTCACCGTTCGTAACGTGGAAGATATTGAGCGTCTGAACAACTATGTACAAACGAAAGACATAGCCAATATAGCGGTTATCGGTGGTGGTTTCATCGGCGTAGAAGTGGCGGAGAACTTAAAGCTTGCTGGACGGAATGTTTCGTTAATCGAATTTGCCAACCAGGTCATGATGCCTTTTGATTATGATATGGCGCAAATTTTGCATAAAGAATTAATGGATAAAGGGATCAAAGTGATAGTTAACGATGGGTTGGCTAAAATTACTGATAACAACGTTACGTTGAATTCTGGTAAACAAGTTGATGCACAAGTAGTAGTTTTAGCAATTGGTGTTCGTCCCGAGACAGAGCTTGCGAAAGGCGCTGATCTTGAAATCGGTGAGCTTGGTGGTATTAAAGTAGATGCCAATTACCGCACAAGTGACAAATCGATATATGCAGTCGGGGATGCCATTGAAGTGTATCACCAGTTACTTCATAAACCGACTAGACTGGCTTTAGCTGGTCCTGCTCAACGTCAAGCACGTGCCGCAGCGGATCATATGTATGGGATTCCACATCAAAACAAAGGAGTCATCGGTTCATCAAGTATCCAGATTTTTGATCTAGTAGCAGCTTCGACTGGCCTCAATGAAAAACTGGCGATTTCTGCAGGAATACAGCATGACAGCGTTTATATTATTGCACCCGATAAAGTTGCATTGATGCCTAACAGTAACCCGCTTCACTTCAAATTAGTATTTGAAGTACCGACTGGGAAAATATTAGGGGCTCAGGCAATTGGTAAAGGAAATGCCGATAAGCGAATTGATGTCATCGCAACACTCATCTCGATGGGTGGTACGCTTGAAGATTTAAAAGAGCTTGAGTTAACCTATTCACCCATGTACAGTACAGCTAAAGATGTCGTCAACTTGGCTGCACTTGTAGCTCTTAACATTCTATACGGCCGTTATGAGCAAGTTCATGTATCGGAAGTGCGTGGACTAGTAGAACAAAATGCAGTGATTATTGATGTGCGTGAAGAAAATGAATTTGCGAAAGGACACTTAGTGAACGCGGTGAATATTCCACTCAGTCAGCTGCGCGACCGCATGGAAGAAGTGCCTAAAGATGTACCCGTCTATGTTCATTGCCGCTCATCACAACGTAGTTACAATGCATTGATGGCCTTGAAGAACAGTGGATTTGATAACATTGTGAATATATCGGGTTCTTTCCTTGGTATTTGTTTATATGAGTATTTCAATGATATGAATTCGGATAGAGAGAAAATTGTAACGGAGTATAACTTCAATTAAATTCAATTTATTACCTAAGCTCCCAATTGGAGAGCTTAGGTTTTTTTGATTAATGAACTGAATTGTAGACCACTTTGCTTTTTTAATATAATATTAACGAGTGATCAGGTTTACGTAGATTGTATAAAGGGCACTAGCAGAGTAGAGGAAAGTTAGGAGACTATCGTGTATGAGAAAAATTGCTTTATATGTGTTTTGTCTATTATTTTTAGCGGCAGGAATCGGCCACTTCGCAATGGAATCATTTTTCACAGGAATGATGCCCGAGTGGGTACCGTTTAGAAAAGCCGTTGTGTACATATCAGGTCTAATGGAAATAGCATTGGTTATTGGATTGTTCATGAAGCGGACACGCTTCGTTACGGGCTTTTTAATTGCGGTGTTTTTAGTTCTTGTATTCCCAGTTAATATATATATGGCCTTTACAGCTGAGAATTATGATGTATCAGCAACGGCATTGTGGCTAAGGCTCCCACTGCAATTTGTGTTAATTTGGTGGGTATTGAAAGTACGAAAGGTCTAAAAATGAAAGAACACACAAAACCAAAAGGAGTTTTGGTTTTGTGTGTTCTTTTTATTGTACTTTCAAATAAGCATTTCGGATCGTTAAATATTGGCCGTCTGTTATATTTATAGACGTTTCACCTTCTACTACATCACTCACGAGAAGATCCATCATATCTTGTCGGCTGTTTTTGCTAATCTCATAAAATCCTATGTCGCTTTGATCTTCTACCAACAAAGTATACGTACCAGCGGGGATATCTGTACCCACTTTGTATTGGCCATCCTTATATATTCCATTGGCTGGTTTAATACTAGGCGCGGAGGCTACCGGATACATTTCTCCACCTTTTAATGTAAAGTATTCACCTTGGCGTACTGTTACGTATGTGTGGGAACGTCCATCCAGTGCAACGTTGAACACAATACTGTCAGGGTTTCCTGATTGATCAGTTGTATTTTCCAAGAGTGTAACGCCATTGGAGAAAACGAGGTATTCACCTGGTTCAATATCAGTTCCTACTTCATAGGTCCCATCTGTCATAGAAGTCATAGTGGACGGGTTCAATTGTTTTTCCGGTTCTGTTGGCTTGGGTGCTGTTGTCGTCGGCTGTGTTGAATTTTCATCGGAAACGGTGTTAGATGGCCTTGTAGCTGGCTTTGTTGTGTGTTCTTTTTTTGATTCGTCCGGTTCTATTACATCGTTTTCGATTTCATTCATTTTAGGTTGTTCCTTATCGTGTTCTTCTGTTCGTTTAGGCTTATCAGATGTTTCTGTTGCTTCATTTTCTATCGGAGTTTCGATTAACGCTGGCTTTTCTATTGTAGTTTCGGGTGTTTCTTTATCGCTCACAATGGCAATGATTAGAGCTAACAGTAATACGGCTGCACCAACTACAGCCCACCACAATTGTTTTTTATTCATCTCGTATGTAACCTCACTTTTTGCATTGTATCTATATAATACATGAAAGACCTTGACAGAATCTACCTATTAGGTAGATTCATAAGCAGAGAAGTTGATTGTTAGTCAGCTTACCTATAAATTGATACATAATAAAGTATGCAAAAATGGGGAATAGCTAGTAAGAATGAAATCATGAGGAGGAATAATGATGAAAATTAAAGGGCTTCACCACATGTCAGCAATAACAGCTGATGCGAAGAAAAACCTAGATTTCTATACGAATATTTTGGGTATGCGCTTAGTGAAAAAAACCGTCAATCAAGATTCACCTTCTATGTATCATTTATTTTATGCAGATGAGAAGGGGAATCCTGGAACGGACGTGACGTTTTTTGAAATACCACGTGCCGGAAAAACATATGAGGGAACAAATAGTATTTCGGCTACTTCGCTTCGTGTACCAAATGATCAAGCGTTGGAATATTGGAAATCCAGATTTGAAGAATTTCACGTGCTGTATGAAGATATACGAGAGCAAGCGGGGAGATTAGTTCTGCCATTTCAAGACTTTGAAGGCCAAAGACTACTACTGATTTCAGATGAACACAATACAGGCGTAGCTGGTGGCGTTCCATGGAGTCAAAGTCCAGTTCCATCAGAATATGGCATCATTGGATTAGGGCCTTCACGTTTTACTGTGCAAAACGTGGATGAAACGACTGCACTTCTAACAGACATTTTAGGATTTAAAGAAAAAGATCGTTACGTCTCGGAAACGAAAGGGCAGCCCAATATCATAATCTATGAAACGGGTGAAGGGGGAACGGGAGCTGAAATTCATCTAGAACATCGTGCGGATCTTCCTAAAGAACGTCCGGGAAGAGGTAGTGTTCATCATATTGCATTACGTGTTGAAGATGAAGAGGAATTGAATGAGTTTATTCATAAGTTAAATGACAATGGGATTCCCAATTCACAATATGTTGATAGATATTATTTTCATTCAGTCTATTTAAAAGATCCGAACGGTTTAACTATTGAAATAGCAACAGATGGACCAGGATTTGATACCGATGAGGAGTTAGAGCATTTAGGAGAAAGCTTGGCATTGCCACCATTCCTCGAAAATCGTCGTGAAGAAATCGAGAGTCGTTTGGAACCTTTGTGAAAAAGTGAAAGTGAATCTCTCATCTAAATAGGTGGGAGATTTTTTATATGCTATTATTTACTATATGGTGTATATATTGAATAATATAATTAGAATAATATTATTATGTAAAGTAAAATGCAGATAGTTGGCTAAAATTTTGTTTGAATGATTTATATCTAACATCTCGTAAGCCCTTACATACCAGTAGTAATTTCAATATTTCACTTGATAATTAGCAGTATCCAGTTCGTACAATAGCTGAGTTAGCTGGCAAAGTGAGTCGATTCGTGGTGCAGTTTTATCATGCGATCATTGATGAAAAAGCCCACTCTGAAATGTTGCGGAAAATACCGCTAGACATGAGCCAATATCCTAACTTATCCGTTCTGTTCGAATACCTAAATATCAACGGGATGGTCACTGCGTTGCTGAATATTCTAAAGTAGACAATCATATTAGCTTTTGAACTAATGGCAATATCTACACGATTCCTGTAACGGATGAAGAAGGTTTGTTGTATTCCAGTGAGGCATTGTCAAAAGTGATTGAAGAAACTTTTTCATTGAATGAACCAGCAGGATCTAATGTCGGGATTTTCACCACAAGTAAAAATAAAGCAACAGATATTTATCAAAGACTTACAGTCACTCAATTGAATACTGAAAGTTTACAAAGCATGGCAAATTCATTGGTTGTTATATCAATAGATGAACACAGTACAAATTCTAATGAAGCGATACATAATCTTTTACTGAGTGGCAGGAATAAATACTTTGATATGACATTGCAAATCGTCATGACTAAAGCAAGCGAGCTTGGTTACTGCGTAGAATATACTGCAGTCGATGGGACGACTAGTTTCGCGGTCATTCAAGATGTACAAATTCAGCTCATTTCAACGGATTTGGAAAACATCGAAATGAACGTGCAACCTACAGCAGAAAAATTAGACTGGATGCTTTCAGCTGAAGTACAGCAAGAGCTCCATGCATTAGAAAAAGAGAATAAAAAAAGCGATCGAGAATATTTCACTCATGTGGTGAATTTTGAAGCTCTTGGAACGGATGAAATAAAACGACTTGGATTCAGTCCAGATTCATTTTTTCATATGGCGCTGCAAGTAGCTCAATATAAGACATTCGGTATGATGCGCTGTCCATGCGTTGGTTTAATAAAGAAAGAACCGAATGCATACGCCCTTCAAATACAGAAAATCTAATACTGGCGAAAGCAATAGTGGAGGAACAGCTAGAAGCTCCTCTTGTCTATCGTTTAATGCAATAATCAGGTGCTGCACATTCTCATCGATTAAAAGAAGCACAAAAAGGATTTGGAGTGAGAGACATCTATTTGGATTATAGAAGATATTTTCGTTATATCAAGATGAGCCAAAACGAAACAATTACCTGCACTATTTACTGATCCCAGCTATTTGAAGATGCGTCATGATTTTATTTCCACTAGTAATACGACACATCCACAAGTTGAAAATGGTGCATTTGCGCCGGTCGTGGAAGGTGGCTATGGAATTTTCTACGTCTTACTAAGGATCTACTAATTGTTAATCTTTCTAGCTATAGCGGTGGCGAACAAGAGGCTAAGATTTTGGCAGGGAACTTTGAATATGCATTGCAAGAACTACGGGCGATTGCATTCACAATCATGTAAGACATCCGTAATGGAGAGTGAATTAATGAAAACGTTAGAAGTATATTTAGCTGAGTATTTTGACGGGATTGAACTGGCACCTGCTCTATTTTACGAAACAAATAAAGCTATACGCTTTGAAATTTCTGAATCAATAGCATTTGATGAGCCGGATTTCTTAAAACAAGCATTTTATCGGTCCATTACATTATTCGAAGCGGTGTTTGGGGAAGATGATGAAATCATGATGGTCACTGATGTCCATACAAATAATCATTTTCTACGCGATCGACCGTTGAATGTCTATTCCAAGTTTATAAAACGAAAAGAATTATTATATACATTGCAGTTTTCTACGATTCCTAATCCTTATGGTGAAGAGGAGGAAGAACTTCAAACACATCGATTTATGCTTACTTGTAAAAAACAAGATATTCGGTATATGCAGTTACTGAAAGCGATTTGTTATGAAGATTACTCTGATCCGACTACGATTTTAAAACGAAATCTTGAAAGCGGTTATGATATATTCTTCATCAACCTATCCCAAAATATCATTTATCATCTATACGATGATCGTGGCTGTGATATCATAGCGTCTGACAGGGAATCTATTAGATTTCTTTATGAACAATACTCTGACTGGATTCTTGAGTATGATAGGCAGGAAGTGGATCAAGACTTTGCGTAGATAGGTAGAGGTTTTATGTATGAAATGTATTCCGTCAAATGTCTATTCAGGTCAGTTGTAGCAACGGTCGTTTGTACGAAAGTGTATGGTTGGTAGGTGTCTCTAAAAAGGAACTAACTGCTGTTAACGTCCTGTTTTATTTAATGAGAAAAGAAATCAGCAATTGGGTGAAATTAATGGTATACTAGGCAAGTATAATTTACAAGCGAGTAGGTGAAAGACATGATAGAAGTAAAACTTTCTCCAATTGGCGAAGGGGAATTCAATAGAGGAGTATTCGCAAAATGCGATATTAAAAAAGGGCAGTTGTTACATGAAGCGCCTGTTATCTCTTATCCAAATGAACAACATGAACATATTGAGAAAACTGTTCTAGCTGACTATGCTTTCGAGTATGGAGAAAACCATACCGCTGTCCTTCTTGGCTACGGAATGTTATTCAATCATTCTTATGAACCGAATGCGACGTATGATATTAATTTCGATCACCATACATTTGATTTCTTTGCCTATAGAGATATCAAAGCTGGAGAAGAAATTTTGATTAACTATAATGGCGACGTGGATGATGATGAGCAATTATGGTTTAATGAAGATTACGATGGTACGGCGAACGATTAATAAGCGTGAGAACACTTTGAATCAGCAGATGAATCGAAGTGTTACTCATTTCTATCATGTCCTAGTAGCTCAGCTGGATAGAGCAACGCCCTCCTAAGGCGTAGGTCGGGGGTTCGAATCCCTTCTAGGACGTTATTTGGTTACTATTTACTGAAACCGAACACTTTGATATCAAATAAATCCATGAAATTGATTACTAGAATGGACCCTTGAATTGTCTTAACAAATACTAGGTCTATAAATAATACTTGCCATTGTTAGAGTAATAAACATGAACACATATCTCAGCAAACCCACCAAACCCTCTAAAATTTGCGATAGTCAACCTCATCTAGTAAAATCATTTTCTAAAAGTGGAGATTTGATAAAAAATCACACTTTAAAACCACCTTAAGTATTAACAGAATATATAACCTGTTTTCACGCTTTACCACTTCAAATCCCCAAAAGGCAATTACTCAATTTAGAGTAATCGCCTTTCCATTTCTTATGCTTTGTCTGCGCAGACACATTTATTATTTTACCTTCTTAATCTTATTACATTTACCAGAAAAAGTTAAAACGTCTGCGATTACATCTTCTACATTGACATCTGAACTCATTTCTACAATTAAAGTCACGGTCACAGTGGCGTTTATTATCGTGATGATCAAAGTCACGGTCACAGTGGTGTTTATTATCGTGATGATCAAAGTCACGGTTACAGTGGTGCCTATTATCGTGATTTGATCTTACTTCTCGACATTTACAAACCAATTCTACTCGATTTCCCCGTCGATTGTTTTTAGAACACATATCTTTTCACCTCCATTACACTTTTCATGCCGGCCGACCTTATAATCAATATATGAAAAGGCTAGTGAGATGATTGGACAAATACTCTAGTTCGAATAAAAGAGTAAGTTTGAGTTTTAAATAAACAAGTATTCCTGGAGGCGCTGTATTCACGATGCTTCAATCACATTTCGTCCCAGTAGCTCAGCTAGATAGATCAAAGCCCTCCTAAGACGTAGGTCGGGGTTCGAATCCCTTTAAAACGTACGAATAAGAAGCGTAAATCGCATTTTCATCATCAATTTTAGACATAAATGATATCTCAACAATAGCATCCTGTGGGTTTACAGTGTAAGAGAGGGAAGTAAAGTCTTGCTAAATAAAAGCTGAACGTTTAGTATGGTAATTATATCTTTTTATTCTGAACATACCGACTGGTTAGTACATGAGAATAAGCTTTATGTATAAAGGGTAGTATGAACATTTGAGTGAAAGTAGTTTTAATGTAATGAAGGAAACTAGCAAACTATAGAAAAGGGGAAATAGACATGACGGTTCTTGATATGTTTAATTTAAAGGGGAAAACGGCAGTAGTTACGGGCGGTGGAAGAGGGCTTGGAGCACAAATTGCAAGAGGATTTGCGGAAGCTGGAGCGAATGTTGTAGTCTGTTCTCGCAAAGTGGAATCGTGTATTGAGATGAGTCAAGAGTTGGAAAGTCTAGGTGTGAGATCAATAGGTTTGGCTTGTGACGTGGCAAATGAAGAAGATGTGAGAAGAGTAGTTGAAGAGACAGTAAAGGAATTTGGAACCATTGATATTCTGGTGAATAATAGCGGTGCCACATGGGGGGCGCCCACAATAGATATGCCGATAGAAGCTTTTCAGAAAGTGCTTAACGTCAACGCAACGGGAACATTTATTATGAGCAGAGAAGTGGGAAAGGTCATGATCAAGCAAAACAGCGGAAAAATCATAAATATTGCTTCTGTTGCAGGACTTGGCGGAACACATCCAGATTTCATGGATACGATTGGTTACAATACTAGCAAAGGCGCAGTCATTGTACTGACTAAAGATTTAGCAGCAAAATGGGGTCGACATAATATTAATGTAAATGCCATTGCTCCAGGATTCTTCCCTACGAAAATGTCGAATGTTACAATCGAAAATGGTCGTGATTACATTTTAAATGGAACACCGTTAAATAGATTAGGTAGCGAAGATGACTTAAAAGGTGTAGCTGTATTTTTAGCGTCAAAAGCGTCTGATTACATCACTGGAGACGTATTAGTAGTGGACGGCGGCATGAGTAGCCAAATCTAGTCAATAGATAACGAGACTAAGTTTTCATATCTATTTTTCATAAAGGAGAGAATATACATGTCTAATAAAAAACAACTCTACCAAGGTGCTGCTTTTCTATATCGTCCATCAAGACAAGAGGAAGTATTTACTCCAGAGGAATTTACTGACGAACACCATATGATTGCAAATACAGCAAAAAACTTCATAAAAAAAGAAGTACATCCACGCAATTCAGAGATTGAAAAGCAAGACTTTACTCTTGTGAAATCTTTATTAACTAAAGCAGGAGATCTTGGATTATTAGCACACAGTATACCAGAAAAATATGGTGGGTTAGGTCTTGATAAAATCACTAAAGGGCTCGTCGGTGAGCATTTAGGCTCTGCCGGGGGATATAGTGTGGCACATTCCAATCATACGTGTATAGCCACGCTTCCAATCACATATTTCGGAACGCAATGGCAAAAGGAATACTACTTACCGAAACTGGCATCTGGCGAATTTATTGGCGCTTACTGTTTAACTGAGCCAACTTCAGGTTCTGATGCATTATCGGCGAAAACTACAGCGACATTAAATGAAGAAGGTACGCATTATATTTTGAACGGTTCAAAGTTGTATATTACAAATGCTGCCTTTTCTAATACATTTATTGTCTATGCAAAAGTAGACGGTACGGCGTTTACTGCTTTTATTGTAGAGAATGACTTCCCAGGGATTTCTCTTGGGCCAGAAGAGCAGAAAATGGGGATTAAAGGATCATCAACGACTGCGGTGTATTTTGAAAACTGTGAAGTTCCTGTACGTAATCTGTTGGGAGAAGTAGGAAAAGGTCACCATATTGCGTTGAACGTACTTAATTTAGGGCGTTTTAATTTAGGTTCTGCAACAATGGGTGCTTCAAAGTTCAGTATGAAACTAGCAATTGATTATACAAAAGAGCGCAAGCAATTCGGAAAACCTATCGCTGAATTTACTGCTACAAAAGAAAAGATAGCGGATATGACGACGCGGATCTATGCTGCAGAATCGCTTCAGTACAGAACGGCTTCTCTTTTAGAAGATGCACTTGGTGATTTGGAGCATTCAGAAGACCATCGTTTAATTGCTAAACGGATGATGGAGTATGCTGTAGAATGTGCAATTTGTAAAGTATATGGATCCGAAACGCTAGATCAAGTAGCCGACGAATCACTGCAACTTCATGGTGGTTATGGCTATATCAAAGACTATGCAATTGAACAAGTGTACCGGGATTCTCGTATTAACCGAATATTTGAAGGGACGAATGAGATTAATCGGTTGCTCATTCCCATGTCCTTACTAAGTCGCACTTCTAAAGGAATGGTTCCACTTCAAGAATTAGTAAAGGAAGCGAGTAAAGCATTGGGTCAGCCAACAACTCTGCAAAGCACTGAACTTTCAAGAGAACAAGGAGCAGTCACATTAGTAAGAAATATTTTCTTAGTATGTATTGGTCTCACGTATCAGAAGCATGAAGAACAAATTGCGAACGAACAAGAAGCTCTCATGGAACTTGCTAATATAGCAATTGATCTTTATGCAATGGAATCGGCTGTCTTACGAACAATGAAAGCAATAGAGTCTTCAAATAACAAGTCTGCCTCGCTAAAAATTAAACTAACAGAAGCACTTGTTACGGATACGTTACTACGTGTAGAAATGAATGCGAGAAGACTACTTTCCAGTGTTGCTTCGGGGGATACTAAAAAATACATCTTGAGCAATGTATTCGATAGATGTAGTGAATTATCGGTTGAAAATACAGTGGAAACAAAGCGCGGAATTGCTGATGCAATGAATCAAGCAGAAAACTATATTTCATAAAGGGGCAGATGATATGAAAGCGATTCAATTAGAGCAGTATGGTGGACCGGAAGTACTTCAACTTGTGAAAATTGATAAACCAGTTGTAGGAGATCGTGATGTATTGGTAGAAATTAAAGCTATTGGTGTGAACTATGCGGATGTTGCACGCCGTGAAGGTAAGTATGTTGTACCGACACCACTTCCTTTTATTCCTGGAGCTGAAGTCGCAGGGATTATTACGGAAGTCGGGAAAGGCGTAAAGCGTTTTAAGCCCGGTATGCGAGTAGTATCACTCATTGAATCGGCCGGTTATAGCGAATATGCGGCGATACCTGAAATGACGCTTGCGCCGATTCCAGACGGTGTGGAATATACCGACGCGGTTGCGCTACCCCTTCAAGGTCAGACGGCTTACCACATATTAAAGACAATGGGGCGATTACAAAAAGGAGAAACTGTTCTTGTTCATGCAGCAGCAGGGGGTGTAGGGGCGATTGCAGTACAATTAGCAAAACTATTTGGTGCTGGCAAAGTTATTGCAACAGCGAGTAGTGAGGAAAAGCTAGCACATGCAAAAGAGATGGGGGCAGATCATCTAGTTAACTACACGGAAGAAGGCTGGGAATCGAAGGTCCGAGAATTGACTGATGGTAAAGGTGTAGATGTGGCGCTTGAAATGGTCGGTGGAGATGTGTTTAGAAAAACACTGAAATGTCTTGCACCATTTGGGCGTATGGTAGTCTTTGGTGCGGCAAGCGGAGAACGATCTCCAATGGATGCGGGAGAATTGATGCAACGAAATCAATCGGTTGTTGGTTTTTTCTTGCCTCAAATCATGAAAAACTATGAAGTATATCAGAACAGCTTTAAAGAACTACTAGAATATGTACAAAATGGAGATTTACAATTAACAATAGGTGGTACATTTGATTTGGAAGAGGCAGCAGAAGCCCAGAGACAATTGCAGGGTAGGAAGACGATGGGGAAATTAGTATTGACGACGTAATAAAACATAAAGTTATAGTGTACTATTATATAATGAATAGCATCATTTGTGATTATAAGAAATGTTTCATATAATTTAACTACTAAATGGAAAAGGCTTAGTGAAAGTGATATTCCTTTTAGCATATAAATAGGTAACATAAAAATAAGCTGTTCTAGTCGTTTGAATGACTGGAACAGCTTATTATTGTATGGATTTATTTCGTTTTAGTATGGCTGGTCTTGACTATATTCTTGATCTTCCGCATATTCTACGTCTTGTTCGCTTCCATCATCGGTTGATTCATCCTCTAATGATAAAAACTCTCGTAATGCTTGTTTATTCTGTTCTAGGTTAATCTCAAGAACAGCACCAACGTCTGTGCGCAAGTCGCCAAATGATCCTTCTACCGGAATACGTAGGGATTCCATTTCGTTATTCTTTCCACCAGTCAACATACCTTTAGCAATTGTAAAGATAGTTTTACTGTCGATGTTCGTATCAATATATGGATCAATAACGCCCATTAATTTAGGTATATTGACGAGTGTCTGTAAACTCATCGCTTCATCTTTCAGTTTACCTAAAGCTTCTTGCTGACGTTCTACGCGACCGTAATCACTATGGATATCATGGCGGAATCTCACATAACCAAGTAATTGATCCCCGTTTAATTTCTGTTGACCAGGATAGAGTGTTAAACCTAGCCCGTGTGACATTTCATATGGAATATCGACTTCAATTCCGTCAGGCGCGATAACATCGACAATTTTTGAGAAACCTTCGAAATTAACAATCGCGTAATATTGCACATCCACATCGAAATTATGCTTAATCGTTTGTCGCACTAATTCAGGTCCTCCGAGTGCATAAGCGGCATTGATCTTTTCCATACCGTGACCTGGAATATCGACGTATGTATCACGCATAAGAGAGATTAACTTCACTTGGTTTGTTGTCTGATCGTAGTGACCAATCATCAAAGCATCTGAACGCGTGTCATCTTCGTCGCCCCTTGCGTCATCACCAATTAACAATACGTTAATTTCGCCAAATTGTGATTCGCCACCTTCAAAGTCGTCAAAAGCGGAATTGTTATCGGAAAATGTATTGCTGCTATCGCTGAGTTCTGTATGTATTTCATTTGTTTTGCCACCGTTCGCAAAGGATAAGCCGTTTGAATATTGCGCAGCGACATATCCGCCACCCGCTAAAAGTAGCAAAGTGAATACCATGAATATTAATCGCTTATATTTTCTCTTAAGTTTTTTCTTGCGACGCTTTTCAGTCACTCTGTTTTCCATTAATGTCACACCTACTCATCTAATTATGAATTCTTTGTTAGTACGCTTGAAGCAATTTGGACCGCGATCGCATCATCCAGATACCCGACCGCAAAAATGTAGTCCGGGATGACATCCACAGGAATGATAAAGTATAATAATGCGCTACCGATAATGGCTAGATCACGCTTTGCAACATCTTGCATTTTAAACCGTGTAAATAATTCTTTCATTTGATCGACGAATGGACCTACTCCGCCTGTCAGTTTTAACTTCTTATCGAAATCATGTAAAATTCTTTTTCTACCTTCAGTAGTTTGAACATACGCTTCATAACTTGCAAGCTGAAGTTCGACTTTTTCAATGGAAATATCTGCAGATAGAAGTTCTGATGTTTCGACCAGTTGTTGAATCGTATCATCATAAGCAGAAGGTATCGTGTTTTTATGATCAACTGGATAGCCTGCCGCCTGAAGTAAATTGGCTAATGGTATTTCCAAAATGATCGCAAATTTCTCTAGGTGATCTAGTGTTGCTTTGCGTTTGTCATTGATGATCCTAGAGATAGTTGAAGTATCAATATCTGTGAGTTCGCTTAGTTTGCGCATGGACAATGAACGTTCTTCTAAAACATCACGCAATAATTGCCCGATAGACAGACCAAGACTACCTTCTGACATGACACTACCCCTCCATTTCTACGACAACGGTAAAAATATATACTTCTTTAAAAGAATAAATGGTTGTTGGCAAATTGTCAACAGTTAAAGTCAAGGATCATTATTTGTCGAAAAACGTCTGGATTTGGTCATATTAAATTTTTTAAAAGTCTCAATCGATAGGTTTTAGAGTGTCCTCAATTTATAATAGAAGTATAAATGAAAAAAGAGGGGATTACTCATGATTGGGCAACAGGTATTTGAAACGTAACCTATCATTTTCACTACTTTCTTTGATCTTTTATTGTTTCAAAAGAAATAACTGAATTACTACTTTACGAAAATAGGTCAAACTAGTGGGATGCTAATCATCATCATTATTATTATTATTAATTTTAACTGGTTTACAACACGATTTCCACAATAAGAGGAGGAACTACCATGTTGAAAAAAATCGTTATGTTGTTGGCCATCGTTGCTGTTCTAGGTGCTTGTTCGTCTGCTGGAACGGATAGTGACGCAAATAGTATTGCTTTGCAGGATCTTCATGGAAAAAACGTTAGTCTTGCAGATTATAAAGGCGAAAAAGTGTATGTAAAGTTCTGGGCTTCTTGGTGTCCGATCTGTTTGGCAGGTCTAGATGAAGTCAATACGCTTGCTAAAGAATCCACGGATTTTGAAGTGCTTACTGTCGTAGCCCCTGGTTTTAATAATGAAAAGCCACACGATGAATTTGTCAAATGGTTCAAAGGTGTTCAACATGTGGAAGCTTTGCCGGTATTATTAAATGATGGCGGCAGTCTCGTGCAAGAATTCAATGTTAAAGGATATCCAACGTCGGCTTTTATTGATACAAAAGGGAAATTGGTCCGCTCACAACCAGGCCACTTATCAAATGATCAAATTATCGATGCCATGTCACAAATTAATTAATGAAGGGAGCTCACTATTATGAAGTTAAAATTCATACTCGGTTTACTCGGTATTTTACTGCTTACAGGGTGTGGCTTAAGTAATCCGGAGTCATCATCCAGCCTTGATTCACTGACTGCTTCTTCAGGTTCCAAGTATCCCGCCAATCCCAATGAAGATGTAGAATTTAACGAAGAAAATCTACAGGATATCTATTTGGCCGGTGGTTGTTTCTGGGGAGTGGAAGCATATATGGAAAGAGTGTATGGCGTATATGATGTGACTTCCGGCTTTGCAAATGGCACAACGGAAAATCCAACATACAATCAAGTAATCACAGGAAAAACCGGCCATACAGAAACAGTTCATGTACAATACGATCCAGCACATACGGATTTGAAAACCATTGTGGAACATTTTTTCATGATTGTGGATCCTACATCTTTGAATAAACAAGGAAATGACCGTGGTACACAGTATCGTTCGGGCATTTATTACTCTAATCCAGAAGATCAAGCGGTTATTGACGAAGTCGTTGCTATTGAGCAGGAACGCTATGATGACGACATCGTGACGGAAGTAGAACCGCTGACGAGCTTTACATTAGCGGATGAGTATCATCAGGATTACTTAGAGAAAAACCCAGATGGCTATTGTCATGTTGAATTCGATACGTTGGAAGATCAAGAAATACCATCTATAATTGACGTAGCGGACTATCCTAAGCCTAGCGATAAAGAATTAAAAGAGAAGTTGACGAAAGATCAGTATCAAGTGACACAAGGTGACCATACAGAAGCAGCATTCTCGAATGAATACTGGGATACGTTCGAAAGTGGCATCTATATCGATGTTGCAACCGGTGAACCATTATTTTCGAGTGCTGATAAGTATGATTCACAGTGCGGTTGGCCAAGCTTCACGCAACCAATCGTTCCGGAAGTAATGACGGAACATATAGATAAAAGTTTCAATATGGTACGAACTGAAGTCAGAAGTCGTGCAGGAGATAGCCATCTTGGCCATATTTTCGAAGACGGTCCAAAAGATCGTGGTGGGTTACGATATTGTATTAACAGCGCATCAATCGATTTCGTACCGCTAGAAGAAATGGAAGCTACAGGTTACGGCTATCTAACAAGTTACGTTAAATAATATACACGGTATATAATAGAAGGAAAGGGGCCGCACCTTGGCTACCTTTCCTTTTTACACGTCGAGGGGAACTGCGGGTCGTGACAGTTTCTGCGGATGATTGGATTTGGTTGTCCAATTAGCATGTAGTACAACAAAAGAAGGTATTCATACCATTGAAGAGCATGTTAAACTCTATTACGGTGAGGAATACGAGCTGCAGTAAATTCTGCTTCTTAATTAGGAGCGACTGTAACGATTTTTTCTGTAATCCAGTGAAATGAATTTCATTCGTCAGGTAAAAAGACTGATTTTACAGGCTGTATTCGCATATAACTAATGTAAAAGAGGGGAAGGGATTCAATGCAAGAAATGGTATCGAAGTGCAGATCGGAAGTAGAAGGTATTTATAATAAATTCGATGCGAGCCATGATCTCGACCATATAGATCGTGTAATGAAAAATGCTGAGAAAATTTTAGCGACTGAGCCGGGTGCTGATGAATTAGTCGTTCGTTTAGCAGTGCTGTTGCATGATGTGGAAGATGCGAAATATGAAGAAATGCATGAAGTAACTACGATAGAGTTGCTTGAAAAAATAGGTGCGACACAACAGATTACAGAAAACGTGATATCTGCGATTGAAAGTGTATCATTCAGTGGCGGCAACGCAAAAGATATTACCTCTATTGAAGGCGCTATTGTCAGAGATGCTGACCGTTTGGATGCGATTGGCGCGGTAGGCATTGCGCGTGCATTTGCGTTTGGTGGCGCGCGCGGCAGGAAACTTTACGATCAGCAAGAAGAAGCTCGAAAGGATATGTCTGTGTCAGAATATCGTAAAAAAGAAACGGCTACGGTTACGCATTTTCACGAGAAGTTATTATTGCTAAGAGAATTGATGGTCACGAAAGAAGGCACGCGTTTGGCGAAAGAAAGACATGACTTCATGGAAGTTTTTTTACATCAACTAAGTAAAGAAATCGATTAAAAATTAGATTGCTAATTCTGAACTCGATAGGATAGAATGAAGTAACTAACAATCATCATCTATCCGATAGAGAAAAAGGTGACGTCTTGGACAGAAATAATCGATTATTCATCATTACACTCGTTGTCATCGCCTTATTTACACTAGGTGGATTCGCAGTACAAAAAGGATTCATCACTTTCTAATAGCAAAACAAATATTCAGAGCTCTTCGGTCGTAATGGATCGGGAGCTTTTTTATTTGGATTAATTAGTTTAGATTTTAAACAAAACCCAGATATCAACAAGAGATATCTGGGTTTTCGATAGTTATTGGATAAGAATCTTTAATTCATCTGTAGTTAGACCCATATCTTTTAATGTTCTGCCAATCTTAAAATAGTCTGTATTATTATAAGCGGAGGCTATATGGATACAAGACTCTACAATTGGTACACGAATACCGACTGCTTGTGCTAATTCGAAGCAGGGAACGAGTAAGTAAGGTACATCTTCGGTTACATAACGGTTTTTAGAGCTATTTGGTGCGCTGTTGATTTTACCATGTGTTGTAGAGTCACGATTGAAATCGTATACTGATTCATAATTTGAATCATACAGAGCATTCATTGCTTCTAATTCAGTCTTCAATGAAAATCCAAGAGCCGCTCCAACAGCAAGTCGTTCTTGATCCATTTTCGCTGCCGCATTCGCAGTGGCTGGACTACAGCAGTCTCGATAATAGTTAAAATCTCCGTTAAAGTTTTCAAGTAGTCCCATATTTAACGTTGTCAATAATGGATGACCACCAAAGTTGATGTTTTCCAACCCTGCTACTAATGGGTTATCTAGAAAATATACTGGAACTGGAAGGGATTCTGTAATCAGTTGCTTCACTTCATCCGTCGCATTTTCTGACGGAAAAATGCTGACAGATAAAAACTCTTTTAAGCCCATGATAGTTAAAACACCAGGTTCAACAATGCGCGTTGCCCATGGAATACTGATTCCATCCACAAACGTAATATCTTTATTTTTTTGATTGGATTCATTTTTCATGCGATTTAAGACTAGTCCGCCGTAGTTACCAGGCATTAAGAAAACGACTTGCCCATTTTGCAAGTGAGGAAGCATTTGCTCAAATAAATGCTCTTGTGCGAATGAAGGGCAAATCATTACAATCAATTCCGCAAACTCCATCGCTTTCTTAATATCGGTTGTCGCATGCGTGATTTCCTCGAAACCTGGAAACATCATCTCCGCACCATGATCTTCTGGTAGTGCTTTGATCCCGCCTTGTTTATTTACCGCATTGATCTGTGTATCGAATTGAGGGGAATCGTATAGACAAATACTGTGTCCGAGTTTTGATAAATGATAAGCTGCGGTTAAGCCGCCGTTACCTGCACCAATAATTGAAATTTTATTCATATAAAAACCTCCTATAATTTATATAATAGACAAAGTGACTAATACAACAGTGGTAATTAATATAATCCCGAGCACGAATGGAATAATGTGTTTAAGCCAGCGTTCGTACGGAATGTTCGCCAATGTCAAAGCGCCAACTAAAACGGCTTGTGTCGGAGAGAACAAATTCATTGTTTCTGCACCAGCTTGCATGGCGGTTACAATATAGGCCCGGTCAACTCCTGCGAAGTCTGCGAGAGGGGCCAGTATAGGAATTGTCGCTGTGGCTAGTCCGGATGAAGATGGGATTAGGAACGCTAACGGTATATACAAGAGATAGGCAAGCGGTGCAATAATAGAGCTGCTGACATTTGCCAATAGATGTTCCCCGAAATTCAGGATCGTCCCAATGATCATTCCGTTTGTCATAATGACAGAAATACCTTTTGCCACTGCAAGAATGAGTGCAACACTGATTAAATCTTTTGCTCCATTAAGGAACAATCTAACTATTTCATCTTCTTTATATGAATACATCTTTCCGATAATAATGGAACCTAGGAAGAATAAAACTGTTAATTCCCCAAAACCCCATTCCCCGAGCGGACTAATATGTCCTAATACCACACCGAGTATAGGTGTTTGTTGGATGTTGTCATGCAAAGTATTGAATAATGAAATCCCGAACTTATCCTGCCAGGGGATTAGAGCAACAACCATAATGAGGAAGAAGCTACTGAATACTGCGAGTACCGCTTTTCTTCTTCCCGTAAGATCCGCCACATCATTCGGATCGATTTTTTTAAAAGGCTGTTCTACTTTACTTTTGATATCAAAGACAATTGATTTTTCGGGATACATCTTCACTTTTGCTGCGTACCGCATCACAAAGGTAATGCCGAATGCAAGGAACAATGAGAAAAGTAATAAACGGTGAAATATTCCGTCCCCTATAGAAATACCTGCCAGGTTAGATGCGATTCCAACAGAAAACGGATTTGTAATTCCACCCGCCACACCAATCCCGGCACCTAAGAAAATTACCATGACGGCTGTAACGACATCGTAACCGGCTAATAGAAGAATCGGGACTACAATGGGATAGAACGCAATCGTTTCTTCCGCCATCCCATACGTAGCACCACCGATGGCACAGATAGTCATTAAAATAGGAATCATTAATTTTTCGCGACCTTTTAATGAAAACACTACTTTAGATAGACCTGCATCGATTGCTTTCGTTTCAAATACAATACCTAAACAACCACCAAGTACTAGAACGAAAATAATAATATCAATTGCATCAAAGAATCCGTTAATCGGAGCGGAGAATATGTCCCACAAACCTTGGGGATTCGATTCGACTTGTTCATATGTACCGACAATGGGTGTCCCATCTTCATTGTAAGAATATTCTCCAGCGGGTATGATAAACGTCAGGAATGCAATCCCTACTGTAATAATAAGCAATGTAGTAAAGGCAGTTGGCAATTTGAACTTCTTCTTTTCCATAGGAAACCTCCATGTATCTTATTTTTGTATGCGCTTACTTTTAAAGTGCATCAAGTTAGCTATTTCTTATGATAGAGAGGGAATGTGTCTACATTTTCATATAAATGTATTCGTTTATGTTTGAAATGTGTTTGATTGTGTCACGGATTAGAACGGCTCTACATTCGTATAGAAGGATTGTATACTTTAAGTACTACATATAATGAGGGAAGTGAGCGAGATGAAAACGATTTGTCTTGTTGAAGATGAACAGGATCTACTTCAGGTACTTTCAATTTATTTAGAGAAAAACGGCTGGAATGTGGTGAAATGCGGTGATCTACACGAAGCTTTTGGTCAATTACATGTCCAGATAGATTGTTGGGTAGTAGATATCATGCTCCCGGATGGTAGTGGATTTGAATTGTTGAAAGAGATCAAAAAGCTCGAGGTTAATACCCCAGTCATTTTGATTTCCGCAAGAGGTGAAAGTATAGATCGAGTTATTGGTTTTGAAATTGGGTGTGATGACTACATTACGAAACCTTTTTTGCCGGCGGAATTAGTTCTTCGCGTAAAGAAAATTCTACAAGTTACAGCTATGCAAAATCATACTGATTTTAAAGTAGTAGGTCCTTATAAAATAGACAAGAATCGAAGGTTAATTTTAATGGGAGATCAGGAGTTAGATGTGACGAGTCGGGAATTTGATATTATACAATTCTTTATAAAACATAATCGAGCCGCAATCCCTAGGGAATTATTGTTGCAACAAATTTGGGGGGAGGATTATTTTGGTAGTGAACGTGTTGTCGATAATTACATCAAAAGAATCCGTCAGAAAATGCCGCTATTTCATATAGAAACTATCTATGGTTTTGGATATAGGTGCAATGTATGAAAAAACGTCAGACATGGCTTGCGTCGAAAATCACTATTTTAATGGCTGTTTTCAGGTTCTAACTCAAATGTTGGGGTGGAGTGAATTTAAATCCACCCCTCAACCTAAATGAACGCCAATTTCTTTATACTGTATGTTTAATAAAATTTTCGCCCTAAAGTGATCGAAACGTCTAAAGCCATAGGCA